>JBMOIW010000005.1:0-48209 GCA_049317145.1 Acidimicrobiia bacterium
GCAGCACGGGGTCCTTTGGAGTCCCAAGTCGAGGTTCGAAACCTCGCCCCCGAGCTCAACTGTCCGAGGAGTGCAGTGATGGACCGTGAACGCCCACTTGCGGCAATCGTGCTCGCCGCGGGAGAGGGAACCCGCATGCGGTCGGAACTCCCCAAAGTGCTCCACCCAATCTGTGGGCGTCCGATGCTTCTGTGGGTGCTGGATTCACTGCGCGCGTTGCCGCTCACCCGCATTGTTGTTGTCGTCGGGCACGGTGGCCAGGAGGTCACCAAAGCAGTCCAAGCAGAATCGACACTCGGTATTCCGATCGAGTGCGTCGAGCAGAGCGTGCGACTCGGAACCGGTGACGCGGTTCGCACGGCACTCGCGCTGTTTGCCGACGAGCTCGAGTCTGATGATGACGTGCTCGTGCTCCCCGGAGATACCCCACTGGTGACGTCGGAGACGTTTGCTGCACTTATCGACGCGCACGGTGATACCGCCACAGTGCTCACCGCAAACATTTCGGATCCGGATGGCTATGGTCGGGTTGTTCGCGACGAACGCGGCGAAGTGCGCGCCATTGTTGAGCACAAAGATGCGAGTGCGGAGGAGCGTGCATCGACCGAGATCAATACCTCGGTGTACTGCTTTCGGCGCACGCTGCTTGCGCCGGCTCTCCGGCGCCTGACGCCCGAAAACGCGCAGGGCGAGCTGTACCTTACCGATGCAATTGCGGTGTTGCGGAACGCGGGGCATCACGTCAATGCGGTGGTTGTACGCGATGCCATTGAGGTTATGGGAGTAAACGATCGGGCTCAGTTGGCTGAGGCGGAGCGGGTGGTGCGGGCGCGTATCAATACTGCGTGGATGCGCTCGGGAGTTTCGATGACCGATCCGGAGCACACCTACATTGACGCGTCGGTCACCCTGGCTTCGGATGTTCGGTTACTGCCGGGGGTCATGCTCGAGGGAACAACTGCGATCGAATCGGGTGCAGTCATCGGCCCGGACTGCCGGCTGATCGACACCACCGTTGCGGTGGGAGCTGTTGTTCGTCAGTCGAACGCGATCGAGTCGACGATTGGTGCGAGCGCGACCGTCGGACCGTTTGCTTCGCTGCGCCCAGGATCCGTCGTGGGGGTCGGCGCGCACATCGGTTCGTTCGTCGAGCTCAAGAATGCAATCATCGGTGATGGCGCCAAGGTGCCGCACCTGTCATACATCGGTGACGCTCAGATCGGCCCTCGGAGCAATATTGGTGCCGGAACGGTGACCGCGAACTATGACGGTGTGCTCAAGCACCGCACAGTCATCGGTGCTGACGTACGCACTGGGGTGCACACGGTGCTGCGGGCGCCGGTCACGATCGGTGATGGTGCCTACACCGGCGCCGGCGCAGTCGTTACTCGAGACGTCCCGCCTGGGGCGCTCGCCAAGGGTGTCCCCGCCGAAATCGAAGAGGGCTGGGCCGAACGCAACCGGCCCTGAGCGCTTCGTCGGGGTGTCAGATAACCCCAGCGACAAGCCGAGTGGTGACGTGCAAACATTGCCTCTCGGGGTAAAGGAGCCATACGCGTGGAACTGGTCGCCAAGAAGAGGATGCTGCTGTGTGCCGGCCGGGGGAACACCGAGCTTTCACGCGAAATCGCCGAATGCCTTAAAGAGCCGCTTGGGGACGTCGTCCTCTCCACATTTTCTAACGGTGAGCTGTATTGCCGTTTCACTGAGAGCATCCGTGGCACGGACGTGTTCATCATTCAGTCGCATTGTGACCCTGTAAATGAACGCATCATGGAGCAGCTCATCATGGTGGACGCGGCGAAGCGCGCGTCAGCAAAGCGGATCACTGCTGTCATTCCGTTTTATGGATACGCGCGCCAAGATCGCAAAGCAGAGTCACGCGAACCCATCACCGCACGCTTGATTGCCGACATGTTCACCGTCGCCGGTGTAGATCGCGTCGTGACGGTCGACCTACACACCGGACAGCTTCAAGGGTTCTTTGACATGCCAGTCGACCACCTGACTGCAGTGCCGCTGCTTTCCGAGTATCTCGCTGAGCGTGTATCCAACGAGGTTGTGGTGGTATCCCCCGATGCCGGTGGTGGCAAGTTGGCGCGTCGATTCGCGAATAACTTTGCGAACTTTGATATCTCGGCCGACCTCGCGTTCATCGATAAGCGTCGCCCTCGTGGCACGCATAACGTGGCCGAAGCAACCGAGGTCGTCGGTGAGGTCGAAGGCCGCACGTGTGTGTTGGTGGACGACATGATCGACACTGCCGGAACTGTCACGAGCGCTTCCAAGCTGCTCATGGATCGCGGCGCGGCGGAAGTATTCATCGCCGCGACGCACGCAGTGCTTTCCGGTCCGGCCGTTGAGCGTCTCTCGAGTGCCCCGGCTCGCGAGGTCGTTGTCACGAACACGTTGCCGGTGCCGGACGACCACCGCTTCTCGAACCTGACGGTACTTTCGATTGCACCAGTGATCGCCGATGCGCTCGATGCCGTCTTCGAGGACCTGTCCGTCAGCGAAATCTTCCGCGGCGACAACCAGTAATCGGGCTGCCCTGGGGCTGGGAGCGGCCTGATCGGCTATCAACTGGCGGCCGAGGCCTCAGATCCCCCAGAATGGCGGGCCGGAAAGGAGCCTTCCATGGCTGACGCAGTACTTGAAGCTCAGACCCGCAGCGGACGCGGATCCGCCGACGCTGGTCGGACGCGCCGCGAGGGGCGTATCCCTGCAGTGGTGTACGGACTTGGCACGCAGACGACCGCGATCACTGTTCCCGAGCGCGAGCTTGAGCGGATCTTGCACACGGCGTCGGGCGGCAACACGCTGATCTCGCTCTCCGTGGATGGCAAAGCGCTCACTACCCTTGCCCGTCAGATTCAGCGACACCCGGTGCGTCACAACATTCAGCACGTAGATTTCATTCAGGTCGACGTCGACATCGCGGTCGCTGCCGAGGTTCCGCTGCACTTGGTGGGCGAACCCGAAGGCGTCAAGGACGGCGGTCGACTCGAGCAGATGCTGTTCACGCTTTCGATCGAAGCCAAGCCGGCCGACATTCCGACGGTCATCGAGGCAGATGTGTCGTCCTTGAAGCTCAGCGGTCAGCTCCACGTGAGCGACATCGTTGCGCCGACGGGCGTCACGATCACCGATGAGCCTGGCGAACTGGCGGCCGTCGTTGGTGTTCCGCGCGGACTGGGTGCCGAAGAAGGCGCGCCGGCCGAAGGCGAAGCAGCACCGAGCACCGAGAGCTAACTCGTGGGGCGCGCGCCGACGCGCGAGCGCACGGGGACGGCTGCCGATTTGCTCGTTGTCGGATTGGGTAATCCCGGCTCCGAGTACGCGCACACACGCCACAACGTCGGAACCGACGCCATCGAACTTCTCGCTAAACGTTACGGCGCACGTCTGCGCAAGGGGAACGAGCGCGCGCTGGTTGATGAGGTGCGGGTCGGTGATGCTCGAATCGCGCTCGCGATCCCGATGACGTTCATGAACGAATCCGGGGAAGCGGTGCAACCGCTCATGCGCCGCTATGGCGCAACCCCCGAGCGACTGTTGATTGTCCATGACGAGCTCGACCTCCCGACCGGCGTGGTCCGACTCAAGGTGGGCGGAGGACTTGCCGGGCACAACGGCTTGCGTTCGATCGTGGCGCATTGCAAGACCGATGCGTTCTTGCGGGCGCGTATCGGTATTGGAAAACCCGTATCCAAAGAACAGGGTGCCAACCATGTGCTTGCGCGATTCGGAAAGCAGGAGCGCGCGGCGATGGACGAGGCCCTGGAGCGGTGTGCGGACGCCGTGGAGTGCATCGTGCGCGAAGGTATTGATGTGGCGATGAACCGATACAACGAAGTTCGTGGAAGTAACTGACGCTCCGCTCGCTCCACTCGTACCGGCGCTCGAGGATTCGAGCGTTGTTCACGCGGCACTCACCGCAGCGCACCCGGTCGTCGCGATCCCGGATGTCGCGCGAGCGCTCACGATTGCTGCCATGGCCGATCGATCACGGCGGTTTCCGATCCTTGTTGCCGTGCCCACCCGCGACGAAGCCGACCATCTGGCCGGAGATCTTGCGAGCCTCCTGGGCCCCGATCGGGTCGAGCTCTTTCCTGCGTGGGAGACGTTGCCGTTTGAGCGCGTATCCCCGGCAACCGAGACGATGGGGCGGCGAATGCGAGTTATGCACCGTCTCCGGGTTGGTGGCAACGCAGCACCGCGGGTGGTTGTCGCTCCGGCTCGCGCGTTGGTGCAACGTCTCAGCCCGCATGTCGAAGACCTAGAACCTATTGAATTAGCAAACCGCGCAACGCTCGATCGCGATGCATTCATTGCCGAGCTCGCAGCATTTGGGTATCGCCGCGAGTATCAGGTTGAAGCACGCGGTGAGTTTGCAGTGCGTGGATCGATCATTGACGTGTATCCCTCGGACGCGGAGCATCCCGTCCGTATCGATCTCTGGGGAGACGAGATCGATCGCCTCACGACGTTCGCGATCACTGACCAACGATCGGTGCAGAACATCGACCGGCTCACGATTTATCCGGCGCGGGAGCTGCTCGCGACCAAAGAGGTGCGAGAGCGCGCAGATCGACTCATTGGGAGCGAACCGTGGGGACAAGCGCAGTGGCAGCGCTTGGCAGACGGCGAAACGTTTGATGGCATGGAGTCATGGCTGCCGTGGCTCTGCGACGATCAACCACGTAATCCGTCCGGTGTCGGAGAGCATCTGCTCGCAGATTTGGTTGGCGACGATGGCTTGGTGTTGCTGGTAGATCCACGACGCATGCGAGACCGCGTCGAGGATCTGCTCGCTGAGGAAATCGACCTTGCCGGAGCGTTAGCAGGGACATGGGATGTTTCCGCCGAGGGGTTGCCGCGTCTCTCGCTGCCGTTCGATCGGCTGTTGGCGCACGTCACGGCGCGGGTGGTCACGGTGGTTTCGACTCCCGAGGGACCGGATACTGCGCAGCTTGTTGCGTCGCGGTTCGATCCGGTCGCAGGAGATACGCACGCAATCGTGGCGCGCATCAATGCACTTCGTGAAAACGGCGCGCGAGTCGTGATTGCTGCAGATGGACGCGGGTCGGCTGCGCGTATTGCAGACATTCTCGCAACTGAGGGTCTTGTGGTTCCGGTCGTCGCGCAACTCGAAGCGCCAATGCTGGCGCGTCCGGGAGTCCACATTGTGGTTGCCCCGTTGCGCGTGGGTGCAGTGCTTCCCACGGAGCAAATCGCCGTCATTGCTGAGGCAGATCTCACGGGCCGTCGGCGCACGCACCGAAAAGCGCGCGGTGCCAAGCGCTCGGTGGACTTCTACGACGATCTGCGTCCGGGCGATTACGTCGTCCATCACCACCATGGCGTGGGTCGCTACGAGGGCATGGTCTCGCGTTCGATGGGCGGTGTCGAGCGCGACTACTTGCTCTTGGCCTACAAGGGTGACGACAAGTTGTACGTGCCGACCGATCAGGTGGGAACGGTCCGCAAGTACACCGGAGGCGAAGCGCCGTCGTTGCACCGTTTAGGAGGCGCGGACTTCCAAAAGACGCGGGCGCGCGTCAAGAGCGCCGTCACGGAAATCGCTCAGGAACTTGTCGTGTTGTATCGCCGGCGCCTTGCAACCTCTGGACATGCGTTTGCCGCGGATACGCCCTGGCAGCACGAAGTCGAAGATGCATTCCCGTATGTCGAAACGCCGGATCAACTGCAAGCAATCCTCGACACGAAGGCCGACATGGAACGGGCGAATCCGATGGATCGCTTGGTGTGCGGCGACGTCGGATTCGGCAAGACCGAGGTTGCGGTGCGCGCCACCTTCAAGGCGGTCCAGGACGGAACGCAGGTAGCAATCCTGGTCCCGACGACGCTGTTGGCATCGCAGCACGGTCAAACATTCCGCGACCGGTTTGCGAACTACCCCGTTCGGGTCGAGGTCTTGTCGCGGTTCTTGTCGGCGAAAGAGCAACGCGCAGTACTGCGTGATGTGGCGACGGGCGCGGTCGATGTTGTGATCGGAACGCACCGGTTGCTCTCCGAGGACGTGAAGTTCAAGAACCTCGGACTTCTTGTTGTCGACGAAGAGCAGCGGTTTGGGGTCACGCATAAAGAGCGCATCAAGGCAATGAAGGCGGATGTCGACGTGCTCACCTTGTCCGCTACGCCCATTCCGCGCACGCTCGAGATGTCCCTCACGGGAATTCGGGACATGTCCCTGGTGAATACTCCCCCAGAGGAGCGCCAGCCGATTTTGACCTACGTCGACGCGTACGACGACCGTGCAGTTGCTGAAGCGATTCGACGCGAGTTGCTCCGCGAGGGGCAGGTGTTCTTCGTGCACAACCGGGTGCAAGACATCGAGCATGTCGTCGATCAATTACGCAATTTGGTACCCGAGGCACGCATTGCGGTGGCGCATGGCCAGATGGACGAAGGTGCGTTGGAGCGCGTTGTCGTTGATTTTTGGGAAAAGCAATATGACGTCTTAGTGTGCACCACGATCGTCGAGAGCGGCATCGATATGCCGAGCGTGAACACGCTCATCGTCGACCGTGCGGATCGGTTGGGGTTGGCGCAGCTGTATCAGCTGCGCGGTCGAGTTGGGCGCCGAGGGCAGCGCGCGTATGCCTACCTCTTCTACCCACCGGATCAAAAGCTCACCGAAGAGGCCTACGAGCGACTCAAGACGATCGGCGATTTCACCGACCTCGGCTCGGGGTTCAAGATCGCCATGCGCGACCTCGAAATTCGCGGCGCCGGGAACTTGCTGGGCGAGACGCAGTCCGGTCACATCGCTGCAGTTGGGTTCGATCTGTATTGCGAGATGGTTACTGAGGCGGTCGGTGAGTTGATGGGCAACGTTGCGACGCGTCCCGTTGAGGTCACCATTGACGTTCCTGTTACTGCCAACTTGCCGCGCGACTACGTCAGTCGCGATGACGTGCGGATGGAGGCCTACCGACGGCTCGCAGCCGTGACTACGCCGGCCGACGTCGACGATATCGAGGCCGAATGGGCCGACCGCTACGGCCCGCTCCCCCCAGAAGCTGCCGCGCTGCTCGACATTGCGCGACTTCGAGTCGAGTGTCTCCGCGTCGGGGTGACCATGGTGACCGTAATGAAGAATTCTGCACGGTTGCGCGCGCAGCCACTGACTGCATCCCAGCAAGTGCGCTTGAAGCGGTTGGCGCCCAGTGCCGTAGCTAAACCTGACGGCGATCTCGTGGTCCCGTTGGCGGTTGCCCCTGCGGATGCGGCCAGCGCCGTTCGGAACGTGCTCATGGAGTTCTACCCCGACGCGACCTGACGGGTAGCGATTCATCGGCAAGACTGCGCCACTCGAAGGGAGCGCGGTGCGACGAATCGTGCAAATTCTGGTTCTTCCGATGGCGCTGGGTATCGCAGCCTGCAGCAGCACGCCGGGCGCTGCTGCCACTTTCAATGGGACCACGATTTCGAACGCGTCGTTTACGCGTGAGCTGGACGCATTGAAAAACAATAAGAAGCTTGCGGAGGCTGCGACGCAAAAGGGGTATTCGGTGGCAACCGATGGGAAAATCAATCCCCGGCTCGCTGCCCAATGGCTTGCGGCAGACATAGAGCAAATTCCGGTGGATCAAGAATTTGCACGGCGGAAACTCACCATTTCCGAAGAAAGTCGTTCGACGGCAAAGGCTCATTCGGCCGAGCAGCTGGGTTCGCTTGCAGTGCTTGAGGCCTTTCCAAAGTGGTTTCAGACATTGCTCGTCGAACGGCAAGCGCGCGTGGAGGCACTGATTGAATCGTTTACCGCAGAAGATGGTTATGCCAACGATGCAGCGTGGTTTGCGGCAAACAGTGCCGCTGCCGCCGAGTACTGCCCGAGTGGCAAGGTGGTGCGGCACATCTTGGTGAAGACCCGAGAAGATGCGGACGCAGTCACAGCTGCGCTCGGAACGGGGGCTGCGTTCGAACAGCTCGCAATTGACCGCTCCACGGATCCCGGATCGCAGGGTGACGGGGGATTCCTCGGCTGCGTTGAGACCGGAAGATACGTTGCGCCCTTTGAGCAAGCGATGCTTGCCCTTGGCGCCGGCGAAACCAGCGGCCCCGTCCAAACCGAATATGGGTTTCACATCATTCGGGTCGAGACGCTGACTGCAACCACTGCGTCGAAAACGGTCCGGGCGTTGCGCCAGCGCGTGGGCGGCCAGAAATTCAGCGCGTGGCTTGATGAGCAGATCGCAAGTGCGACCATCACCGTTGATCCGCGGTGGGGAACCGTCACGACCCAGGGTGGGTTGACGATCACACCGCCGAGCACTTCGACGACTTCCACCCCAAGGTCCACGCCGGCGACCATGAGCGGTTCCGAACCATCCCCCTCAACCGCCTCCAGCCCGGCGACGTCGGGCCGCTAGCATCCGATTCCTGTGAAGCCGACTCGTCTTGCCCTCGTCGTTGTAACTGCGATTCTGGGATTAGCTGCTTGCGGTCGCAACGCGGGCGGTGGTCCGGCAATCCAAGTGGGCGCATCCCACGTTTCCACCGCAGCAATGCAGCGCGAGCTCAACGCGCTGCGCGGGAATGCGGCGTTTCTTGAGTCGATTGGTGCACAAGATCTCTCGGATCCCGATCAGCAAGCGCGTTGGCAATCGTTCGTTGCGCGCTGGACCACGCTCGATATGCGCTCGCTGCTCATTCAGCGCTTTATCGATGCGCGCAATATCGCAGTATCTAACGCCGCAATTGAGCGAGCGAGTGCAGCGTTGAACGCCGGCTTTGGTACCGACGCAAGCGGTGCATCCGTGTTTGCGGGATTCCCGGTGTGGTTCCAAGTGGAGTTGGCGACTCGGCAAGCTCGCGATGAAGCCGCACTTCGGGCTGTGCAAGCTCAAGACGTTGCCACATACTTCCGCGCGCATGAAGCAGAGCTGACCGGTGCCTGTGCCTCGAAGAAGGTGGTTCGTCACATTTTGGTTCAGACCCGGACAGAGGCGGACCAGATTGCGGCACAGCTCGCCGCGGGCGCAGACTTTGCGGCAGTCGCGGCCAAGGTGTCGTTGGATAAAGGTTCGGCTGCAGTCGGCGGCTTGCTCGGATGCTACGAGCCCAAGACGTTCGTCGAAGCGTTCGAGACCGTCGTCGCCTCACTGCCCATTGGCGGTCGTGGCATTGCGACGACGCAGTTCGGAGTGCACGTCATCGAGGTCGTTGCGATGACGCAGGAATCGCTGGTGGTCGAGACGAAAGCGGCGATGGAGGCCAAAGCCGGCGAGGATCTCAACGCCTACATGCTCGATCAACTCCAATCACAACCCGCTGCAGTGAACTCGCGATTCGGGAAGCTCGTCGTCACTGACACCGGTTTTCAAGTGGTCGGTGCCGACCAGGCGGGTGGACCGCGCATCCGCACCCAGCCCACATCGTCGTCTGATACTGCCTCGAGCCTGCTCGGCCGCTAAGTCGCGGCTCGCGCCTCGGCATGCAGGACGGGGGAGTTACTAGCCTGTGCCGCCGTGACGTACCCGGTTCCGAACCCTCATCCCTCGTTTCCTGCGCTGGAGCGAGAGGTCGTCGATCGTTGGGTAACCGACGATGTCTTTGCGGCCTCGCTGGACCGGCGTGCCGGGTCACCCGAGTTCGTGTTTTACGACGGCCCGCCGTTTGCCAATGGATTGCCGCACTACGGACACTTGCTGACCGGGTTCGTAAAGGATGCGGTGCCTCGCTACAAGACGATGCGCGGATTTCGGGTCGATCGGCGTTTCGGTTGGGACTGCCACGGACTGCCGGTCGAGATGGCGTCGGAACAGGCGCTTGGTGTGAGCGGCCGCAACGCGATTCTTGAGCTGGGAGTTGATCGTTTCAACGAACACTGTCGCTCGCTCGTGGGGACCACCGCCGACGTGTGGGCGGATTACGTCCGGCGTCAAGCGCGCTGGGTCGACATGGAACACGACTACAAGACCATGGACACCTCCTTTATGGAGAGCGTCATGTGGGCATTTGCGACCTTGTACGACAAAGGACTGGTGTACGAGGGCTTTCGCGTCCTTCCGTACTGCTGGGAGTGCGAAACCCCGCTCTCGAACTTTGAGACGCGTCTCGACAATTCGTATCGCAATCGTCAGGATCGCGCGGTCACCGTATGGTTTGGGTTGGCCAACGGAATGCGCTTGCTGGTGTGGACGACGACTCCGTGGACGTTGCCCTCCAACTTGGCGATCGCCGTCAACCCGGACGTGCGTTACACCGTCTTCGAAGACGATGGTGAGCGCTACGTCATCGGCACCGAGGCAGTTGCGCGCTACCGCAAAGAGCTCGCCAACGCCACGGAAGTCGAAACCATTTCCGGAAGCGAGCTCGTTGGCCAGACCTACGAACCGTTGTTCCCGTACTTTGCGGACACCGCGAATGCATTCCGAGTGATCCCGGGTGATTTCGTCACGGCAGAAGATGGAACCGGGGCAGTGCACATGGCGCCCGGTTTCGGCGAGGACGACCAGCGGGTGTGCGCTGAGGCCGGTATCAGCGTGGTGTGTCCCGTTGACGAGCGCGGTTGTTTCACCACGGAAGTTCCCGACTACGTCGGAACCCAGGTGTTCGAAGCGAACGGGCCGATCATCAAGGCGCTGGGCGCACTGGGACACGTTGTTCGTCAGGAGTCCTACGACCACAGCTATCCCCATTGCTGGCGCACAGATACTCCACTCATTTACAAGGCCGTATCATCGTGGTTCGTCAACGTCACCGCGATCAAAGATCGCATGGTCGAGTTGAACCAACAGATCACCTGGGTTCCCGATCATGTGCGCGATGGCGCGTTTGGTAAGTGGATCGAAAACGCCCGCGACTGGTCGATCAGTCGCAACCGATTCTGGGGCTCGCCGATACCGGTTTGGAAGAGCGATAACCCGCAGTATCCGCGTACAGATGTGTACGGGAGCATCGAAGCGCTCGAGCGTGACTTTGGCGTGCGTCTCGACGATCTGCATCGCCCGGGCATCGACGCATTGACGCGTCCGAACCCGGATGATCCGACTGGACAGTCGATGATGCGTCGCGTCGAAGACGTGCTCGACTGCTGGTTTGAGTCGGGCTCCATGCCGTTTGCACAGGTGCACTATCCATTCGAAAACCGCGAGTGGTTCGACACGCACTTTCCCGGCGATTTCATCGTCGAATACATCGGGCAGACGCGGGGTTGGTTCTACACGTTGCATGTGTTGGCCACCGCGCTCTTTGATCGACCGGCATTTCAGACGTGTTTGGTGCACGGCGTATTGCTGGGCAACGATGGGCAAAAGCTTTCGAAGCGCCTCAAGAACTACCCGGATCCCATCGAGGTGTTCGACACCTTGGGGTCGGACGCGATGCGGTGGGCATTGTTGTCCTCCGCGGCGGTACGCGGCGGCGACATGGTGGCGGACCAGCGGCCGATGGAAGAAGCGGTTCGCCAGATCCTCCTTCCGATCTGGAACGCGTATCTGTTTCTCACGACCTATGCGAACGCCGAAGGCCTTCAAGGCGAAATGCTTGGCACGATTGCTGCCGACGCGAATGTCCTGGACCGCTACATCTTGGCCAAGACCCGCGCCCTCGTGACCAATGCCACCGCGCGGATGGATACGTTCGATCTCTCCGGAACGTGTGCCGAGATCGCAGAGTTTCTTGATTCGCTGAACAACTGGTACATCCGTCGCTCGCGCGATCGGTTTTGGGCCGGTGAAGCTGAACCAATCAACGTCCTGCACACTGTGTTGGTCACGCTGTGTCAGGTCGTGGCCCCGCTCCTGCCCCTGCTGACCGAGACGGTCTACCGTGGGTTAACCGGCGAGGGCAGTGTGCACCTCACGGATTGGCCGTCCGAAAATGCGCTGCCCGCAGATGACGCGCTCGTCCGGCAGATGGACGACGTGCGCGCCGTGTGTTCCGCCGCGTCAGCGATCCGAAAAGCCAATCAGCGTCGTAATCGCCTTCCGCTGCTCAGTATCGAGCTGGCCGGTCTCGATCACGTCGAAACGCTTGCGGCACTCATTGCGGACGGGGTGAACGTGCGCCAGGTCCGATTTGTTGACGCCGACGCGTTGGGTGCAGAACGGTTTGAGGTGGATCTCAAAGTCGTAGGACCGAAGCTCCGCGGCGCTGCACCGCTGGTGCTTGGTGCGATCAAGCACGGTGAGTACTCGTACGATGCTCCAACCGACACGCTGACGGTCGCAGATCACCAGTTCGGAACCGGAGAATTTGTGCGCCGTCTCGACGCGCATGATCCGGCATCGACGGCAGTGCTTGCCGGTGGTCGGCGACTTGTACGCCTGGACCTCACGGTTACGCCCGAGCTCGAGCAAGAAGGTTTGGCACGCGACATCGTGCGGCTCGTGAACCAAGTGCGTCGCGAGGAACAACTGGATGTGTCGGATCGAATCCGGTTGCTCGTTGACACCCATGGTCATGCAGACGTTCGAGACGCGCTCGACGTGCACGAAGCCATGGTGATGGCAGAGACGTTGGCGAAAGAGGTCGACGTGGTGGCGAACGAACTTCGCGAGGCGCACCGTGTCGAGTTGTCGGACGACCGGGCTATCGCTATTGCGGTCGTGCGCATCGACGGATGACCGGCGAGGCACAGCCAAAGATCATTGTCGTCGGCTTGGGCCCGGCGGGCACGGAGTACATGCTCCCGGCGGCGCGCCGTGCGCTCGTCACGTGTGCAGCTGCCTATGTCCGGACTGCGCGCCATCCGGCGGTGACCGAGCTGCGCGCGCATGGCCTGGATCTTTTGTCGTTCGACAAAATCTACGAGCGTGAACCAACGTTTGACGCCGTCTACCGCGCCATCGTGGAGGCCCTGTGTGTGGCTGCCGTCGAGCACAAGCGGATCGCCTATGCAGTTCCCGGTAGTCCGGTCCTTGCGGAGCGCACCGTGACGCTGCTGCTCGAGCGATGCGCGCTCGAGCAGATCGAGGTGGAGATCGTTCCCGGCCTTTCCTTCGCAGATATGGCGTGGGCGCAGGTAGGAATTGACGCGATGGATCGCGGGCGCGTGCTGGACGCCCATCGGATTACCGACGAGCTCGCCGACGCTTCCGGCCCTGCGCTGATTGCACAAGTCGATGATGCGTTTGTCGCCTCCGATGTGAAGCTGGCGCTCCTGGAGCGCCTCGATGCAGACGTTCCGGTGACGGTGCTCCAACGGTTGGGACTTACGGATGCATTGGTGGCAACCGTGCCCCTTGCGGAACTTGATCGTGCGTGCACTCCGGATCACCTCACTGCGGTGTTCGTCGATCTCGGAAGGCGGACCTCGTCCCTCAACGAGCTGCTCGAAGTGGCCGCGACCCTTCGTGCGCCTGGAGGGTGTCCCTGGGATGCTGAGCAAACCCATCAATCCCTGGCGAAGTATTTGATTGAGGAAGCCTACGAAGCGGTCGACGCGATCGCGGCGCTCCCGCTCGACGCGACAGCAGATGGAGAGGTCATCGGCGCGTGTGCCGATCTGGTCTCCGAACTGGGTGATGTGCTGTACCAAGTGGTGTTTCACGCGACCATTGGTCAGGAGCATGGTGCGTTCACGTTCGATGATGTTGCCGCTGCGATCCGGGACAAACTTGTACGGAGGCACCCACATGTTTTTGGCGATGTGATCGCTACGACTTCGGAAGAAGTTGTGGCGAACTGGAACGCACTGAAGCGGGCTGAGCGCGGCGACGCTTCCGTATTTGCCGACATCCCGAGCGCATTACCTGCGCTGCAGTTTGCCGATGCGCTTCTTCGCAAGGCCGAAGGATACGGGGTATCTCCAAGTGCGCTGGTCCCTACGTTTACCACGATTGCGAATCGACTTACGCGCGACAGTGCCATGGCGCCCGCAGAGGTTGCGGGCGAGCTCGGCGCGTACCTGGTGCAGTGGGCTCGTGCTCAGGGCGTCGATGCCGAGTCTGCGCTGCGGAGCTGGAATGACGCGACGCGTGCAGAACTCACTGCGTTTGCAGAATCCCTCGGTAGTGATATCGATCCCGCCGATGTTGCTGCGCGCTGGCATCGTCAGTCGAAATAGGGTGCATCATGCAAATCTTCGTGGTGGAAACCCGTTTCGCCGAATCCGATCGTGGTGCAGGGGATCCGCGTTCGGCGCTCATCGGACGCCTCCTGAGCGAGTTTCCGTTCGCCAAGGTGACATGGTTCGCCTCCGAGCGTAACGACAGCGACCGGTATCAGGCAGCCTTGGTTCAGATGGGCATCACGCCGGTAGACGAACCGCCGGCATACGCGCTCGCCGCGCGGGCCAATGATGCCGATGTCGTGGTTGTTGCCCGACCAGAGAACTTCGAGTGGGCGGCAGGAATCATTGATCGGTATCAGCCCCAGGCTCGCAAAGTGTATGACTTTGAGAGTTTGTTTCATCTTCGGATGGAGCGCGAAGCGCAGCTCCGAGTCGGTGATGAACGCGATCGATTTGCGGTCATGGCGCGAACGCTGCGGGAACTCGAACGAGCTGCAGCCTTTTGGGCAGATGCAGTGCTTTGTGTCGGGCAAGCGGAACAAGATTTCGTGCGTTCGATTCGCCCCGCGCTACCGGTCGGCATCGCCAGCTATTTCCCGGAAGTCGTACCCCCCTTCGTTCCCCGAGACGCGCGCAACGCTGTTGCGTACTTTGGCGGTTTTCGAGCGGGACCTCATGGACCAAATTCCGAGGGGGCAATTCTCGCGGCGCGCAAGGTGCAGCCGCTGCTCGGTATGCCGCTCGAGATTTCGGGAGCGTGTCCACCAGAAAATGTTTTGGGACTTGCCGGCCCCGACGTTCGGGTGGTTGGTCCCGTGCCGGATTTTCGCGCGTATATCGCGAGTCGACTGGTCTTGTTGTGCCCGATGCTGGTTGGCGCGGGGATCAAGCTTCGATTTGTCGACGCGGCCGCGTGCGGCACGCCCTTTGTTACGACCGCGGTGGGCGCAGAAGGCATTGGGCTCGATGGCGAACTCGCTCGGTTATTGGTTGCAGAAACCCCGGAGCAACTTGCCGAACGAACCCGGGCGCTCGTCGACGACAAAGGCTGTTGGAACGCAGCTTCTGACGGGCTTCGAGCGTTGGCGACTGAGCGATTCACGCGTGAACAGTTTGCATCTGCACTACGCCTGGCCGTACTCGGGCCAAGGAGCGAACCGCATCCGTAGTTGCCGAGCCTGACGATTCTTCGGCGGGTAATCTGGCCGCACCCCAAACGTGAGGATGGCGATGACCACCATTAGTGACCTTGCTGCGCGCGAGATCCTTGATTCACGAGGCAACCCCACCGTCGAAGTCGATGTGCTGCTGGAGAGTGGCGCCTTCGGCCGGGCGGCGGTGCCCAGCGGAGCAAGTACTGGTGCCCACGAAGCAGTCGAGTTGCGCGATGGCGGTTCGCGTTTCGGTGGCAAAGGGGTGCTTCAGGCCGTCAGCAACATCAACGGCGAAATCCGTAATGCCGTGCTTGGGCTCGACGCCGCCGACCAACGCGACCTCGACATGCTCCTATGCGATCTTGACGGAACAGAGAACAAGGGTCGGCTGGGAGCAAACGCGTTGCTTGGTGTCTCGTTGGCAACGGCGAAAGCGGCGGCAGAAGAACTGGGGCTTCCGTTTTATCGGTACATTGGCGGACCGAATGCTCATGTACTGCCGGTGCCGCTGATGAATGTGCTCAACGGTGGCGCCCATGCGACCAGCAATGTGGACTTTCAGGAATTCATGCTCGTTCCGGTTGGCGCCGTGTCATTCTCCGAGGCGTTGCGGTGGGGCACTGAGACGTATCACGCGTTGCGCGCACTGTTGCACGAGCGCGGCCTTGCGACTGCGCTTGGTGACGAGGGTGGCTTTGCGCCCAATCTTGCAGGTACGGAGGCAGCGCTCGACTTGTTGCTTACTGCGATCGAACGCGCCGGATATCGCCCCGGGCAAGAAATTGCCCTAGCGCTCGACGTTGCTTCTACCGAGTTCTTTTCTGATGGCGAGTACCGCATGGCCGGGGTTGGCATGTCGTACAAGCCGGAAGCGTTCGTCGACGTGCTCGCCCGGCTGGTCGCTGATTATCCGATTCTCTCGATTGAGGATGGGTGTGCCGAAGACGACTGGGTCGGGTGGAGTGCGTTAACGGATCAGCTCGGCGATCAGATTCAATTGATCGGCGACGATGTATTTGTCACCAATGCCGGACGGCTGCAGCGTGGGATCGATGATGAAGTAGCAAATGCCATTCTGATCAAGGTAAATCAAATCGGTACTCTCACCGAAACGCTCGACACGATGGCGCTCGCAACCCGAAACGCCTACGCATGTGTGATGTCTCATCGCAGCGGCGAAACCGAAGACATCACAATTGCCGACTTGGCGATCGCGACAAACTGTGGACAGATCAAAACGGGCGCCCCGGCGCGCAGCGATCGCGTGGCCAAGTACAACCAACTGCTGCGCATTGAAGAAGAGCTCCAAGCGCAAGCCGTATATTTGGGAGCTGCTGCCATTGGAGCCGCAAGTGAGCGGTCGCGCTAATCGTTCGCTGACGCCACGCCAACGTCGGGTCGTATTGCGGCTCGTGTTGGGGTCCGTCACGCTGATCGGTCTGGTTTTCGTGCTCTTCTTCCCGTTGCAGGCCATCGCGGCGCAGCGGCGAGAGGCATCACGGGTTGCGGGCGAAGTGCAGGTGCTTCGAGTGGAAAATGCGCGACTGACCGCTACTGCAGATCGCTTGAACACCGACGCCGAAATCGAGCGTCTGGCGCGAGCGCGGTTCCACTTGGTTCGACCCGGAGAAACCGCATACGTCGTAACTCAGGCGCCCGAGGGCACGCCGCCGATTACCTATGCCCCCACCACAACGACGACCCGTCCACCGACAACAACGACCACCAAAGCTGTGGTTGTGACTACAACGACGAAGACAGGCGGTACCAAATCCGGCGGTACGACAACGACAACGGCGCGAACGACAACAACGCGCGCTGCGGGGTAGCGGCGCTTCGTATGCCGGTATCTCGACGCTGTTTACACTCCGACCATGCCGCTCTCTAATCGCGATCGTGATGCGCTGACTGCGGTGCTTGGGCGGGCTCCTCGTGCCGAGTGCGAGGTGGTCGTGCGTAATGCATCCGGTGCACCTGCGGTGTTGCGAAATGCTCCGTTCATGGACGATGGAACGCCAATGCCCACCCGATTCTGGCTGGTTGAGCCCGAGTTGTTGCGGTTGGTGAGTGCGCTGGAAGCAGCGGGAGGAGTCCGCGCTGCAGAGCTGGCAATCGACCCCGATCGCATTGCCGAAGCGCACGCTCGGCATGCGGCGGCCCGCAATGCGGAAGTCCCCGAGGGATACACCGGACCTCGTCCGTTTGGGGGCGTGGGGGGCACCCGCATCGGGGTGAAGTGTCTGCACGCGCACTACGCAGCGTTCCTTGCCGGCGACGACGATCCGGTCGGAGCGTGGGTCGCGGATCGCCTTGTGGCGTCTGGAGCTGACGACGATCGGGTACATCCATGAGTCGACGTGCGGTGATCGATATCGGAACGAATTCCGTTCGCTTACTGGTCGCACAATCCGATAGCGACAGCGGAATGTTCGAGCCGCTGGAGCGACTGGTGCGCGTCACTCGTCTTGGTGAAGGCGTACATGACACGCACAGATTGCAGCCGACTGCGGTGCAACGAACACTGGACGCAGTGACCGAATTCTGTGCGCAGGCACTGGCTCTCGATGCGGTAATTGCTCGGGTTGTCACGACAAGTGCGGTGCGTGACGCGACGGACCGGGACAAGTTGTTAGATCAGATTGCTGTGACCGCGGGGTGTAATCCCGAGATACTCAGCGGTGACGCGGAGGCAGCGTTGGCTTTTACCGGTGCCACTGGTGACACGTTGGTTTCTACGTACCCTGCACCGTATCTTGTGGTGGACATTGGTGGCGGTTCGACCGAACTTGTCGTTGGTGTTTCGACGCCCGAACAGTCCATATCGCTTGATGTTGGATGCGTACGGATCACTGAGATGTTCTTGCACTCCGATCCTCCGCTGCCGGAAGAACTGTCGAATGCCGTGGGGTATGTCCGCGATCTTCTTGCGGATGTCGATCGGGTAATGCCGCGTGCTCGTACCGCGCGAACGGCGATCGGCGTTGCGGGCACGATCGCCAGTGTTGCGATGATCGAACAAGGATGTATGCAGTATTCGCGAGCGCGCATACATGGATTTGCGCTCACTCGTGAGGCAGTCGAGGAGATTTTTCGAACGCTGGCTACCGAATCTGCCGAGGAACGACGGCACAATCCCGGACTCGAGGTCGGGCGAGTTGACGTGATCGTCGGCGGGCTCGTGATCTTGGCTGCAGTCTTTCGCCACTACGGGCTCGATTCCCTGGTGTATTCCGAGAGCGACCTCTTGGATGGCCTGTTGCTCAGCACCCAGGTGTAATCGTCGGGCTGGTTCGGGGTTCCCGCCGCGACCGGCAATGGTATGGGGTGCTGTTCCCGCTTGACTCCGCCGGAGGGTGCAGGCCATTGCGGGCGGGCACGCACCGTGGTTGACGGATGCGCTCGGGCGAGGCGCGAGGCCCATTTCGCCCAATTTCCGAGATTTCCCTGCAGGAATCTCGAATCCGGCCGACATCTCGTACATGGACCTCGTCACATTTACGACCATTCTCGGAGCGCTCGAAGCCGATGATCTCGAGATGGTTGCGTCCGGCCTTGATGCCGGATCCGTTGGTGACGAAGTGGACGCGTGGCACGCGATGATCGCGATTGACAACCACCTGCGCCGCACACAGTGTTCTCGTCAAGCGGCGCACGCGGCTTACCAGGCATCACAAGCCGTCCTGCTCGTCGCCGGTCGTGCCGGGTACGAACTACCGCACGCAGTCCCAACCAAGGTTGCGCGCTCGGCCGCTGATATTGCTCGCGCAATTACTGCGGGCGATGCGTGCTCGAGCGAGTTGGCATTCTTGTTGCACGCCTGGACGCCGGTGCTCCGTCGCACTGCGCGCGTCGCGTAACCATCTTCGTAAACTACGCAGGCGGACGCAAGAGTTCCGCTCGGTAGAACGCCAATTCCGCAACCGAATCGCGAATGTCGTCAATTGCTCGATGCGCCTCGGACTTCGCAGGGCGACGCTTATATACCTCGGGGTACCAGCGACGGCAGAGTTCCTTGAACGACGAGACATCGATGCAGCGGTAATGCAAGTGCTGGTCGATCTCGGGCGCATACTTCGCGAGGAATCGGCGGTCCATTCCGATCGTGTTACCGCATAGCGGCGCCGCGGCGGCATTCGGGATAAACGACTGGATGTATGAGAGCGCATCGCGCATTGCGGCCGCATGGGTTGTCGTACTGGCGCGAATCTCCTCGAGTAACCCGGACCGGGTGTGCATGGTTTGCACCACTTCATTCATGCCGTCCAGCACCTCGTCAGATTGGTGGATGACGATGTCGATACCGGGATCGAGAATATTGAGGTCGCTGTCGGTGACCAGAACTCCAATTTCGACAATGACGTCGCGCTCGACGTCGAGTCCGGTCATTTCGAGGTCGATCCATGCCAGGCGCTCTGCGAAATCCACGGGCGGCACCCTACTCGCCATCCGTCCTCGATCGAGTTCGTGGACAGAGCGGTCGCCCTCGACCAAAATGGCAGCCATGACGGCGCAGCGCATCGACGTGCAACCCTTGATTGGTCCACGCGTGGTTCTGCGTCCGCTGGCGAGTGTCGACTTCCCGGGGTGGCGGGAAGTGCGGGTGCGGAGTCGCGATTGGCTCGAGCCCTGGGAACCACTTCCCGACCCGGCGCTTCTCGATCCCGCAATTGACCCTGACGCATTCCGCTCGCGATGCGGGGCCTGGGATCGTCAACGGCATTTTGATGCGGCGTATGGATTCGGGATGTTTCTTCGCGATGGCATGTTGATCGGCGAGGTGAGTTTGGGGTCGGTGCAACGCGGGCCGTTTCAATCTGCGTCGATCGGGTACTGGGTCGATGAAGCACAGGCTGGTCACGGATATGTGCCCGAAGGAGTTGTGTTGATCATCCGCCATGCCTTCGAGGATCTTGGTCTCCACCGACTTGAGGCGGCGATCGTTCCGCGGAATCAGCCGAGCCGGCGCGTGGCAGAAAAACTGGGGCTCCGTGATGAAGGCACCGCCCTCGCGTATCTGCAAATCCGTGGCGTGTGGGAAGACCACATTCGCTTTGCCATCACCCGAGAGGAATGGCTTGAGCGAAGCGCCGAACTCACTGCGAATTTCCTCGCGCCCTAACCCATGAGGGTGGCGTTCGCTGATGCAGGAGCGACGACTCCTCCGAGATCGCGTACCAAACGTGTGAGCAATGCCGCGTTATGCGGTGCGCAACCGTGTGCATCGTTATTGAACATGACGTAGACATCGGCTGCGTGTTCGTAGGCATGGACAAGTCGCGCGGCCCACGACACGAGTGCGCGATGGCCGTACGCCCCGGTCGGGTGTGCCCTTCCGGCGTGTAAGCGAACGTAACCCCATGATGCACCCGGACTTTGCGGGCTCACGCGACCCCTCCAGCCCGTCCAACATTGGGTTGCGTTATACGCACAGAGCACCGCAGTGCACTCCTTCGTCAACCACGACGGATGACGACCTTCGAGGACCACCGGCCAAGCCAGATCATTTGCGACGGAAAGCACCCGCGCAAGCGCGTCGAGATCTGCGCGCGCAGTTGCCGGGAGTTGGAGCAGGAGTGGGCCTCGCCGTGGTCCCAGTGGCTCGATTGCCGCGGCCAGTCGACGGAGAGCGTCGGGGTCGTGCAGATGCCGTACGTGGGTGAGGTATCGACTGGCTTTGATTGCCATACGAAACGTTGGCGGGGTGAGTTCGGCCCAGTGTCGTATCACCGGTTCGTGGGGAAGGCCGTAGAACGTGGTGTCGATTTCGACTGCCGGGAACTTCGTGGAGTAGTGGCTCAGCCACGCTCGGCGGGGAAGCGACGACGGATAGAGGACCGCACGCCAATGGGGATACTCCCAACCGCAGGTTCCGATCCAGTACATGTCGGGGGGTGTGCCCGTTGGGCGGAGCGCTCAATCACAGCACAACCGCGGCGCAACCAATGCCCAATCGCAGCGCCACCGGATAACTGTCACTGGGAGCCGGCATCCTGTTGCCATGACCGCAATGAGTATCCAGTTCGCCCGAGCAGTCCACGTGCTGACGGCAGCGACCCGAGCTGCCGGGTTGGTTCCCCCAGCGTTTTGCAGTCCGCCGCGGCGTCCTGGAGCAATGCGCACGATTCGGCGCGCTCGGAGCGGGCACGCGGTGATTGCGATCCGGCTTTCGGGTCGAGCATTTGCAGCAATCGTCGGCGACATGGTGGAGGGAGTCTTGGTCGCCAATGACTTGCGCGGCCCGGCTCGGGAGCGCCTGTGCGGAGTGCTGTGCAATGCCATGGATGCTGTTGGCATATCGCCGAAGTTCGATCCCGCCGTGCGGGCGCGGGAGGTAGCGTCTGAGCCCGAGGCCCGGATGGCGGAACGGCAGACGCAGGCGGCTTAAACCCGCCGGCCCGAGAGGGCGTGGGGGTTCGATTCCCCCTCTGGGCACAACGCGGGAATCATTGCCCGGCCCGGGTATTTATGGGTACAAGGCGGGCATGGCGACGGCGAGCCCTTCCGTTACGCACTCGGCTGATGAGAACCGGCGCCGAGCGCATCGAACCACGCAGTGGTCGTTCCCGATATTGGTGGTTCGCGGCATCCAGCTGCGCATCCATCTCACCTTTGTATTTCTGGTTGCGCTCGTCGCATGGCTTGCATCGTTGTCCGGGGGTCCGGGGACAGTTGCTGTGCTCGTATGGATTGGGCTGCTCTTCGGGTCGGTCATCGTCCACGAGTTTGCACACAGTCTCGTGGCGCGTCGGCGCGGGATCACCGTGCACGAAATATTGCTGTTGCCCATTGGTGGCGTCTCAAAGTTAGAAGCGTTGCCCGAAAAGTGGAATGACGAATTCGCGATATCGATCGCCGGTCCACTGACGAGTTTGGCAATTGGGACGGCGAGTATTGCGGTGGCGGCGTTGCTTGGCGAACCGTTGGGCACTCTCGCACTTGGTGGTTCGGTGCTGGTTGCCCTGGGCTGGATGAATTTGATTTTGGCGGGCTTCAATCTGTTGCCCGCGTTTCCTCTCGACGGTGGCCGCGTATTGCGATCCATGTTGGAACGTCAACACGATCGCGCGACAGCAACGCGACAAGCGGCGCGTATCGGGCGCGCGCTCGCCGTCGCGATGATGGTGGTCGGAGTGCTGCTGGACTGGTGGCTTATCTTGATTGGTGTGTTCGTGTATTTCGGCGCCACTGCCGAGGAGCGAGCGACGTTGATCCACATCCAGCTCGCGCCGTTGCACGTACGCGATGTATTTGTTGAAGTGCCGATCACGTTTCATGCAGATCAGCACGCGCGGGACGTAGCCCCGTTAGTGATGCATTCCCTGCAGTCCATCTTTCCGGTACTCGCCGCGGACGGCTACCGCGGTGCCGTTACGCGAGGCGGGGTTATGGCGGCAGCGCCGGAGACCCTCTGCGGCGAAATGACCGACTCGTCGATCCCAGTGGTTGCGCCCGAAGCTCCGGTCGAGGATGTCTTGGAGCCGCTCCTCGCCGCTCCGAGCGGTATTGCAGTGGTGGTGTCGGGACGGGCAGTTGTGGGCATTCTGCGGACCGAGGACCTGCAACGGCTCTTGAGCACTCGCCCACTAACCGAAGGACCTTCGGAGAAAAGGCTTGTTCTCTTCGGGCATATGGGCAAGACTTCCAGCTTCCGAAAGGACTGATTACGGTGTTCGGGATCAGTAATGAGGTGTTCGAAATCCCCGTTGGGGATTTAATCCTGCCGGCTGAGCTCGGCGGTGCGCTCACCATGCGGCGCACCGCGGTGATTCTCCACGGTGGTGCAGCCGATGGCCTGCCCTCGATCCGACAGGGAATTGCCCTGGCGCTGGCAACGGAATCCTTTGCGGTTGTCGACATCTCGCTGGTGCTCCCGTTTGAACGCAAGCGCCGCACGCCGGTCTCCGAGCGGACGCTGCAGTCTCGGGCTGCGGAGGCTGTGAGTTTTGTGGCCCGCAATGTTGGGGCGCCGGTCGCGGCGATTGGTCTTGGTCCGTTCGCGGGCGCGGCGATTGCTGCGGCAGGTTCGAGCCCGAGCGATGTCAGCGCAATTGCTGTGTTCGGGCAAGCGCCGCGCGCCCCTCGAGCGCGCGTGCGTGCAGTGCGGGCTCCGGCGTTGCTGATATCCGAGCAACGGGATGCAGCCACCATAGAGATGTTTACTGCGCTGGCCGAAGATCTTCCCGGAGTATCCGAAGTGCGCTTGCTCGCACGGCGTGGTACTCCAGAGCGCATCGAGGAACTTGTTGCGACGTGGTGCGTTCGACACACGCCCTCGGTCGTGCCGTTGGCTGCGATCGAGCGAGCGGAAGTGGGCGAACGCGTCCAGCTAGTTGCAGTTGCTCATCCCGAGGTGTCGTAACCTCCCGGTTCGTGACGACGGACCCGGAACTTGTTGATGCTTTGGCCGGGACGTGGGCGGCGATAGCCGAAATTGGTGAGGCGCTCTCCGATGCCGAGTGGCGGACCGCAACTGCACTTCCGGGATGGACGGTCCACGATGTCGTCGCGCACATTGCAGCAACCGAAGCGATGCTGCTCGGGCGTCGAGTGCCAGAACATCATGCCGCCAACTATGACTACGTGCGCAACGACCTCGGTCGCGTCGTGGAGGACATGGTCGATTGGTACCGGCCGTGGCGCGGTCCTGACGTTCTTAATGAATTCCGCTCCGTCACCTCCGAACGGCTTTCGCAACTTCGCGCACTTGATGAAGACGGATTTACGGCTCCCGCCTGGAATCCGTTTGGCACCGGAGACGTCCATCGATTGTTGGAGTTTCGCTTGGTTGACTCGTGGGTGCACGAACACGACATTCGTTTTGCCTTGAACTTCGAGCAGTCGTGGTCGGGTATCGCAGCCGACGTCGCCTATCAGCAGTTGCGATCCGGAATGGGCAAGGTAGTGGCCAGAGAGGTGGCGGCGCCCGAGGGTACACAAGTGCAATGGGACCTTGGATCACGCGTGTTTGGAGTTGTTGTGCGCGATGGTCGTGGGATTCTCGCGGCGTGTGACGCGCCCACAGTCACCCTCACGATGACCGAAGCAACGTTTTTCCAACTTGCGACAGGACGTGGCGCGCGGGATGTGTTATTCGCCGAGGTTACTTACGCTGGCAATGCGGCACTGGGTGCGCGTATCGCCGATGCGATGAACGTGATGGTCTAAAGCACCAGCTCGGCCATGACCTCGAGCGCTTCGGGTTGTCCGGTTCCAAGAATGAGCGTTCCGACGCCGGCTGCTTTCCAGTGTTCTAACTGTTCCGCTATGCGTTCGCGCGGTCCAAGGAGCGATACCTCGTCGACGAGTGCGTCGGGCACGGCGTGCGCGGCTTCAGCTTTTTTGCCGTCGAGGTACAGATCTTGAATGGTGGCTGCCGCGGATTCGAATCCCATGCGCGCCGCAAGTTCGTTGTAAAAGTTCTTGCCGCGCGCACCCATCCCACCGATGTATAGCGCCAGCATTGGCTTCACGAACGCGCGCAGGGCCGCGACATCGTCACCAATGATTACCGTAACGGTCGGCGCACAATCGAAGCCGTGGTTGAGGTCCTTATCTCCTGCGCGTGCGAAGCCTGCAGCAAGAGACGGGCCGTAGGTGGATTCGATTTTGGTTGGCGAAAAAAAGATAGGGAGCCAGCCGTCTGCGATTTCGGCAGTGAGCTCGACGTTTTTTGGGCCGATAGCGGCAAGGTAGATCGGGATGTCGGGTCGTGCCGATCCGATGAGTTTGAGCGGTTTGCCAAGCCCCGTTGCATCGGTACCGCGATACGGGATGTCGTAGTGCGCTCCGTGATGTTCGAGGGGCGTCTCGCGCTTCCAAATAGTGCGCAGGATTTCGACGTACTCGCGCGTCTTGACGAGGGGCGCGCCGTACGGTTGGCCATGCCAGCCCTCAACAACTTGTGGTCCCGAGAGTCCAAGGCCGCAGAGGAATCGGCCATTGCTCATCACATCGAGGGTGTACGCGGTCATTGCAGTATTGGCTGGAGTACGTGCCGGCATCTGCATGACGGCAGTTCCGCCACGGAGCCTTGTGGTCTGTGCAAGGAGCCAGGTCAGGGGAGTGACGGCGTCGGTCCCGTATGCCTCGGCGGTCCAAACCGAGTCGAAGCCCAATTGCTCAGCCCGTTGCGCAAGCGCAACCGATTCGGGTAATCGAGATCCCCAATCCTGATAGCCGAGGTTGAGACCGAGTCGCATACACCCTCCTGATCGGAGCATCGTGGCACGAACCGGCCATGACGCGGTGTCATGCTCGCAATGCCGGAACCGGTGCTACGTAGTTTGCGGCGGCGAACTCCCAATTCAGGAGTTGGTCGAGCCATGCGTTGACGTAGCTTGCGCGTTCGTTGCGGTAGTCCATGTAGTACGCGTGTTCCCAGCAATCGATCACGAACAACGCGTGGCGCCCATGGGCGAGGGGGAGGTCGGCGTTGCTCGTGGTCTCCAACGCGATCGAGCCGTCGGCGTGCCGGATACACCACGTCCATCCCGAGCCGAATACGCCGGTCGCAGTCTCGAGAATCGCTTGGCGAAACGCGTCAAACGATCCAAACGCAGTTTCGATTGCATCGTGGAGTGCGCCCGTCGGTTGGCCGCCGCCCGCCGGGTGCATCGAATTCCAGAAGAATGCGTGATTCCATGCTTGCGCCGCATTGTTGAAAATTGGTCCACTGGCCGACTCGATGATGACCGTTTCCAACGGCATGGTTGCGTACGGGGTGTCTGCGGTCAGACGATTCAGATTCGCTACGTACGCACCGTGATGCCGTTCAAAGTGCACCCCGAGGGCTGCTTCGCTAATCACCGGCTCAAGTGCAGAGAGCGGGTACGGCAATGGTTCACGAGTAAATGCCATGGTGACCTCCTGCACGTGCCACTACCCAGGAGGTCGGGTCAGTGAACCTGGCCTAGCCGGGACGCACGGCTCCCATGACGGAACCCATCGACGCAATCTTGACGACGTCGCCAGTTTGTGGTGCATGGATCACCAAGCCGCCACCGATGTAGAGCGCGACGTGTTGGCTTCCGCCGGGGCCACGAAACACGAGGTCGCCGGGTTGGAGCTGGTCAAGGGGCACTTTCGGGAACATGTTGTACTGGAATCCCGAGTAGTGCGGCATCGAGACGCCGGCTGCACCCCAGGCACGCATCGTTAGCCCGGAGCAGTCGTAGGTATCCGGTCCCGACGCGGCATAGACGTATGGCTTTCCAAGTTGGGCGCGAGCAAACCCAATCGCAGTTGCGGCCTTCGGAGACGGCGGCGGAACGTTCGGGAACTCGATCGTGGTACCGGGCTTGCTACTTGCGGCGGCTGCTGCTGCCGCTGCTGCAATGGCTGCCTGTTGGGCGCGCTGTTCTTCCGCGCGTCGGCGGGCCTCTTCTTCGGCGACAAGGCGAGCGATCTCACCCTTCACCTGACCGAGGATGCGAGTCTGTTCGGCGTTCGCGGTCTCGATTTCTTGGCGGCGGGCAGCAATCTGTTGTGCTTCCGCTTCTGCGTCGTTCTTTGCCCGCTCAAGTTGCGCTCGTTGTAGCGCGAGTTGACTGCGCACCGAGTCGAGTTCATCGATAGCCTGAACGTCACTGCGCGCGGCGAGTTCGGCGTACTTCGAGCGGACTCCGAGCTCAGTGGGTTGTGCCGGGTCGAATTCGTCGGTCGCTGCGGGGATTCCGGCCTCGCGATAAATGCGGGCGGCACGCTGATTCACGGCGCTTTGGAGCTTTTCCATTCGCGCTTGGGCGGCGGCGATGCCAGCCTCTGCGGCTTTGACGGCGGCCTGAGCGGTTTCGAGGCGGATACGGGCAGCATTGAACTGCTCCGCGAGGGCTCCGATACGGGCTCCGTTCGCATCGATTTGATCTTGGATGCGCGCTGCTTGCGCCCGAGCGTCATCGATGGGAGCGGCCGACGAGGCCAGAGGCCCAAGAAAGGCGGCGAGCAGTGCACTGATACAGAGAATGGAACGCCAACGGTTTCGCATAATTCCTCGGGGCCGCTTCGCCGATAAGACGCTAGCAATGGCCGCTGATGGCCACGGGGGATAGGACCATCCCGGTCGCAAGACCCAGTACCGCCCGCTGGTACAAGAGGTCAGTCTAGGACGCTGGGCACGATCGGCCAAGTGGTTGGGTGAAATTTCTTAAACATGGCATTCGCGCAGATTGGAGCGAATGCAGGTATGGCGTTCTACGGCGTGACGCGGCGCGCGTTGGAGCGGCGCGCTACGAGATTGGGTATCCGATGGTCTTGGGCGGATTTGCCCGGTTCGCGATCTCGGGCACCGACCACGACATGGCGTTTCCGATCGAGCGGGCGACCGCCTGCCACTCTTCGGAATCCCAGCCCTGCGCCGCTGCCGCCATTGAGGTGTCCTGGCGCAGGTGGATAAATGCGGGCAGGTGCGTCAGGCCCAAACCCTTAACGAGTTCTTTGTCGGGATCCACAAAGACCATGGCCCGGGTGTCGCGGATGACGCGGTCAGCGATCGCCGGCGTGCTGGGCATGACATACGCGCAGCGGCAGTCTGCGTCGCCCAGGACGGCGAAGATGCGTTCAGCGACGGGAATCCACTGGGTTGCCTCGGGACTATCCGGCAAGATCACCAGCACGAGATGAAACATCGTGGACCAGTCGTCGAGCGTACGAACGACGCCGGTGTTCGTGGCGAGCTTGAGTTCGGGATCGGGGTTCTTTGCCATACGTCAGAAGCTAGCGCGCTGGGAGACCTACGATCCGTCCGATCCAACAGGAGGCCTAATGGGAAACGTCCGGGAACGCATCCGAATGTCCGATGCCGAAATTGCGGCGTTTCTTGACGCAGCGCACACGCTCCACGTTGCGTCGATCAACTCGGATGGCACTCCGCATTTGGTGCCCATGTGGTTTCTGCGAGACGGGGACACCGTGCAGTTCTGGACGTATGCAAAGAGTCAAAAAGTTGTGAACCTTCAACGCGACCCGCGCTGCACCGTTATGGCTGAGGCCGGTCTGGCGTACGGTGATCTTCACGGCGTGTCCATCTCGGGTCGTGCGGAAATCATTGAAGACCGAGCGCGCGTCATGGAATTTGGGAACGCGATGGGAGCGAAGTATTTCTCCGAGGACGCAGATGCAGTCGACCTCGAAGCAATGGGAGCCAAGCGCGTGCTTGTTGTTATTCATCCTGAGCGGGTCACCAGTTGGGACCATCGCAAGATCTGACCACGCGTCCACGAAAGGTAGGTGTCGCCATGGGCGAATTGGCGATGTTCGCAAACGGCCAGGGATACCTTGCGTTGCCTGAGCACGGCGCACGGCGCGGTCCTGGAGTCGTTGTCATTCAAGAGTGGTGGGGGCTCAATGAGCAGATTCGTGGGGTCTGTGATCGCTTGGCCCGCCACGGGTTTGTTGCCCTTGCTCCCGACCTGTACCGCGGCATCATGGCCCGAGAGCCCGATGACGCGGCGAAGCTCATGATGGAGCTCAACCTTGACCATGCTGCGGCAGACATGCGCGGTGCAGTCGAATACCTCACGCAACACCCCGACGTCGAAGGCGCTGGTGTTGGCGTGATGGGTTTTTGTATGGGTGGAGGCCTCGCATTGTGGCTTGCTGCGTTACACCCGGATCATCTCTTGGCCTGCGTGCCGTTCTATGGCGTGTTGCCATGGCCGAGTGCCCATCCGGATTGGTCACAGGTGCGGGCTCGGATTCAGGGGCACTACGGAGAACTCGACACGAGTCCGACGCCAGCCCAGGCACGTGCGTTCGAACAGGAACTGCGCGGATACGGAGTCGATGCGGAGTTCTACCTCTATCCCGACGCTGGGCACGCGTTCGCCAACGAAATGCGACCCGACGTGTATCACGCGCAACACGCGACTACTGCGATGGAGCGCGCGGAGACGTTTTTACGCGAAACGTTGCGCAACGCGACTACGACGGTGGAGTAATCCAGCGCAACATCGTCGGTGGCAGTCCGTCCGTGCCGTTCTGCCGGAGTTGCGCGCACTCAATGTTCACGGCATCGAACCGCGCGTGCGTCCACGTCTCCCACGGGCCACCGATCAATGCGTTGAGATCGCCATTCGCTCCAATGCACGCAGTGAGGTACGCGCGGAGTGCATCAACGTCCGCGCGAGTCCCAAGCGGTCCGCGACCGGGGACGAAGCGAGTTGCAAACTCCCGAATTGCCGAGAGCGTCTCGACCCACTCACTCGGATTGCCGGCAAAGCACAGCGGACGCGTTCCTACCGTCAGGAGCGATCCGGCAAAGCAGACATCGGTATCCGGGATCAGTACGACGCAATCACCAGACGAGTGGCCGGGAGCAGGAATGACTTCAATGCGTTCTGTCAATACTGCTGGAGCATCGATGAGATGGGTGACCGAACGCGTTCCGGATTCTGCGAGTTCCGCGAATTCCCCAGCGTGTTCGGGCATGAACGCGCAGTACGCCGCAATTGCCAACGGTTGATCGAGGAGATCACTCACGATTTTCGTTGCATAAACACCGGCATTCGGGAACGCGCGCGTACCACCCACATGCCAGATATCTGCGCTGGTTAACACAATGCGGCGGACGGGCAGTTCCAGGTTACGGATCGCTTCGGCGAAGGGGCGCCACTGTGAAGGCACCATTCCGGTGTCGATGACAGTGATTCCGTCGGGGTCGACGACTGCGCCCATGTTTGTGTCGCCGGGGCCGTTACCGGCGCCTTCCCATAAGTACACGCCGTCGGCGATTGGCTCAAGTTGCACGGAGTTGACGCTAGCCGCGTCAACTCGATGCAAGGCATGGCAGCAGTCGCCAGGTAGCCTCACGACATGTCTGAACGCTCTCGCTATCTCCCGCGTCGGTCCTGTCTTTCCGTTCCGGGCTCAAGCCAAAAGATGCTCAAAAAGGCGCCGGGGCTGGGCGCGGACATGGTGTTCTTGGATCTTGAGGACTCCGTAGCGCCCGCCGAAAAAGAAGCCGCACGCGACAACGTGGTCAACGCCATCAATGGGCAGGACTGGGGCGAAGCGGTGCTCTGCGTGCGGGTCAACGCATGGGACACCAAGTGGACGTACCGTGACGTCATCCACATCGTCGAAGCGTCCAATGAGCGGTTGGACGAGATCATGCTTCCCAAGGTGCAGTCCGCCGACGAGGTGCGGGCCCTCGACTTACTGCTGTCCCAGATCGAAGCAACAACCGGGCGGACAACACGTGTGGGGATCGAAGCACAGATCGAAAATGCACAAGGTTTGATCAATGTCGAAGCGATCTGCGCAGCGTCACCGCGCCTCGAGGCAATCATTTTTGGTCCGGCAGACTTCGCTGCTTCTATGGAAATGCCGGTGCTGACCGGAGGCGTCCAAATTCCCGAGTACCCCGGCGACCACTTTCACTACGTTTTCAACAAAATTCTGATGGCGGGCCGCGCCAACGGATTGCAGGTCATCGACGGACCGTTTCTCAAGATTCGAGAACTCGACGCTCTACGCGAGTACTCCATGCGCGCACGAACCTTGGGATTCGACGGGAAGTGGGCGCTGCATCCGGATCAGGTCACGGTAATCAATGAGGCGTTTACACCGACACAAGAGCAGTTTGAACGGGCGTGCGCCATCCTGGACGCATATCGCGTTGCCACTGAGGAGCACGGAACAGGTGCGGTGATGTTCGGCGATGAGATGATCGACGAAGCCAGCCGGAAGATGGCAACGAAGTTTGTGGCACGCGGCGAGCGCGCCGGAATGCGGCGCAGTTAACCCTCGAGGTGTTGCTCAACGAGTCGGCGCGCAATGACGCGGAGACACAGCACTTCATCGGTTCCTTCAAAAATTGACAGCACGCGTGCGTCGACAAACGCACGGGAAACGAGGTATTCCTCGGCGTAGCCCATGCCGCCGTGCAGTTGCATTGCTTCTCGGGTGACCCACTCTGCGGCGCGGCAGACATACGCTTTGACCATCGATGCCTCGAGGGCGCCGTGGCCGCCAGCCATCTTGTGGGCGACGGCGTACGAGAATTGTCTTCCTGCCGCGATCAGCATTGCCATGCGCGCGAGTTTCCCTTTGCTGAGTTGGTATGAGAACTCGGTCCGCCCAAAAATCGAGCGCCCGCTGGCGTACGCGAGCGCATCGTCGAATGCTGCTTGCATGAGGCCAACTGCACGCGCTGCGGTTTGGAGGCGCCCGTTTTCGAAGCCCTCCATCTGCAGATAAAAGCCGCGTCCAAGGCCGCTTTCCCCGCCCACGAGCTGATCCGCGGGAACGAACCAATCGGTGAATGCCACTTCGAAGGAGTGCATGCCGCGATATCCAAGCGTTGCGATGGCCCGGCCCTCCATGGTTCCGCCTTCCGACTCGAAACGGAACGCATGGCCAGGGGCCGGGGGCTTCTCGATGAGGAATAGGGAAAGCCCGCGATGCCCAAGGGAACGGTCGGGATCAGTTCGCGCAAGCAGTAACAACAGGTCGGCGCGGCCGGCGAAGGTACACCAGGTTTTGGTGCCGTTAATGCGCCAACCCCCGTCAACGGCGGTAGCAGTTACGGTGAGTCCGGCAACGTCAGAGCCGAAGTCGGGTTCGGTAACCATGATGCCGCACATCAATTCACCGGATGCAATGCGCGGGAGGTACCGCTGCTTTTGCGTTTCCGTCCCGCCGGCAACTAGCGCGCGTGTCACGATTTCGGGACGGGTGATGAGGGAGCCGCCGACCCCAAGGGATCCCCACGCCAGTTCCTCGGTTGCGATGACCATGGCGAGGTAATCCTCTGGACCACCGGCGGCAAAGCCCCCGAATTCCTCGGGAACCGACAACGCAAACCCTCCGAGTTCGGCGAGTCCCGCAATGATCGTTTCGGGTATGTCGCGATCTTCGCGGTGAATGGACTCAGCAACGGGGCGAATGCGATCGCGTGCGAAGCGTCGGAATGTTTCGCGGGCAAGTTCGAAGTCCGCGTCCAGGTGCGCCGCACCGGTTCCTGCCGTCGCAACGCGATCTCCGAGCGCTGCGAGCCATGCCGGGTCCCGGTAGGTCTCGAGAAACGCACGAGCCGGAGCAAGTGCATCCGGGGCGATTCCCCAAGCGGCTTCGCGACCAGTTACTCGGTGTTGGATATCCGCGAGGGTGTCGGCGATGAACGCGCAGGCGAGATCAGTTTCGAATGAGCCGTAGGCGGCATAGCGCAGCATTGCGTGCGCCGCTTCGATCGCGCTCGCAACGTGGGCGAGGTCGTAGGCAAGAAGTTGTTGTGCGTCCAGCCCGTCGATATCGACGTTGTTGCTGCGAACTGCAGTGGCGGCAAGACGTCGCGTCGCCGCGTCGACGATTGCGCCGGCGCAGGCCAGCGCCTGTTCTGCGGCGGTGATGGCGTTCGCAGTCATCGGCCCAGCGTAGCGGCGCGTCGTCGTGAGACTGCGATCGGGATGCTACGTGGTGCTTGTGGTCGTGACTGCCGATGACGAAGTCGACGCAGGTCGTGTGGTGGTTGTTCCGGCCGTCGTGGTACTCGTCGTTGCGGCCGATGTTGTGGTGGTCGTTGTCGTGACCGTCGTACTCGACGTGGTTGTCGTCGTGGTTGGCGACGAGGCCGAAGTGCCTCCGGAGCGCTTCACGGTGGTGTTTGGTCCGGTGAACCACTGCGTATTCGAGGAACCTGTCGGTGTTCGACAGCAGCCGGTGGTCTCCTCCGTGTCTTGGGGAACACCGGGTACGGCTTGGTCCTCGAGACGCCAGTCGCGTTCGATCAACTGGTAGAGGACGCGCGCAAGTCGATCGCCACCGGCGGTGTTGAAGTGGATTCCGTCATCGGTGCGGACGAGTTCGAGCGTTCCTTGTTCGTTGGGAAGCCGATCCTGGTACTTACCCTTATCGTCCGAAAAGAGGGAAAACGCGTCAATGAATTCGGCATTACGTACACCATTGAGTTTTGTGCGCATGAAGTCGGCGAGTTTGCGTGCAGCTTCGTGCTGGCTTTTATTGCGCATCGATGGAGAACTTACCCAATAGATGTGGCGATCATTGTTGTTGAGGAGCGTGAGCATTTCATCGACACGCTTGCCGTACTGCTGTTGCCAGTCGTTGCTGCCCACGGTCCCCAGGTCATTTGCCCCAATGACGAAAACAACGGACTCCGGATTCAGACGCTGTAATTCTTTCTTTGCATGCTCGGGCCAGCTAAAAAACGCAGGTGAAGTGAGCCCGGAGGAAACCCGGGCGTCATAGGTTGGTTTCACGACGCCGGTTGCGCCCGTGGCTTTACCGAGCTGTTGGCCAAGCACGTAGGCAAGGGAATCGCCTGCGATCCAGAGACGCATAGGCGTGGTGCTGCTCAAAGGGCGTGTTTCAAGGTCAACGTTTGTGGGGGTATCGCCAGGACTCGTCGAGCGTGTCCAGTTGGCACGAGGCGCGCCCGGAACGCGAATGGTGTCCGAGAGGATCAGTCCGACCAATGCGGCGATGACCAGGAGCGCACCAGTGGAAACGATACGGCGCACCTTGCGCCGGCGGCCTCGACGATCCGCTCGGCTTCGTTGCGGGCGCGAATGCGTGGTGCTCGCCTTCGATTCGGGAAGGTCGGGGGCGGAAGAAGAAGTCACAATGGCTCCGAGGGTGACCCGTAGCGTATCGGTCGCAATCGATTGCGCGGCATCGCGAGGGCGGCGGGTTAGGGAGCTTCGGTCGTTATGGCGGTGTCGAGCTGCGTTCGGTACAAATCTGCGTAGAGACCGCCGGCCCGCATGAGCTCCTCATGGGTTCCAGACTCGACGATCCGGCCGTCACTGATGCACAAGATGCGATCTGCGTTCACAATCGTGGACAACCGGTGCGCAATCACGATTGCGCTCCTGCCGTCGAGGGCCGCATTGAGTGCGCGTTGAATTGCTGCTTCGCTCTCGGTGTCGAGATGGCTCGTTGCTTCGTCGAGGATCACGATCGCAGGATTCTTTAGGAGGACACGCGCAATTGCCACGCGCTGCTTTTCGCCGCCCGACAAGCGGTAGCCGCGTTCCCCAACAACGGTCTCGTAGCCCTCGGGCAATGATGCAATGAGCTCATGGATTCGGGCGCGAGTACACGCCTCAATCATTTCGGCCTCGGTGGCGTCGGGTTTCGCGTAGCGCAGGTTGTTCGCAATGGTGTCGTGAAAGAGGTGGGGGTCTTGGGTGACAACACCGATCGCGTTGCGAAGCGATGAGAGCGTGACCGATCGCACATCGTGGTCATCGATGCGCACTGCACCCTCCACGACGTCGTGGATACGCGGGACGCACATTGCCGTAGTGGTTTTTCCGGCACCGGACGGACCTACCAACGCCACCGTTTCGCCCGGGGACACCGTGAAGCTGACATCACGCAAAATCCATGAAGTGGAGTCATCCGGAACGACGGCGCCTTCTTCGAGCGAAGCAAGGGATACCAAGGACGCCCGCGGATGGCGAAACGATACATGGTCAAAGGTGACGGCACCCCGAGGACGTTCGAGTGCAACGGCATCGGGAGCATCCGTAATGATCGACGGGAAATCCAGGATCTCAAAGACGCGCTCAAAGCTCACCAGTGTCGTCAGGATGTCCACCCGTGCATTCGTGAGCTGTGTGAGCGGTTGGTACACCTGGGTTACGTACAAGACAAATGCGGCAACCGTTCCGGCAGTGATGACGTTCTCGATGGCGAGTCGTCCACCCACGTAATACACGACTGCAGTTCCCACCGCGGCGACGAACGCGAGCGCAGCAAACAGGACGCGCATATACATCGCAGCTTGAATCCCGATGTCGGCAACGCGCCGAGCGCGTTGAGCAAATTGGTCACGCTCGTTGCGAAAGCGGCCAAAGAGTTGGACAATGAGTGCTCCCGAGACGTTGAAACGTTCGGCGATAGTCGCGTTCATCGACGCGTTCAAGGCCATCGACTCGCGGGTTGCGCCTTGGAGTTTTCGTCCGACATAGCGCGCCGGGAGAATAAATGCCGGGAGTACTACCAAGGTCAGGATTGTGAGGCGCCATTCGAGGGCCAGCATCGCCGAGAGCAACACCACGAGCGTGATGACATTCGATATGACGTTCCCGAGTGTGCCGGTGACCGCCTGTTGTGCGCCAATGACATCGTTGTTGAGCCGGCTCATCAGCGCACCGGTTTGCGTACGCGTGAAAAACGCCAGCGGTAGGCGTTGGACGTGGTCGTAGAGCGCCACCCGGAGATCAAAGATGAGTCCCTCGCCGATGCGAGCTGAGTACCAGCGCTGAATCAAGGACAATGCCGCACCGGCTACCGCTACGACCACGGCCAGCACCGCCATCCACGTGATCACCCCGAGATCACCTGGGCGATCACCGTTGGGCAGACCGGCGTCCAAGAGTCGGCGTAGCAGCAACGGGGGAACGGCCCCAAAGATTGCAGCAAAGACCACCGCCGCGACAAAGCCCACGATCATGCGTCGATACGGGCGGGCAAACGTCAGGATTCGCCGGACCAACTCGCGTTGGACGCGTTTACCTTTCAGACTCTCGGTGTCACGCCGGAATCCGGCGACGGTATGCCACATCATGAGGCCTAACAACCTACTTGGCCGGGCGATTGTTCCCGAAATGCACGCGAAAACCGAGCTTGTATAACGAGAGGGCCTAGCCTCGCGTGCGGAGGAGGTTCCGATGGCCGAGTATGAGCGCCCGTTTGGTCGGTGTCTTGAAGACTTCGTGGTCGGTGATGTGTACAAGCATTGGCCCGGTAAAACGATCACCGAGGCAGACGACCACCTGTTTTGCATGATCACGATGAATCACCATCCGTTACACACCGACGCGTGGTTTGCGGAGCAGTCGTCAGAGTTCGGCCGCAACGTTGTGGTGGGAAACCTGGTGTATTCGTTGGTGCTCGGGATGAGTGTCCCTGATGTCAGCGGCGCGGCGATTGCCAACCTTGAGGTGGAGTCGTTGTTGCACAAAGCGCCGACGTTTCACGGCGACACGATTTACGCTGAGACCGAAGTCCTCGCAGTGAAGCCCTCTGAGTCAAAGCCGGACCGAGGAGTGGTCACGGTGGAGACCCATGGGTACAACCAGCGCGGCGAGGAAGTCGTTTCGTTTCGGCGACGCGTGATGGTCCCGACCCGCGCCGCGTTGGCGCCGCGGCGCCGACCGTACGAGCCGCGCGTTTAGCTCACGACTCGGCTACGGAACCCGGTAATTCCCAGCCAACTCAGCCCGGTGACAAACCCGACGAGCGCTACATAGATACCCCATGTCGCCATGTGCGGGACGGTGGTCATGCTCATTCGAAGCCCTTCGCTCATGTAGACGAGCGGGTTAATGAGGACTGCGATCTGCAACCAACGGATGGCCTCCAGCGCGCGCCAGGGATAGTACGAACATCCGAGAAAGGTCATCGGCACCACGATGACGCTAAAGAGCAGTGGTACCTGTCGAACGTCAACCCGCGTCCCGATGGTCAGTCCGAGCGCACCGGCCAGGATGCATGCCAGGGGAACAACCGTCACAACTTGCAACCAGTGAAATGTCAGATGCACCGGTGAACTCGGAATCAGATACACGAACGGCAAGACGACCAATGCGGCAAGGAACGCTTGGATTGCGCCCGACGTGATTTTCTCCACCGCAATAGCCCAAATCGGTAACGGGGCCATCACGCGATCTTCGATTTCGCGTGTGTAGCCGAACTCTTGTACCAACGGCAGCGCGACCGCCTGAATCCCTTGGAAGATCAGCGCCACGGCAATGAGTCCCGGAGCGAGCAATGTCGCGAACATTGCGTTGTCGCCGCCGATGCCTTGCCCGATTTTCGGAAAGACGTAGGCAAAGACAAATACGGTGAGCAGTGGCTGAATGATCGTTCGCAACGCAAAAACGATTTTGGTTTTCCAGAGCACGCGGGCATCGCGTCGCAAGAGCGCAAAAAACGCGCTCCATGCGGCGCCCGACCGAATCGGAGCGAGTCCAATGGCAGTCATTCGCGCAGATCCCTTCCGGTGAGATCGATAAAGACACTCTCGAGCGTCGGTTCGATCGTGGCAACGTCAGTAATCGTGTACCCCATGTCGTTCGCACGGTTGATCAAACGCGGCAAGGCACCGTGAATCCCGCCGGCGAGAAATACTCGGACGGTGTCGTCGAGCGCGTGGGCCCGGGTGACGTTGGGTTCATCGCTCAACCCGCGAGCGAGGGCGCTCAAGTCCCCCGTCGCATGAAGAATGAACTCCGTTTCCGCCCCAACGGAGCGCTTGAGCGCATCGGGGGTGTCGCACGCAAGGATGCGACCGTGATCCATGATCGCAAGCCGTTCGCAGAGTTGATCGGCTTCTTCCATGTAGTGGGTGGTGAGCAGGATCGTCTGCCCGGCATCGTGGAGTTCGCGCACGACTTCCCAGAGCGCAATCCGACTCTGCGGGTCAAGGCCGGCGGTCGGTTCGTCCAAGAACAACACCTGCGGTCGATGCATGACTGCGCGCGCCAGCATTAAGCGTTGCGCCATGCCTCCGGACAACGTGATCGTGTCCGCGTTGGCGCGATCGCTCAGTCGAAATTGTTCGAGGAGTGCATTGGTTCGGTTCCGTGCATCGGCGGTGGTCATGCCGAAGTAGCGACCGTGGAAGTAGAGGTTCTCGGCCACGGAGAGGGACCGATCAAGGGTGTTCATCTGAGGAACAACCCCGATCAGTTGTTTCACAACACTGGGCTGTTTGCCCACATCGATTCCTGCGATCGCCGCGGTTCCCTCGGTCGGTCGGGTCCGCGTGGTGAGCATTCCAACTGTGGTGGTCTTGCCCGCGCCGTTTGGACCGAGTAACCCGAAAATTTCCCCTCGCCGGACGGTGAGCTGGAGTGCATCAACGGCCGTCACCGTTGGCGCACCGCTACGGCTTGGAAAAACCTTGGAGAGCGAGCGGCACTCGATGACGTTCTCGGCGGGCGTCGAGCTTGGCGCAGGCGGTTCGGGAGTCTCGGGCATGATGGTCATGGTGAGTGCGCACCCTACGATGTTTTGGAAATGTGTGGTCCTAAAAGGAGTTGTTGATGACGACACCTATGCCGGCAACTCCGGATCCGGCCTCGTTTCGAGCCGCGCTTGGTCATTTCGCCACGGGCGTTACGGTGGTCACTGCCACGGACGGTGAGGAACCCCTGGGGGTCGCGGCGAACGCATTTACCTCGGTCTCCCTGGATCCCCCGCTGGTCCTGTTCTGTGCAGCAAACGCCTCCGCAACCTGGCCTCGCATTCGTGCGGCACGCGGGTTCTGCGTCAACGTGCTTGGTGCAGACCAAGAAGACCTTTGTCGGCGGTTCGCGATGTCTGGTGTCGATCGCTTTGCGCACACGGGGTATCGGTTGTCCGCCGCGACCGGTGCGCCGATTCTCGACGAGGTACTTGCGTATGTGGACTGCGTACCCGAACGCGAAGTTGATGCCGGGGATCACGTCATTGTGATCGGTCGAGTGATTGATCTCGGGACGCTGAGTGCTCGGGATCCCCTCCTGTTCTACCGTGGTGGGTACGGCACGTTTCACGCATGACGTTTGCATATTGGGCTGATGGCGCACGGTGGGCGCTCGCCGGGGTGCTCGTCCTCGCGGTCGTGACCAAGATGGCACGGCCGCATGCGTTGCTTCAGGGCGGGATCGACGCGCAAGTTCTCGGGATTCCGGCTCGGATGAGTCGCGCCGTGAGTGCGATGTTGCTGGTACTCGAATTGGTGCTGGCGGTGCTCTTGGTAGCGCTGCCGGGTCCATTGCCCGGGCTCGCAACCGCCGGATTGTTCGTTGTGTATCTCTACGCGCTTGCTCAGGTTCGGAGCCGTGGCGAGCAACGTCCATGTCGTTGTTTCGGGGCACTCAGTCCGCGCCCGGTGTCCGGGCGGACATTGTTGCGACAATCGCTATTCGTCGGAGTGGCGGTTGTTGCGATTTTTGGTGCGGTCGGCAGTCCGACCTGGGCTGCGCTCGCGGGGTTTCTCCTGCTGTTTGCGGTGGTCCTTTTGACCTAGCGACGGCATCGGTTGCGTTGGCCATTGCGGTTCGGCAAGGATGCCTCGTGCCTTCAATTCATGCTGCAAACGCCATCGCTGGAGTTCTCGTCGTCGAACCGCAGGTGTGGGGTGACGAGCGGGGCGTATTCGTTGAGACCTTTCGCCAGGAATGGCTCCCGGACAATGCACCGACGATGGTGCAGGCCAATCGGGCAGATCGGCAGGCCGGTTCGCTCGTTGGGTTGCACTATCACCGGTTTCAGAGCGATTTTTGGTATGTGCCGTTCGGCCGTGCGTTCGTCGCGTTACACGACTTGCGAGTGTCATCTCCCACGGACGGTGTCAGCATGACGCTTGAAATCGGCCCGGATCATCGCGGGATCTACATCCCGCCGGGCGTTGCCCATGGGTTCTATGCACTGACCGACATGACGATTACGTATTTGGTCGACGGGTACTACAACCCGGAGGATGAACTCGGCGTGGCGTGGAACGACCCTGAACTTGCGATTACCTGGCCGAATAACGAGCCGGTTCTTTCCAAGCGTGATCAGAGCAATCCCAAGCGCGGCGAAATTCCCCAAACGTTGCGACCGCGTTAGGACTCCCCCCGTCGAGCGCGGTGTGCCCGCGCATAGGCATCACCAGCGATGCAGATTCCGGTAACGCTGTGCAGTGCCGCCAGGCTTGCCGAGGCGAGCACGACTAGCCACGCCAACCCGGACAGTCCGGTCCACCATGCCGCAAGGGCAATGCTGACAAACGCGGTATTGATGATGGTCGCAAAGCGCAGCGGTCGCAGGTCTTCGTCATTTCGTTGACGTCCGAGCCAACTCGAGATCCTGGCCAAACGTGCCTGCACATGCGGCAGGGGAGCAACGAGCAGGATCGCAAGCTGGACTACAAGGCACATCACAATGAGCTCGCCGGTCGAGAACGTGAATGCGGCGAGGAGGAGCAGGGCGCTGATCCCGGAAGCGAGACGGTAGAGGCGGGTATCGATGGGCCCAGGGTAGAGGTCCCGAATCCCACCGTGCATTTCCCCGAGTAGCTCCAAAAGTGGCACCAGGTCCCTTCGTTGGCCGACCCCCACCAAAAGGCCGATCGAGGAGTGACATGGACGACATCCGACCATTGGGCGAGAGTGAAGTTCTCGCCGACCGGCACGCCGACGTCGTCAAGGCTCGAGAGCGCAAACGGCTCCGCAAGCTTGCGGTAGTCGCCGTGGTCCTCGCAATTGTCTTCGCCTGGATCATGGCGCGTGTCGCAAACGGCTTACCCATTGTCTGGCATTTTCCGAGCCTGCCGTCCGGTGTCGGTCAGTACCTTCCCCAGATCGTGCTCATCGCGTTGCTCGGTGGATCGATGCTGTTGCCGCTCGTCGCCGCTGGGCGTTCTCCACACATGATCTATCGGCCAAGTGAAATCTCGGTGACGTTTGACGACGTTGTCGGTATTGGTGTCGTCAAAGAAGAAGTGATCAAGTCGTTGAACTTGTTCTTGGCTTACGAAACATTCCGCAAACGCATGGGGGGTAATCCGCGTCGGGCGCTCTTATTTGAAGGTCCGCCGGGAACCGGCAAGACGTATATGGCCAAAGCGATGGCCCGCGAAGCTGGCGTTCCGTTCCTGTTTGTGTCGGCGAGCGCATTCCAATCCATGTATTACGGGCAAACCAATCGAAAGGTGCGTTCGTATTTTCGAGCGTTGCGAAAGGCAGCTCGTCGGGAAGGCGGTGCGATCGGTTTCATCGAGGAAATCGATGCAATCGCCGGAGCGCGCAGCGGAATGCGATTTTCGGGGTTTCCCGACGGAGCGCTTTCTGCCCGCACGGTTTCGGGTGCGGACTCTCGTGAGGGAATCACCGGTGTTGTGAACGAGCTGCTGGTGCAGATGCAGTCCTTTGATCAACCGACCGGAACGCGCCGGCTCTTAGGGCTCATGATCGATCTGATCAATCAGTGGTTGCCGCGTCGGATACAGATTTCGAAGCGCTCAGCTCCAGCATCAAACGTCCTCGTTATTGGCGCAACGAACCGTGCTGCAGATTTGGATCCTGCGCTGCTCCGCCCCGGCCGGTTTGATCGATCGCTGCACTTTGATCTTCCGAGCCGGAGCGGCCGACGCGAAATCATCGACTATTACCTCGCGCGCAAATCGCACAGCGAGGAGCTTGAAAAAGAGGATCTTCGTGATCAGCTTGCCGCAATAACGTTTGGGTATTCGCCGGTCATGATTGAGCATCTCTTCGATGAAGCGCTTGTATGGGCATTGCGGGGCGGTCGAGACGCAATGACCTGGCGCGACGTCCAGCAGGCGAAGATGACCGAAGAAATTGGTTTGAAGCAGCCGGTCGAATACACGCCAGAAGAGAAAGTTGTCATTGCAACCCACGAGGCAGGGCACGCCGTTGTCGCATACCTGGTAGGCACAGACCGAAAGCTCGAGGTGCTCTCGATCATCAAGCGGAGTCAATCGCTCGGCTTGCTTGCGCATTCCGATCTCGAAGAGCGCTTCACTAAATCTCGTAGCGAATTGCTCAGCGGAATACAGATTGCGTTTGGTGGAATGGTTGCCGAGGAACTGTTCTTCGGGGAGTCCGGTACTGGACCATCGGGTGACCTTTCCGCGGCAACGCGGACTGCTGCGATGATGATTGGCGCACTCGGAATGGGTTCATCGCTCGTTTCTTATGAGGCGATCGAGAGCGGTCCGGTTTCCCAGGGTTTGGTCGGCCGGGTGCTTGGTGATGAGGCGGGCCGCGCTGCGGTCGAGGACTTACTCAGCACGAATCGAGAGGTGGTGCGGGCCATGCTGAACTCGCATCGCCACTTAGTGGAACGGTTACGTGACGCACTGTTGGACCGTGAGGAACTTGTGGGTGATGAGATCCTCATTGAGTTGCGCGCGGCGGAGCTCGAATACGCTGATCGCGCCGGGTAGCGTGGCAGCTATGACGCGTGACAATTCCGTGCCGATGGTTGGTCGAACTTGCATCGTGGATGCCGCCCGGCCGGCCTGGGCCGAGGCACTCGCTCGGGCGGGCTCGGCCCTGGTTCTCATCGGACCAAATGCGGGAGGGGTTGCCGCCAGCCTCCCGGTATCGGCGCGCACCCTGGTTTTTGCGGGCGATCCAGAAAACCCTGCTGATCTCCTCGCCGTAGCCGAGATGATGGACGAGTGTGTAAGCGAGGGCCTATGAGCGCAATTGATCCGTCGACATCCGAGCACCCCAATCCTGAGCGGCAGCAACTCGAGCTCCGTAGCTATCTGGCCGGGGTCAAAGCGAGCCTGGACCTCGACACGGTCGATCTCTCGCGCGCCTACGGTCAGTTCGAACTTGCTCGTGCTGCAGCGCGAGGTGTCTTGGCCGAACTCAGCGATTCTGATCTCGAGTTATTTGCCGCGACCGGTTATGCACTCGCGAACGCGCTGAACGCAGACCCACAGGCGGTGCAATCTTCCACGATGGCAGCAAGCCGCGTGTACTCGTCCGTGGCGCGCGCATACCAGGCGTTGGCCGATCGGGACCCGGGGCGTAAGAACCTTCTCCAAGGGTTGGCGGGTCTTGCCGACAGCCGGGCCCGACTTGCCTTCGATGGCATCGGTGTCGAGCGTCCAACGGTTCGATAGCGGCGCAGTCCAGATCGCGTGAAGGCGTGCCCATGAGTATTCCCGCAATGCAACCCGAAGAAGCGTTTCGTGAGGCGGTCGCTGAGACTGAGCACCGACGCTTTCCAAACGCAGTGCGGTTTTATGCGCAGGCAGCGCAAGATTTCGAGGCGCGCGGTGACGTTCACGCTGCGTGGGACGCGGGACTGCTTGCGTGGCAGCTCATGAATGAGGTCCCGTCAATTTCCAACGAGCTGAACTTTTCATTTGTCAATGAACTGTTCTCCCGCTTTATGCGATGCGCCGGGCTTTTGGAGAGCGAGGCAGCTACGGCGGGGGATCCAACGCGAGCCGAGATGTTTCGGTTCACCGCAGTGCGGGCCCATGAGATGCAGCAAAAAGTTCGCTATTTCCTGAGTGCCCGTGAGGATCTCGGCGGCTCCAACTTCGACGGTCCGGGGCTCGGGCGCTAGACCAGCGAAAGCGGGTCCTTTCACCCCTGCGTTAGGCGCTTGTGGTGCACGGGCCCTAGCATCTGGCGTGCGTGGCTGTTGTTCTTGCTTCCAGTGTTTCATTGATTGCTGCGTTCGGCGGCGGTGTGCTGTCGTTTATTTCTCCGTGCGTGCTGCCGCTCGTTCCGGCGTACCTCAGCGTTGTCACCGGGTTTTCGGTGAGCGAGCTCAACGAGCAAAAGCGGCACGATCAGCGGGTAGTTGTTCGGACGACGAGCGCGTTTATCTTGGGATTTACGGCGGTTTTCGTTGCGCTCGGACTTACGGCGACTGCGTTCAGTGAAGTGCTGGTGCGAAACCAATTGCTGTTGACCCGACTTTCGGGCGCGGTGGTCCTGGCGTTGGCGGCCTACCTTGCCGGGTCGCAGCTGTTGGCTGCTCCCGGTGCATATCGTGAATTTCGGTTTCATCCACGCCGCGACCGATTTGGCGGGTTTGCTGCGCCTATCGCGGGAGCAGCGTTTGCCTTTGGGTGGTCGCCGTGTATCGGTCCGCTTCTCGGGTCAGTGCTCACCGTTGCGGCAACGTCGGGGCGGACGCTTTACGGCGGATTGCTGTTGATGGCGTATTCGCTCGGGCTGGGACTTTGTTTCTTGGTGGTCGGATTGTTCTTGGGCCGGGTTGCGGGCCCATTGGAGTGGGTACGGCGTCATTCGCGCGTCATCACGTTTGTATCGGCTGCGTTCCTCGCAGTCCTCGGTGTGCTGTTGCTCACCAATCAATTGGAGGCCATTACCCGAGCTATTGAGCGTCTGGTGCGCGACGCGGGTCTTGGGTGGCTGTTGGGACTGTAGGGGATGTCTGGGAAGACTTGGCCGGGTTCCGCTATGCTCCGGACCCGTTATGACTGATGTAATTCAGCCTGTTTCCCTGCCGGTGTCCGTCGATGAATCCCTGGAGCTGCCAACGGCTCCGACCGCACGGACGTCCGAAGTGCCAACGGGTGTGTCGAGCGAACAGGCCGAACTCTCCCGGCTTCGCCGTCTTGTGGGACCTGAGGAGCTCGACTATGTAGCGCTGCGTCGCGAGAATTGGCGCCTACGGGATGAGCTCATTGCGGAAGCACAGCGAAATGGTCGTTTGCAATCGCAGGTATTGTCCGTCACCGATCAACTCGAAACCGAGCGTCGGCGTGCGAATGCCGCATTGCTGGTCACTCGGGGACGCACCTTTGCGCTTGCAATGTTTATTGTCCGGGTGCTTCGGCTTCCCGTTCGGGCAGCACGTCGGCTCCGCCGCATGCTATTCCGGCGGTAGATTGTGGCGCCGTTATTTTCGATTGTTACGCCTGTCTTCAATCCTCCAGCGCAAGCGTTGCGCGACACGATTCGTTCGGTTCGCAAGCAGACGTTCACTGATTGGGAATGGTGCATCGTTGACGACCAATCGACGCAGCCCCAGACCTGGTCGATCCTGGAGCGGGCGGCGCGTCAAGATTCGCGCATTCGCATTGCGCGCCGGTCCGAGAATGGCGGTATCTCTCGTGCCTCCAATGACGCAATCGCAATGGCGACCGGTGAGTTCTTGGTGTTCCTCGATCATGACGACTTGCTCGTCCCGCAAGCGCTTGAAGCCGTTGCGTTGCGCGTCCGGGCCCAGGAGCTCGACTTTGTTTACAGCGACGAGGCTGTGCTCCACGACGATGGGCTGACGTTGTCGCCGTTTTATAAGCCGGATTGGTCACCGGCTCGCATGCTGTGCCAGATGTACACGTGCCATTTGGGCGTGATGCGCCGAACACTGGTCGACGAGCTTGGCGGGTTTCGACCCGCGTTCGATGGTTCACAGGACTACGACCTCGTGCTGCGGGTTACGGAGCAGACCGACCGTATCCAGCACATCCCAGAAGTGTTGTACCTCTGGCGCTCGGTTCCGGGATCTGCGGCGGCGGCACCATCGGAGAAAAAGTGGGCGTACGAGGCGGGGCGACGTGCGGTGCAGGCGCATTTTGATCGTTGCGGAATTCGTGCTCAGGTACAAGCCACCAAAACCCCCGGGGTCTACCGTTCCGTTCGGGAATTACAGGGGGAACGCTTGGTTTCGATCATCATCCCTTCGCGCGGTTCGCGCGGTCGGGTGTTCGGTGACGATCGCGTACATCTGTTGCATTCGTTGCGGTCGATTATGGAGCGCACGACCTACCCGAATTTTGAGATCGTTCTCGTCGTAGATCGCTCGACCCCAGATTTTGTGATGGAAGAGTCTCGTTGGATCGCCGGTGATCGGCTGCGGGTCGTGTGGTTCGATGCACCCTTCAACTTTTCCGCAAAAATAAACGCGGGTGTTGCACAGTCGGCGGGCGATGTGCTTGTCCTGCTCAACGACGATACTGAGGTGATCTCCCCTGATTGGCTTCAGGAGTTTGTCGGGTTGACCGCGATTACGGACGTTGGCCTCGTTGGAGCAAAGCTGTACTTCGCCGATGGCTCAATTCAACATGCCGGGATTTCGTGCCGGGGCCATGCTCCGCATCCGATTTACCGCGGCTATGAAGGCACGGGCGGCGGGCATGTGGCGTTCCTCGACGTTGAACGGGAGGTCGTAGGCAACACCGCAGCATGTTGCGCATTCCGTCGGGAACTATGGGATGAAGTCGGGGGGATGTGCGAGGCACTTCCAAATTCATTTAACGACGTCGACTTCAGTCTGAAGTTTCGCGCCGCCGGGTATCGCAACGTTTGGTCTCCCCATATCGAGCTCTACCATTTTGAGTCGATGACTCGTGATTCTGAAGTTCGCGCTTGGGAAATCGCATGGATGAGCGACCGGTGGGGAGATGCGATGTGTGTCGACCCATATTTCAACCCGAATCTTGATCTTGGTTGTGCGGGCTTCGTCGTAAATTCTGCGCAGCCGTATCTGCGTGACCTTCGCTGGAAGGCGCTCGTCTAGCGATCGGTTTGGCGTCGCAGTCCGTTCGGTATCGAAATCGCTCTGGTGTTTCAGCGATCGCGCCCAGTGATAGCTCAAACAGTCTTTCGGTCATCACGTCAACGGTCCGGCCAAGATGCCTATTGGGGTTTGGTGCGGGAGTAGCGGAGTTGGCGGATAAACCGACGAAGGCCTACACTGTTTCAACTTCGCCGCGGGGTGGAGCAGTCTGGTAGCTCGTCGGGCTCATAACCCGAAGGTCGTTGGTTCAAATCCAACCCCCGCCACCATCGCTGAGGGCCGCTCACTTGGGCGGCCCTCATGCGTTTCTGCGTTGTGCAGTTCCGGTTCGGGCCGCGGTTGGTCGGCGGCGGTGCGACAATGTGCTCATGGCTGAATTCGTGACGAATGCGCTTCCACACGACTGGCCGACCCTCACGTATGCCGGGGTGATGTCGTTTGGGCGCGCCCCGTACTCGCGCAACGCGGCCGACGCGGACATCGCAATCCTGGGCGTGCCGCTCGACTTGGCCACCACGAACCGCTCGGGGGCACGCGAAGGCCCGAACGCAGTGCGCGCGATGTCCGCAGTGCTTTCCGAACTGAAGAACTTCCCGTTCGGGTTCGATCCGATCAGACAGCGTCGCGTCATCGACTGTGGTGACGTCTCCTTTGATACCAACCGGGGTGAGACGTTTGTTCCCGCGGTCGAAACCGCTGCATCCGAAATCATTGCCGCCGGTGCGCGCGTGCTTGGGATCGGTGGTGACCACTTCATCTCCTACCCGCTCGTGCGGGCCGCGGCGCAGGCGGCGGGACAACCGCTTGCGCTCGTGCACTTTGACGCACACACCGACACCTGGGCCGACGATGGCATACGCCTTGATCACGGAACGCAGTTTCGTCGGCTCATCAACGAAGAACTGATCGACCCCGAGCACTCGGTGCAGATCGGGATCCGCACGTGGAACGACGACACGATGGGAGTCGAGATCATTGACGCACCGTTCGTACATGACCACACGACCGCCGAGATCGTGGAGCGGGCGCTGACGCGCGTTGGCGGACGCCCCGCGTATCTCACGTTTGATATCGACTGCATCGACCCGGCGTTTGCTCCTGGTACCGGCACGCCGGTCGCAGGAGGACTCTCGAGTGCCCAAGCACTTGCACTGTGGCGCGCGATCGCACCCCACCTGGAGTTGCGCGGGGCTGACGTTACTGAGGTCGCTCCCGCCTATGACCATGCCGGTGTGACGGCGTTAGTCGCCGCCACCCTGGTGCACGATCTGTTGTGTATGTGGAACCTCGACGCGTGAACTGCACCGGTCAATGAGCGAGACGGTTCACCTTGCCGGTCCGCGTGCTGCTGCGGGCGCATCGCGTTCGTGGTGGCTGCAGGAAGCGTTGGCAATTGATTCGGGCGTCGAGTGCCCCGAACTCGTTGGAGCAATCCATGCCGACATTGCGGTAATCGGTGGCGGGTATACCGGGATGTGGGCGGCGCTACGCGCCAAAGAAATTGACCCCGGCGCAACCGTGGTCCTCCTCGAAGCCGACATTTGTGGCAGTGGTCCGAGCGGGCGCAACGGCGGCTTTTGCTACGGCCTTTGGGAAGACCTTGCAACGTTGACGCAGTTGTTCGGACGTGAGGATGCGTTGCGCATCGGGTTCGCCGCCGATGCTGCGATCGCATCCGGGATTGCCACGCTCACCGATGCCGGCCATGACGTGTGGCACACGCCGTCGGGGTATATCACGGTGTCGACCTCGGCGCACTACGACACCGAGCTGCATGCGTTGGTGCACCAACGGCAGTCCTACCCCGGCCTCCCGCGTGACTATTTCACGCTGCTCGACGCGAAAGGAGTAGCTGCGCGCGTGCGCTCACCACGCTTTCGCGGCGGATTGTTCACTCGCGTCGCTGCCACCGTGCAGCCGGCGCGGGTGGCGCGCCGATTGCGGCAGTTGCTGCTCGATGTGGGCGTGCAGGTCTACGAAACAACCCCGGTGCGCGAGTTCACCTGCACCGCTCCAGTGCAGATAACGACGATGCGAGGCAGTGTTCAAGCAGAACAGGTCGTGATCGGAATTAACGCGTGGAGTGATCAATT
>JBMOIW010000006.1:0-45891 GCA_049317145.1 Acidimicrobiia bacterium
GGTCGGAGTTGAGCGATACGCGCAACTCGAAGCGGCGGCGCTGTCGATCTATGCCCGCGTGGCCGAGTACGCCGCGAGTCGGGGCATCCTCTTGGCCGACACCAAGTTCGAGTTCGGTGAACGCGATGGCGAGCTGCTCTTGATCGATGAAGTGTGCACGCCGGACTCCTCGCGGTATTGGCCCGTTACCGACTGGAAGCCGGGGGGCACCCCGCCGAGCTACGACAAGCAATACGTGCGGGATTTCTTGGACTCCACGGGCTGGGACCACACCCCACCGCCTCCACCGCTCCCGGAGGCAGTCGTTGCGGGCACGCGGGCGCGCTACATCGAGGCGTACGAACTGCTGACCGGCAATACGTTTGCCGACTGGTACGGCGCGTAGCCCGGGCGCAGCGGCGAGCACCGCCCGGTAACATCGCCCGCATGGCTCAACGGTTCGCAGTGCGTGTGCAGATTTCCCACCTTCCCGGGATCCTCGATCCCCAGGGCGTTGCGATCGAGCGAGCGCTTCCGGCGCTCGGCTACCACAACGTTGCCGACGTGCACATGGGCAAGACCATCGACATGGTGATCGAGGCTGACGATGAACACAGCGCGCGCACGCAAGTCGACGAGATGTGTCGCAAGTTGCTCGCCAACACGGTGATCGAGGCGTACACCATCGCAGTGTGCGAGCTGGTGGCATGACTGTGCCCGTTGGTAGAGCGGTGCACGTCGGCATTGTGCAGTTCCCGGGTACGAACTGCGAGCTCGATACCGCGTGGGCGCTACACACACTCGGGGCAACCACCGAGGTGTTGTGGCACGGCGACAAGACGGTTAAGCACGTCGACGCGATCGTGATCCCGGGTGGATTTGCTCACGGCGATTATCTCCGCACCGGTGCAATTGCGCGGTTCTCACCGGTCATGGAAGCAGTGCAAGCGTTCGCCGCCGAGGGTGGTCCGGTGCTCGGGATCTGCAACGGATTTCAAGTCTTGACCGAAGCGGGCATGTTGCCGGGCGCACTGCAAAAGAATGCCGGCTTGAAGTTTCGCTGTGAAATGACATCGCTGGTTGTGGCGTCCACCGACAGTGTGTTGACCAGTACCGCCACGCTCGGTGCGACGTTGCGTATCCCGATCAATCACTTTGAGGGCAACTACACCTGTGACGACGCCACGCTTGCCGAACTCCACGCCGAAGATCGTGTTGTGTTGCGCTACGCAGCGAACCCGAACGGCAGTCGCGACGACATCGCTGGGGTATGCAACGCCGGCCGCAACGTCGTGGGACTGATGCCGCACCCGGAGCGCGCGTGCGAGGAGCTGTTGGGTTCAACTGACGGCGCACTGTTGTTGTCGGCCTTTCTTGCTGCGGCCGGTACGGCTGCTCACGCGTAAGGAGCGTTCATGCGTCCCACTCAACTCGCCCTCGAAGCGGTACTGCGCGAACACGCAATCCGCACCGGGAACTTCACGCTCGCATCGGGGCGAACTTCCACGTGGTACCTCGACGCGCGCCAAGTGACATTCCGAGGCGATTGCATGACCATCGTGGGCGACGCCATCGTTGACGCGCTAGAGGTCGCTGGTGTCGCACCGTTCGATGCAGTCGGCGGTTTGGCGGTCGGTGCAGTACCGGTTGCGCTGGCGGTCGCAGCGGCGACCAAGACTCGTTCGTTCGCCGTTCGCAAAGAAGCAAAGGGCCACGGCACTGGTGGACGCATCGCCGGACCGCTGACGCCAACGGATCGCGTCTTGATTGTTGAAGACACTGCGACCAGCGGTGGATCGCTCCTGGATGCGGTCGACGCCGTCCTCGAGTTCGGCTGCGAAATCGTCGGCGTGACCGTGCTGCTCGATCGCGGCGGCGAAGTGGGAGCCAAGCTGGCCGAACGCAACATTGCGTTCTATCCGGTGCTCACCGCGCCGGATCTTGGCTTCGCGTTCGGGAGCTAGTTCGCAACCACGACCGGTGCTGGCGCCGGTGCCGCAGCGATACGTGCAGCATGCCAGCCGGTAACTCGCTGGAGTGCGACGAGTCCGAGCGCGCACGATGTCATCAAGATCGCGAGCGCAGCGATGAGTAACGGTGTGTCGAACACTCGCCACCCAAACAACGCGTTTACGAAATGCAGTGGTGCGACGTACAGCGCGATCTGCCAGACGATCCACCACCACAGCACCCAGCGTCGCTCCCGTGCCTCGCGCGTCATGGTGTCGACAATCACTTGGTATGGCCACCAGAAGTTGACGAGCGGAATGAACCAACTCGCAACGCTGAGATCGATGGATTTGCGGGCGGGAATGCTGAGCATGCGTCCGGTTTTGGCCGCGCGATACGACCAGTACACAACGGCGGCAAAGCCGGCTATCACGAAGAGGTAACACCCGATTGCGCCAACGCCAACGGCAAACCGCAGTGGATTGGAACCAAGGCCGACCGAAGGATCCAAGTCGTGATCGAGGCGTGCGTGCACATCGGAAGCGAGGAGATCGAGGAGCAGCAGGTTCGCGACGAAACCAATGGTGATCGAAATGACCCCGAGTTGCGCAAGTCGCATGGCGCGCTGCTCGAGGACGAACGGCGGGCGACCGTTGCGTTCCATCCGTTCGACCCTACGCGCCGACCGCGCCCACCTCGGCCGCAATTGCTCGATGGCGCTCGCTGATCAGGCGTACGGCGTCGTTTCCAAAGCGATGTTCGGCGTATGCGGCGCCAATACCGGCAGCGATCATCAAGAGACCGGCAAATCCACCCGCAATTGGTCCGAGAAAGAATGCAAAAAAGAGCATCCCGCAGACCGCCACTGCGGCGATAGGAGCAAGTAGAAAGACCAGCCACCAACGCAAGATGCGATCGCTCTTGTCGGCCTCCGACGCTGCACTCCGAATCGCCAGATAGGGCATGACGTAATTTGCATACGGGATGATCCACGAACAGCAGGCGAGCCCACTCGAGAACCGGGTTTTGATCCCGAGGTCCCGGGCATTTTCCGAGATCCGATAGGTCCACGCCATAAAGAACCCGAGTGATGTGTATTGCAGTGCTATCAGGGTGATTATGCCGATAAATGCGACAATGAAGATGACCGCACCAAATGCGGGGAACCACGTCGGAGCTTCCGACGAGCTTGAACTCGCTTGTGAACCATTGCGGATGTCATTGGCAAAGAACGAAACAATGAAACACGCAATTCCACCGACCGCGGGAAATATGGCGGTCCCGATCGCTTGAAGTCGAACAGCAAGACGCCCATGCGCTGCTGCTCGGGCGACGTTGCTTTCGGAATATTTGCCGGTGGGTCCAAGGGTGTTGTCGGCAGGCGTACCGCTGGTGTTGCCGGTCCACGTCGTGCCATCCCAGTAGCGCAATGGCGCAGTGTTCCAGGGGTCGGGGTACCAGCCCGCCGGGGTTTGTTGCATGCTCATACGTCCTGCTTTATTTGGTTGGGAGTGCGTCGGTGGGTGCAGTAATGCCGAGCTGGGTTTCTTCGATGGTGCGCGCCAGCGGAAGACCCCAGATCAGCTGAAATGGTATTGCGACAACCGTAACTCCAAGTGAGATTGCGCTCGCCGTGACAGCCAGGGCAACGCTCCCGGCGAAGTACGAGATCAGCATGCCGGGAATGAGCAGGACGCTGGTGACCCCGGGGCTCATGTATGCGAGCCACCAGCGCAGTGTTTTGGCGCGCAGCGAATCTGGTAGCGCGCGCGAGATGCAGAGATAGGGAATGAAGAAGTTGCCGATCGGGATGAACCATCCGCCGATTGCCCAGCCGGCGCCGAGTCCAGTGTTGTTTTCTTGGGCGCGTCCGTTTTTTGTGAGGCGAAACATCCAGATGACGATGAACGCGAATCCGGTTATTGCCGCAATCGATGCGGGAAGCGAAATGAGATTGGTGGCTTGCGTGATGGCTGGCGGTGTCGGTCGCGGTCCCAGCGACTCGCGCGTGAATAGCTCGTGGTAAAAGGGCGGCAGCACAAAGCTGTTGATGAGGTTGATGATTCCGGACACCAGGAGACTGCCGGCCTGCAGCCACATGGCCGTCTGACCAAACTTGGCAGTGGGTTGCGGGACGAACATCGAGTCGGCGGAAGCTGTTGCCACCGGGCTTGCTCCACCAGCCGTGTAGCTCGTCCACGCTGCGCCATCCCAGTAGCGGAGTGGCGCGCCGCCCCACGGATCGGGATACCAGCCGGCGGGGGTCTGTTGCATGCTCACGAAGTCACCTCGTTGGCTGCGATTCGGAAATGACGAGAAAGTCGCAGTGCGGGTTGGGCGCAGGAACCGGTCCGCGCCGAGAACGTTACGTCCTCGTGTTGCGACACCCGCGGACGGAGCGTCGGTATCGCCCCGTCGCTAGGCTCCGCCCATGACTTCGTTGCACCGCCAGCTCGGCCTCACTGACGATGAATTTGCTCGCATCGAGGACATCATTGGACGAACTCCAACGCACTGTGAGCTCGCAATGTTCTCCGTCATGTGGTCGGAGCACTGCTCCTACAAATCCAGCAAGGTGCACCTCAAGCGGTTACCGACCGAAGCCCCGTGGGTGCTCGTCGGTCCGGGTGAGGGTGCCGGAGTGGTCGACGTCGGCGATGGGGAAGCAATTGCGATTCGCATCGAATCGCACAATCACCCCTCGGCGGTCGAGCCGTATCAAGGCGCGGCCACCGGTGTGGGCGGCATCATCCGCGACATTTTCTCAATGGGAGCTCGGCCGATCGCGTTGATGGACCCGTTGCGGTTTGGTCCCCTCACGGATGCGCGGACGCGCTACCTCTTCGAAGGTGTTGTCTCGGGGATCAGTGGTTATGGCAATGCGGTCGGAGTTCCCACCGTGGGCGGTGAGGTGGTCTTCGATCCGTGTTATGCGGGCAACCCGCTCGTCAACGTGTTGTGCATCGGTCAACTCCCACAAGACCGTTTGGTCTTGGCCCGCGCGGAGGGCGTCGGCAACTTGGCGGTGCTACTCGGTGCGTCAACCGGTCGCGACGGTATCGGTGGGGCAAGCGTGTTGGCATCGCAGAGCTTCACGGACGGCGACGAAGAAAAACGTCCCTCGGTGCAAGTGGGCGATCCGTTCGAAGAAAAGAAGCTCATCGAAGCGTGCTTGGCATTACTCGAGGCGGGACTTGCCGTCGGCGTGCAAGACCTCGGCGCAGCCGGAATTTGCTGTGCAACCAGCGAAACCGCCGCGAAGACCGGTGCCGGGATGGACGTCGACCTGGCGCGCATCCATCGCCGCGAACCCGGAATGGAACCGTGGGAAGTGATGATTTCCGAGAGTCAGGAACGCATGCTTGCGATCGTGACCCCCGAGAACCTCGACGAAGTCCTTGCCCTCGCAGCGAAATGGGAAATCACCGCCAACGTGATCGGTCGCGTGACCGACAGTGGTCGGTTCCGCGTGTTCGATGGTCTCTTCGACGCCGCGGGTGTCCCGGGCGCTAACCCCACGCGCGCGCGCGGCGCAGCAACGGCGGCGACGGAAGTGCTCTTTACCGAACACAACATGCCGTGCGTTGCGGACGTGCCGATCGAAAGTTTGGGCGACGGTCCGGTGTACGAGCGTCCGCTTGCGCGCCCGGCCGCGCTCGATGCGCTCCAAGCCGAGGATCCGTGGAACGCGCTTCATGCGCAGTATCCCGAGGGCGCCGATCTCGGCCCCGAGTTGTTGGCGTTGCTTGCGACACCGACCATTGCCGACAAGTCGTGGGTCTTTCGCCAGTACGACCATCAGCTCTTCTTGAACACGGTGGCCGGACCGGGAAGCGACGCTGCGGTGCTGCGTCTCAAGGGCACGACACGTGCGCTTGCGGTCAGCACCGACGGAAAGGGTCGGTTCTGTGGGCTTGATCCACGGAGTGGCGCGGTGCTCGCAGTCCTCGAAGCCGCGCGCAACATTGCGTGCGCGGGAGCGCGTCCGCTCGCGCTGGTCAACAACCTCAACTTCGGGAATCCCGAACACCCTGAGGTGATGTGGCAGTTCTCTGAGGTCATTGATGGCATTGGTGAGGCGTGTCGCGCGCTCGAAATCCCGGTCGTCGGCGGCAACGTCAGCTTCTATAACGAATCCAACGGCCGCGACATCGATCCCACACCGGTCATGGGCGTACTCGGTCTCATCGATGATCTCACTACTCCGCCGGCGCCGTCCGCACTCGCAGCCGGGCAAACCATCGTGTTGCTCGGCGAGAGCGCAGCCGAGCTCGCAGGGTCAGAGTGGGCGGCGACCGTGCATGGATTACGCGGTGGGATGCCGCCGTCCCCCGATCTCAAGCGTGCCCGCGCGTTGCACGCATTGGTTGCGTCGTTGGTGACGTCGCGTGCGGTTGTCGGTGTGCACGACTGTTCCGATGGCGGCCTGGCGGTTGCGCTTACCGAGATGGCCATCGCCGGCAACATTGGGTACTCCGTTACCGGCGAACCCGGGTTGGCGGCTGCTGCAGCGTGCTTCGGCGAGAGCGCGTCTCGGGTTGTTGTTGCGGTTGAGACCGCACGCGTCGATGCGGTGCAGGTTGCTGCGCAACGCGCCGGGGTGCCCGCCACCGTGCTCGGAACGACGGGAGGAGAGCAGTGTGAGTGGTTGGGGGCCTATTCCGTTCCGCTCGACGCCGCCGCGCACGCGTGGCGCATGGCCATCCCGGATGCACTCGGCGCACGCATCTAGCGCGACTCGTTACGACGCAACCTTCGCTGGCGTGCGCGTTAACACGTCCACGCCAGCATCGGTGACCAGCACCATGTGTTCGAATTGCGCGACGCGCGAAAGGTCGCGGGTCACCGCGGTCCATTCGTCGTCCCACATCACGTGGCGCCAGTCCCCCATCGCAATCATGGGCTCGATGGTGAACACCATTCCCGGTTGCATAATCGTGTTGGCGGTCGGTTCGAAATAGTGCGGGATATGCAGATCGGTGTGGAACTGCTCGCCGATCCCGTGACCAACAAACGCCCGGATTACGCCGTAACCATGGCGTTCCGCATGCTGTTGAATCGCGGCACCGATATCGGAGATGGGACGCCCGGGCCGCACGGCGCGGATCCCGGCATCGCAGGCTTCGCGCGTTTCGTGAATCAGCTTGCGTGATGGCGCATCGACCTCGCCCACTGCAAATGTTCCGTTCGTGTCGCCGTGCACGCCGTTGAGGAATATCGTGACATCCAAGTTGACGACGTCGCCTTCGACGAGCGCACGGTCATCGGGGATTCCGTGACAGATCACTTCGTTGACCGACGTGCACAAAGACTTGGGGTACCCGTGGTAGTTCAAGGGGCTCGGATACCCGCCGCGATCGATGCACGCCTGATGGCACACCGCATCGAGCTCATCGGTGGTCACGCCGGGTGCAATGTGCGTAGAGGTCTCGGCCAAAATTTCGGCCGCAGCACGTCCGGCAACGCGGAGCTTTTCGATGATTTCCGGTGATTTCACTCGCGATTCGGGACGACGAACTGGCGTCCCGCTTTGCGCGTAGTCCGGCGCCGCAATACCTGCCGGAACTGTTCGGCGCGGGGATTGCACCCCTGGTGCGACGGAGCCGGCAAAGTCGCGATGGCAGTGCTTGTACTTCTTGCTGGAGCCGCACCAGCACGGATCGTTGGGGCCGCGAGCGTCGTTTGCCATGGCGAACAGTTTGCCCGACCGGAGCGGGTCGTCGCCCAATCAGGTCAGGGGCGGCGGGCGGCGAGCGCATCGAGGACGGAGTCCGCCACGTGGAGATCTCCAGTTCCGACGCCAATCTGAATCGTCGGCTTCACGGTGCCGTGGTAGTCGGAGCCCCCGGTTGCCACCAAGTCGACCGATGCAGCTATGTCGGCAAGCGTCTGTCGGGTCTCGGGGCTGTAGTTGGCGTAGTTGCACTCCACCCCGTCGAGCCCGCGATCGCGCAACGTTGCAAGGTAGGTCGCAAGCGCGTTGTCCTCGACGCCCAGCGAACGCGGATGCGCAACCACGGCAACTCCACCGGATGCGTGCGCCAACGCAATCGCAGTGCCGACCTCGAGCCGCTCGCGTTCGACGTAGGCCGGGCAATCGTCGCCGAGCCAACGATCAAACGCGTCGTCGATCGAATCCACGTAGCCGTGGTCGAGCATCGCCAGCGCAATGTGCGGGCGTCCGACGACACCGACTCCGGCATGCACAGCGACTTCAGCTTCGCTTACCGGCATGCCGAGCTCCGCGAGGCGTTCCATCATGCGGCCGTTTCGCGTGTGACGCGCCGATTGCAGCGCGTCGAGATGGTGGTCGAGCTCGCATCCGGGTTCGACGAAATACACAAGTAAGTGCAATGCCCCAGGAATATCGGCTTCGCACGACAACTCACAGCCCGGCACAAACGTAATGCGGCGTTGCTTAGCCGCAGCCCGGGCCAACGGAATGTGTTCGAGCGTGTCGTGATCGGTTAACGCAAACGCGTGCAGGCCAATATCGGCACAACGTTCGACAATGACTTCGGGCGTATCCGTGCCGTCCGAGATGGTCGAATGCATGTGAAGGTCAATCATGGGCCTGGATCACTTGCCGGCGGACGCCCAGGGACGCCCTGCAGTGTCGCCCGCCGAACCGGTGAGATCGATCGTGTCGAGCAACGACAGCACCTGTGCAGCTGACGCCAACGGTTCGCGGTCATGAGTGACGACGCGAAGCTCCGGCGCAACCGGCGCTTCGAAGTCCATCGCCGCGCGCTGTCCAACGCGATGGATACAGATTTCGCGTGGGGTGTCAACGAAGACCTCGATGAGCCCCGGGATGGTGGCGCGGGCGGCGTCGGCCGCCGGTCCGTCGGCGGCACTGCTGATCACGACGCTCACCACCCCGTGGCGTTGGAGCAACGCCGCGAGATAGCGCAGCCGTTGCGCAGGATCGGCCGTTGGACCGATCTCGGTTTCCAAGATCGCATGGTCGAGCAACTCGACGGGGACCCGGCGGGTCCGCAGCCCCGCTACCACTTCGTCGGCCACGGTGTGTTTGCCGGAACCGGGGCGACCGGTGAACCACAAGACGGGAGCGGACATGGCACCCACGCTACCCGCCGTTGTGAGCCCGTTTTGCCATCGCCCGGGCGGCGCGGGCGATGTGCGTGCGATACTGACCGCCTTGGAATCGATCGGCGAAGCCTGCGGAGTATTTGGCGTTTATGCCCCCGGCCAGCCGGTCGCCAACTTCACGTACCTCGGATTGTTCGCGTTGCAACACCGCGGCCAGGAATCTGCAGGGATCTCGGTGAGCGATGGCGAGACGATCACCGTTGTCAAAGACATGGGACTGGTTGCGCAGGTCTTTGACGAGCACAACTTGGTTCCGTTGCAAGGACATCTCTCCATCGGACACGTGCGCTATTCGACAACCGGTTCGAGTAACTGGCGTAACGCGCAGCCCGTGTACCGCAGCGTTGCCGATGCGGGCTTCGCGCTCGGACACAACGGCAACCTCACGAACACTGCAGCGATCGCGACCCGGCTGGGCATGCTGCCCGGATTCCAGTCGGCGAGCGGATGTGGAGCGGATTCCACCTCCGATTCTGACTTGGTTGCCGAGTACATCGTGCGCGCGTATCCCGACGTCGCACGTACGGACGGCCGCGATCTCGAGGCCGCGCTGACGTGTGTCCTCCCCGAGCTCGACGGCGCGTTTTCGTTTGTGCTGATGGATGAAGCGCACTTGATCGGCGTGCGCGACCCGCACGGCTTCCGCCCGCTCGTGCTTGGCCGGATTGAAGGCGGGTGGGTGCTCGCAAGCGAAACCGCAGCGCTCGATATCGTCGGCGCACATTTTGTGCGCGACATTGAGCCGGGCGAGATGGTGGTGATTGATGCTTCGGGCGTGCGGTCGTTTCGTTATGCCGAGGCCAATCCCAAGCTGTGCCTGTTTGAGTTCGTCTACTTCGCGCGGCCCGACAGCGTGCTGTACGGCCAGAGCGTGCACAGCGCGCGTCAGCGCATGGGCGAAGCACTCGCCCAACAAGCGCCGGCCGACGCCGATCTGGTTATGCCGGTTCCCGAGTCCGGTATTCCGGCAGCGCAGGGGTACGCACGCGTGAGCGGCATCCCCTATGGCGATGGACTGGTGAAGAACCGATACGTCGGGCGCACGTTCATTCAGCCGGATCAACGCCAGCGCGGGGTCGGCGTGCGCATGAAACTCAACCCGCTTCCCGACGCAATCCGCGGGAAACGCATCGTTGTCGTTGATGACTCCATTGTGCGCGGCACTACGACACGTGCGTTGATCGCGATGTTGCGCGAAGCGGGCGCGGCCGAGATTCATTTTCGAGTTTCCTCGCCGCCGTACCGCTGGCCGTGCTTCTACGGGATGGACACCGGTGAACGGTCCGATCTGTTGGCTGCAGATATGGCGGTGGGCGAAATTCGGGATTACTTGGACGTTGACTCCTTGGCGTATCTCGAACTCGATCGACTCGTTGCGGCAACGGGTGCGACACCGACTGCTTTTTGTGCGGCGTGCCTCACCGGTAGTTATCCAACCGAAATCCCGGCCGCCGACAACAAGCACGTCCTCGAGGCGCCAACACCGTCCGTCACTTCGGTCGTCGAAGTCGATCTGCGATAACGCCACGCGCATGAGCGACTCCAGCGATGCTCTCGAATACTCGGTCGATATTGCAGCCGCCGATGCCGCAGTAGAACGCATCAAAGCGCACGTACGCAGCACGTTTCGACCTGAAGTATTGAGCGAACTCGGTGGTTTCGGCGGACTGTTCGCATTCGACAACCACGGATACGCGTCACCGGTACTTGTCGGGACGACCGATGGTGTCGGAACCAAGTCGCACATTGCGCGACTGATGCACCGATACGACACCATCGGAATCGATCTCGTCGCAATGTCGGTTGACGATCTGGCAGTGCAGGGCGCGCAGCCATTGTTTTTCTTGGACTACATCTCGACCGGCAAACTCGATCCGGCGATGATGGACGCGTTGGTGGATGGCGTTGCGAATGGTTGCCGGCAAGCTGGTTGCGCGCTCATCGGTGGCGAAATGTCCGAACACCCGGGACTCATGGAGCCCGGCGAGTTTGATCTGGTGGGGTTTGCTGTCGGTGTTGTTGACCGAGATGCGATCCTTCCGCGCGACGTACGCGCCGGCGATGCCATTATCGGCTTTGCCAGCCCGGGATTGCGCAGCAATGGGTATTCGCTGGCGCGTGCCGCATTGTTGGAACGAGCACGGTTCGCGTTGGATGCGCCGGCGTGGCCCGGTGCACAACGGTCGCTCGGCGAGGAACTCTTAACTCCAAGTGTGATTTATGCGCCGGCGATGTTGGAGTTGCGCGGCCGCGTCGGGGTCCATGCGTTCGCGCACATCACGGGGGGCGGACTCCCCGGCAACGTGGTGCGCGTCTTGCCGTCTGACTGCGACGCAGTAATTACGCGTGGCACGTGGGATGTGCCGCGCATCTTCTCGGTCATCCAAGCCGCGGGTACCATTGCCCCCGCCGAAATGGAACGGGTGTTCAACTGCGGCGTCGGCATGGTGGCGATCGTCCCGGGGCACGAGGTGGGTGCGGCGCTGGAGGTTCTCGAAGGCTCGGGGCACGCGGCATGGCGGATTGGTGACGTTCAATCGGGATCGGGGCAAGTGCACCTCGTGGATTCCTAAGATCTGATCAGCGCGGTGTGGATGGGTCGAATGAATTGGGGATCGAATGCGCGTCACCTGCCAATAGCTCGCATTGCGCACAGGCCGCCACACTGCGCATACACCGCAGACAAATAGGCGCAATTGTCTAGTTACCAGGCAGCGCGAAACCCCTCGGGTGGGCTATCGTCGCGACAACTTTCACTTGTTACCCTTAACCGAACAAACCGGACACAGAGGCCGAGTTTTCGCTAAAGTCTCGAACTTCGAAAGCCGATACCTCTGGGTACAAGTACTCATAAATCGCAGGGGTTTTGACCCCAACAACCGAGGAGGACCCCAGATGCAAAACACCCCCGAAAATGAGCAGCTCCTAACCCCGTCCGAAGTCGCATCGATGTTCCGTGTGAACCCCAAGACCGTGACGCGTTGGGCGCGGGCCGGAAAGATTTCGGCGATCCGCACCCTGGGCGGCCATCGTCGATTCCGCGCATCAGAGATCCGGGCGTTCTTGGCCCAGGTCGAGCAAGGCGCAGTCGAGCTCTAAAACCTCTTTAGTTTCCAACCCCGCGGCGGGGTACGCCGCAAACCTCCACGGTTCCCAGCCCGGGTCATCTGCCCGGGCTGGTTGCTTTTTGGCGAAGCAAAAAGCCCCTCGCAGATGCGAGGGGCTGGGGTGGCCGGGACCGGCGTCGATCCGGTGACCCCACGCTTTTCAGGCGTGTGCTCTACCAACTGAGCTACCCGGCCGGAACCGCGAACGACGCGGCGCCTTGCGCGGTCCTGACGGGATTTGAACCCGCGACCTCCGCCTTGACAGGGCGGCGTGCACTCCAAACTGCACTACAGGACCAGATCTTGCTCCGATGCCGAAGCATCGGTTGGTTCGCCGAGACGAACCACGCACCCCCAGGGGAATTCGAATCCCCGTTACCGCCGTGAAAGGGCGGCGTCCTGGGCCGCTAGACGATGGGGGCGTACCCGATAAGGAGTCGAGATGGTAGCACCGTCCCCAAAACCGCGTCCTGCCCGCGCCAAACCGGCGTGCTGGGCCCAGTATCCTGGCCCGGTTAGCCCGCTGATTGGAGGCGCCGTGTTGCGCAAGTCCTTGCTCGCCCTGGTTGCTTCGTCCCTGCTTGTGCTCGGCGGGTGCTCCGTGGCCGGCTCCAAGAGCGGCTCGAGCTCGGCGTTTTGCACCGAGGTCAAGAAGATCTATGACACCCAGAACTCCTTGTTCCCTCGGGATGCTACGGACTCCGAAAATTTCAAAAACGCCCTGGCCAAATTGAAGGAAATCCAAAAGAAGGCTCCGGGCTCCGTTAAGGCGGACTTGGGCACGATGATTGAAGCGCTCGAGAAGCTGCAGAGCGGTGATCTCAAGGGTTTGGCCGATCCGGCATTTAGCGCCAAGGTGCAAAAAGCCAGCGAAAACTTGCAGGACTACAACACCAAGACCTGCAAGCTCGTCACCACCACTACTCAGTAACGACGTTGCGCGAACGGACGCGCCAGTAGCGTGCATTGGTGATGAGTGTTACCTGCGTAATCCAGGCGCGTACGGGCTCAACGCGACTTCCGGGCAAAGTTCTGCAACCCGTTGCGGGTCGTCCGATGTTGGCGTACATGCTCGAGCGTCTGGCCGACTTGTCGGTGGACGCATTAGTGGTCGCAACGAGTGACTTGCCACAAGATGATCCGATCGAGTCATTGGCCCGCGCTGCGGATGTGCAGGTTGTGCGCGGTTCGGAGACCGACGTGTTGTCGCGCTATCTCGTGGCCTTGGATGCGGCGCCGGCCGACACCGTTATTCGGCTCACATCGGATTGTCCATTGATGGACCCGCGCTTAGTCGAAGCGGTGTTGGCGCGTCATCACGCGGCCAACGCGCAGTACACCACAAATACATTGCCGCGCACGTTTCCCAAAGGGCTTGACGTCGAAGTCATGACGGGATCTGCGCTTTACGCGGCAGCGCACGAGGCGCGGGACCCCGACGAACGCCAGCACGTCACCCCGTTTTTGTATCGCCACCCAGAGCGCTTTGCGCTCGCCAACTTGCGTAACCCGGAACCACTCGGTCGGGAGTGGTGGACGGTGGATACTGCTGAGGATTTGGCGTTCATTCGCGAAGTCGTTGAGCAGCTCGATGACGTGCACGCGTCTTGGCAAACGATTCTCGAAGTTGTTGGTCGCCGGGCCACCGTTGCGCCCGGCGCGTTCGCGCTGCGACCAGTAGTCGATGCCGATACGTCGCTGCTTTTTGCCTGGCGGAACGATCCGGATGCAGTGCGGTGGAGTGCAACGCAGCACATCGTGTCGTCGGAGGAACACGCGGCATGGTTTGCACGCGTCGTCGATGATCCGGCGCATCGCATCTGGGTTGCGGAGCGTGACGGAGTGGCGCTGGGGATGGTGCGCCTCGACGTGCGCGATGCGATCGGAGTCGTGAGCATCGCGGTTGATCCTGGGCACCGCGGCGTTGGGGTCGGAACGGAGTTGCTGTTGGCGCTCAACCGCGAATTAGCGCTGGATTTTCAGGCCACCACTTTGCGGGCGCTGATCCATCCTGACCACACCGCCAGTCAACGCATTTTTGCTCGCGCCGGTTATGTCTGGACTGGCGTTGATGAGCCCACTGGGTTTGCCATATATGAACGGTCAGTGCGATGACGGAGCGCCTCAGAAACCGGGTGAATGTGCCGATCAGACGGGGCGGGCAGGGGCCCGACTGCACTCAGTCGGCTGTCTGCAAAGGCCAGGAGCAGTCATGACCACAAGTGCCGCATCGGGCAACGGCCGCGGCCGCGCGTTCGCCTTCGGGTCGCGCATGGTTGGCCCGGGAGCCCCAACGCTGACGATTGCCGAACTGTCGGGAAATCACAACGGGAGTTTGGAGCGGGCAATCGCAATGGTCGAAGCGGCTGCCAAAGCCGGGGTCGACGTCGTGAAAGTGCAGACGTACACCGCAGACACGATCACGCTGAACAGTGATGCGCCATCGTTTCGCGCACACGGGCTTTGGGAGGGCCGCACGCTGTATGACCTGTATGCCGAAGCGGCGATGCCCTGGGAGTGGCAACGCGATCTTGCTGCCGAGTGCGCGCGTCACGGCGTTGAGTTTTTTAGCTCGGTTTTCGACGTGTCATCGATCGAGTTTCTCGAGTCGATGGGCGTGGCCGGATACAAAATTGCCTCGTTTGAAATTGTTGATATTCCCTTGATTCGCGCGACCGCGGCTACGGGTAAGCCGGTGATTATGTCGACCGGAATGGCAACATTCGACGAAATCGCAGAAGCGGTTGACGCAGTGCGCGGTACCGGCAACGAAGCACTTGCGCTCCTGGTGTGTACGAGCGCGTATCCCGCACCGGCGGAAGCTGCGAACGTGCGCACGATCCCCGACTTGGCCGCGCGCACCGACGCCATCGTGGGGCTTTCCGATCACACCATGGGACTTGAGGTTCCGCTCGCTGCGGTATCGCTTGGCGCGAGCGTGGTCGAGAAGCACTTCACATTGCGACGCGCTGATGGCGGAGTCGACAGCGCGTTCTCGTTAGAGTCCGAAGAGTTTGCGGCGCTCGTGGACTCCATCCGCACGACCGAAGCTGCGCTCGGTGGCGTGCATTACGGGCCAACCGACGCTGATCGAACAAGTTTGCAGTATCGACGTTCATTGTTCGTCGCGCGCGACGTTGCGGCAGGTTCCGTGCTGGGCCCGGATGATGTGCGATCGGTTCGCCCCAGCGACGGACTGCATCCGCGTCATCTGCCCGAGATCCTTGGAAAGCTCGCAGTGCGCGATTTGTCGGCAGGAACGCCATTTCACTGGGACATGATTGGTATCGACGCGTCATGACCGAGTCCGTTCATGTTGTGCTTCGCGCCAGCGCAGACGCCACCACTGGGACGGGGCATCTCATGCGAGCGCTTACGCTCGGTCGAGAACTTCGCGACCGTGGCGTCTCGGTGACCATTGTGACCAATCCGCTTTCCGAGGAGCTGCAATCGCTGGTTGATCGCACACAATTGGCAACGCGCGTTGTTCCGGCAATCGAGGACGTCGAGCACGTCGATGTGCTCTGTGCGCTGCGACCCACAATGGTGATACTCGATGGATATGCGCTCGGCCCTGTTGCACACGAACTGACGGCGCGCGGCGTGCGCGTCGGCGTCATCGACGATCACAACATCACCAACGTGCGTCAGGTTGATCTGATCGTTGATCCCAATCCCGGAGCCATCACCGCAACGTACGCGGGTCGCGCGGGCAAGGTGCTGGCGGGAGCGCCGTACGCGCTCGTGCGGCCCAACCTGCCGCAGGACCGGGCCGAGCTGTCTCCAGATGATTTGATATTGGTCGCAATGGGTGGCGCCGATCCGCGGAACTTGACGCAGCCAATTGCGGAAGCACTTGCGGCGCTCGGGAGTCAGGTAGTCGTTGCCGCGGGCGCAGCAAATCCGAATCGTGCGGCACTCATCAGCTGGGCTACGAGCACTGCGGAGGTGTCGATCGCCGACAGGGACCTCGTCGATGCGTATCGGAACGCGCGCCTTGCCATTATTGGCGCAGGAACGATGCTGTGGGAATGTGCGGCAATTGGTTTACCGACTGTGGCGCTCGTCGTCGCTGATAACCAGGTTTCTGGGGCTGCGGTTGCGCGAGCTGCCGGTTGCAGCCGCACGTTCGACGCGCGCACGTCCCTTGATCCGTTGGCGATCGCCACAATGGTCGGTGCCCTCGCGTCGGACCTCGGAACGCTCCAGCACATGGGTGCCGCTGGGCGTTCCTTGGTCGATTGGATGGGAGCGACTCGGGTGGCGCAAGCAGTTTTGGCCGCTGCTCACCGACCTCCACAATCACTATCGGACGCCATCCGCTAGGGAAACGCTTGCCGACGCCGCTCGACGAGGCAGCGCCGGTGATGGCCTCGCTAGGCTGCCGACTCCGAATACGGTTCGGGCCGCTAGCTCAATCGGTTAGAGCATCGGACTTTTAATCCGCAGGTTCCGGGTTCGAGTCCCGGGCGGCCCACTCGTAATGAGGAGCATTCGATGACAGACGCTACCCCCACGCCCTTTGACCCCACGACGGTCCAGCCTGCAACACCACCGCCACCGAATGGCCCAACTACCGGCTCGTATGGTGGTGGCGATGGTGACGATCAGGGTGGTGGCGCCAACCGCAAGCTCATCATTGCGTTGGTACTGGCCGTGGTCATCGCAATTATTTTGCTCGTCGTCGTGCTGGTCCTGGCGTTGAGCAACGACAAGTCGTCGACACCGACAACCACTTCGACATCGAGCAGTCCGACGTCATCGAGTGCCACATCGTCGACGAGTTCCACATCGTCGTCAACCACGTCGACCGCTGCTCCAACAACAACGACGCTTGCGCCAACTACGACAACGAGCAACAAGCCCAAGTTGGTGTCGCTGAATGTCCCGACGTCGGTGGCATGCCCGGGTACAACCCAGATCACCGTTTCGTGGAATTACGCAAACACTTCGAAGGTCACGATCTCGATTGACGGCCCTGGGATTTACGCGGAATACGCACCGCAGGGTTCGACACAGTTGCCGTTCTCGTGCGCCGAAGCGCAGCATTCGTTTTTGTTCACGGCAACGGGTCCGACCGGCGTGACAACGGATACTCGCAGCGTAAAAGCGACGCCCTAACGCATCCGCGCGGAGGACGACGTCAGTTGTCGCGTTCGGTATCGCGGGGAGTCGTGTTGGATTCGAGCTGACCTCGGCGCTCCGCTTCTTCGATCGCTCGCATGGCATTTTGGGTGCCGTACATCACAATGACGCGATTCACAATGGCGACGCCGATCGAGGACAGCGCAAGAGCAATCGCAAATCGCACCGCCGCTGCGGTAAAGCTGATGTCTCCGCGAAATAGCCCGAGTCCAGCCGGTGACCAGATCACCAAGGTGACGATCATCGTTGCTGCGAATCGTGAGTCGGTACCCATTGGGAGTCTTTACGCCGCCAGTCGGGCGAGCAGGAGGTTCGCCCAACTGATCGGATCGGCAGGTTTGCCGTCGAGGCGAGCAATAGGAATACCCAGACGCAGCATGCTTGCCGGAGAAACGGTGAGATCCAAATCGGTGAGCGCGAGCGTATCGAGCCCGCCCAGGCGGTCTACCCATGCCCGCACATCTTCCGGTTTGCGATCGGCACTGACGACCCCCCATGCGATGGTGGGTTCGAGCGCGTCGAGCATCGGGCGCGCCCATGCTGCCGGGTCGTAGCCAAGCGGTGCGGCTACAGCGACGACGGTTGGGGTTGTGCGCCGACGCCAACCTCGGCGACGTTCCGTTGCGGCGTCGAGATCGCTGAGATGCATCCACGAGGGTGTGTCGCTCATGGCCTGCTCGCTGGCAACGATGATGTCGTGCGCGTCGCAGCCCAACTCCGTCGCGATTTGTTGGGCGAGCGCCATCGCAGTATCGGCGTTTCCAACGACGGCGACCACGGAGCCTTGGCTGGTGGGAAGAGGATCGGCTACCGGCAACCACCGCAGTGCTGCGGTGAGGTCCTTGCGAAGGTTTCCCATCATGTGTGTTGCTGGAACGTATTGCTCCGGGACACCCAAACAAGCGAGTGCAGCACCGATGGGAGACTGCAGCGCCGCCGGAGCAGTGATCGGCATCGATGCGGGAGCGGAGTTCATTCCCATCGTTGGTGTTGCGGGTTCGACCGCCGGGGCGGTATCGCCAACGGTTGCTATCCCAAAGGGCTGCGCACTCGTCAACGTTGCAGGTTGTTCCGCAGGTGTTTGCGTCGCAGGTTGTTCTGCGACTCGCGTGGCGACGAGTTCCGCCGTCGATTCGCGCGTCGATTCCGGCATCGATGGCGTTGTCGCAGGGGCAACAAAGGGGACGAACGGGGCGTCTTGTTCGGCATCCGCAGTATTCGCGAGAGCTTCGCGAGCGAGGCGACCGAGCATTTCGGCGAAGGCGGGAGTCTCCGTGGAAACCTTCGGTGCTTCGGGGGTGAGGGAGCGCTCTTCGTTGTTGCGGCGTTCCGCTAATTCGAGAATCGACGTTGCGGCCGGCGCTTCATCCACGTCCGCATCGGCGTCGACGGCCGCCATCGCGGACATTACCGCGGTTTCGAGATGCGAAGTTGCTGATTTGGTGTCGGTGGTAGCGCTCAGTGCATCCCACACATTCGGAGTCGTTGTGATCCGACGTGGCGTGCGTGCACTCGATGCTCCATCCGCACCGTTTGTGGTGGAGATCGGGAGGTTTGATGTGTCGACGATGACCTCAAAGCGTTCACGTGAAAAGAAGCCGCCGATGCCACCGGATCGAAGTTTGTTGGCCTCGATGATGGTCGCATCTGGTCCACACTCGTGTTGGACCTGGGTGAGAAGGGCCTGAATGTCAGGCCCTTCAAATCGTCGCTGGCTGTCCAAGGTTCACCGTTCCGATCGTTTCGAGTTGCAGTTGCGGTCCGAGCTCGTTGAATGCGAGCACGGGCAGACGAGGTGCTGCGGCGCGCACCAGGCGGTACAGCGCAGCACGAATCTGGGTTGAGCACACCAGTACCGGGGACTGGCCGGCACGTTCGGCATCGTCCACGATGCGTGCGACCTCGCGAGCGATGACCTCGGCAATGTTCGGATCGACGGCGAGGAAGGAACCCTGTTCACCGACTCGGCGAGACTCGATGAGTGCTTGTTCAACCATTGGGTCAAGGGTCAACACCTGCAGTGTGCCGTCGATGGCATAGCTCGCAGATATCGCCGGCCCGAGGACGGTGCGAACCGCTTCGGTGAGGGTCTCGATGTCTTTGGTGATTCGGCCGCGCTCGGAGAGCACTTCGCAGATGCGTACGAGATCGCGAATTGGAACGTTCTCATCGAGGAGTTCTTGCAGTACGCGTTGAATGTCACCCAGATTGAGTTGCGCCGCAGTGATTTCTTCGGCCACGACGGGATCCGTCATCTTCACCATGTCGAGCAAGGACTTCACGTCGGCGCGCGAGAGCAAACGGCCGGCATTGCGCCGAACGATCTCGGCCAGGTGTGTGGTGATCACGGACGAGCGATCCACCACGGTGGCGCCGGCGATTTCTGCTTGTTGCTTGAATTCAAGCGGCACCCATACGGCAGGGAGTCCAAAGACCGGCTCACGCGTATGCGCGCCGGGAAGATCCCCAATGTGATCGCCGATTGCGAGCACACACCCGGCGGGTGCTTCGCCGCGACCCAGCTCCACTCCGTGTACCCGAATGGCATACGTGTGTGGCGGAAGGTCCAGGTTGTCGCGCGTGCGGACCAACGGAATGACCATGCCAAGTTCGAGCGCAAGCTTGCGCCGCAGGGCCTTTACCCGGTCGAGCAAGTCGCCGCCACGCCCGGGGTCGACGAGATCCACAAGGTCGTAGGAAATCTCCAATTCGAGAGGGTCGACGCGCATTTCTTGGGCAAGTGCCTCCGGGGAGTCCGGCGCCGGTGCAGTGTCGACGTCGAGTGCGGCTTCGAGCGCCTCGGCATCAGCCTTTTCTTGATCGCTCGGCAGGCGAGTGGCAAGGACGAGGATGGCGATTCCCACGATAAGAAACGGCACTTTGGGTAGCCCCGGAATGATGGCGAGACCAACGATCCCGCCGCCACCGATTTGGAGTACGCGCTTAAAGCGCGTGAACTGCGTGAGGATGTCGCTGCCGAGGTCGGATTCCGTCGTCGCGCGAGTGACGATCAGACCGGCAGACATCGACAGCAACAACGCAGGGATCTGCGAAACCAACCCGTCACCGATCGTGAGCAGCGTGTAGGTCTGCAGCGCGTCGGTGATGCCCATGCCTTTTTGAGTGATGCCGATGACGATGCCGCCCACCATGTTGACCACCACAATGACGATGGAGGCAATCGCGTCACCTTTAACGAATTTCGAGGATCCGTCCATTGCACCGTAGAAGTCCGCCTCGTCGGCAACTTCACGACGTCGGATGCGCGCCTCGTCGTCGGTGATGACCCCGGCAGCAAGGTCAGCATCAATTGCCATTTGCTTACCGGGCATGGCGTCGAGGGTGAATCGGGCCGCAACTTCTGCAACGCGCCCGGCACCGTTGGTGATGACGACGAACTGAATTGTGATCAGGATTAAGAAGATGACGAAGCCGACAATGACCGAACCGCCCACCACGATGTGCCCGAACGCGTTGACCACCGATCCGGCATACGCGTGCAGCAGCACACTGCGCGTGACGGCAATGTTGAGTGCGAGGCGCAGCAGGGTCGCGATGAGCAAGTACGACGGGAAGATCGAGAAATCGAGCGGACGCTGCACAAACATCGAAACGAGCAGCGTGAGCACACCTGCCGTGATGTTGATCACGAGCAGGTAATCAATGATCACCGTTGGGAGCGGAATGATCATCAGGGCAACAATCGCGACGATGCCCGCCGGGATGGCGAGCTGTCCGATGCGATTGGCAACTTGCGATTTGGGGCTTGCCACGGGGCTCCCTCTGAGGGTGGCCCGTCCGTGGGGGTGTGCGTGCTCCGTGCCCGATCTCATCGGCGGATGGCGGGCTCGGTAAAGGAAACTGCCAAGGGAAATGTCCGAATTGGCGGTTAATCCATTCGCACTGGTCCCACGGGCCCGCCCGCGCTGGCGGAAGCGAGGACTCGAGGGGCCGCATGGCGGGCCACCATCTTGCGATCGGCAGCCTCGAGTTCGGCCGGAAGCAGGGTCTCCCCACCCGGCACCTTAGAGACGCCCAGGGCCATGCCGCGGCGACGCAAACCAAACACGAACGCAAGGATTCGGGCAATTGCTTCGTAGAGGATGCCGGGGATGAGATCACCGGCCTCACACATGCGAAACAGGGCGCGAGCCAATGGCGGGTCTTCGACGACCGGAACCGATGCGTCGAGGGCAAGCTCGCGGATCTGCAGCGCGATATTGCCGGCGCCTTTTGCCAATACCTCCGGTGCGCCTTTCGTCGGGTCGTAGCGCAACGCGACGGCGTAGTGCGTGGGGTTCATGAGGACCACATCTGCGTTGGTGACCAGGGAAATCGCGCGATTGCGGCTCATGGCGCGCATGCGTGCTTTGCGCGTTGCGCGCACCATCTGGTCACCTTCTTGCTGCTTGTATTCCTCTTTGACCTCTTGTTTGGTCATGCGGGCCTGGCTCAAGTACTTGCGGCGCGTCACGATGTAGTCCGCCGCGCCAATGACGACACCGGCAACCAAAATATTGCGCAGGATCTGCATGGCGGCATTGCCGCCGATGCTCGCGATATCCGAGAAGCTGCCACCGGATTGCGCAATCCCTTGAGCGAGCGCAGTCATTGCGGGCCAACACACCGCAAAGATGAACGCAACTTTGAGAATCGCCTTGATGGTCTCCCACAATGTGGTGAGCGAAACCATTCGCTTTATTCCAGAAATGGGATTGAGTCGCTTAAATTTTGGCCGGAGCACTTTGGCGCTTGGGCGAAACCCCACCTGTCCAATGTTCGCCGCCATTCCCGCCACCAGCATTCCAAGTCCGAGTGGCACGGCGACAAGCGCAAAGGTCATGAACCCTTCTTTGAGGAGTGCGAATGCGGAACCGGTGTTTGGATGGGAGATAACCCCAACGGACTGGTGGAACTGGTCGCTGAGTCGCCCGGAGGCGCTGCGAAACACCCAGCCGAGCATCCCGACTGCGGCGATCGCGCTTACCCATGTGACCACTTCTTGCGAGCGCGCAACCGTGCCTTGCTCGCGCAGTTCCTTCTTGCGTTTTGCGGTGGGCTTTTCTGTGCGGTCTTTGCGATCACCTGCCATTGCTCACCATCGCATTGTTTGGACAATCTCGTCCGCAATAGAGCTGGCAGCGGGCAAGAGCAGCGGAATGGCCAGCATGACCGTCGTAATGGCGACGATCACGCGCAGTGGGAACCCGAGGGCAAACACATTTAACGATGGCGATGCTTTGGCCAAGATGCCCAGTACGAGTTCAGTAAGAAACAAGGTCACGAGTACTGGGGCAGCAATCTCGATCGCCGCCACCATGAACATCCCGAGTTCCCTCGTGAGGAGCTGCTCCAAATTTGCGAGCGAAATGCCGCTCGCCGGAATGGCTCGGAAGCTGAAGATAAAGCCCTTCACCATCATGGTGCAGGCGCCGGTTACGAAGAAGAGCGTGACCCCGATCAGCGAATAGATGCGCCCGAATATGGTGTTTTGGGTATCGGCCATGGGGTCGTACAACATTGCGATCGAGTAGCCGGCAAACACGTCAATGAGTGAGCCAGCCGTTTGAAATACGGCAAACAGCAGTTGCGTTATGAGTCCAAGGGCGAAACCCACTGCAAGCTGCAGCACCGCGGAATTGACGAACGCCACCGAGCCAAACGGCGGCGGATTGTGAATCATCGGGGCGCTCACCAGTGCGAGGGCCGCAGCAAAACCGGCTTTGACTCGACCCGGGATCGACCGGTTCGCAAAAGGTGGAGTGGAAATCAACCACGCACTGGCGCGCAATAGGGCGAGAAAAAACGCGCTCACTAATGCGGCGTCGAACGGGATCGTCATCTCAGCCCTTCACCATCTGCGGGATCATCTGGAAGAGCGATTGCGTGAACGACACCACTTCGCTGATCATCCAGTTCCCAGAAAGCAGGACCACTGCGCCGATCGCGATGAGTTTTGGCACGAAGGTCAACGTCTGTTCCTGAATGGACGTTGCGGCCTGGATGATTCCAACGAGCAGACCGATGGCCAGCGTTATTGCCAGGATCGGTCCCGCAATCTTCATGGACAAGAACAATGCTTTCGAAATGATTTCAATGACAGTGGTGTCGGTCATGAGCGCGTCCTGTTAGGTATTGAAACTCTTGAGGAGTGATTCGACGATGAGGGACCAACCGTCGACGAGTACGAACAACATGAGCTTGAACGGCAATGACACCAAGACGGGCGGCAACATGAACATGCCCATCGACATCAAGGACGAGCTCACAATGAGGTCAATAATCAAGAAGGGAATGAATATGACAAACCCGATAATGAACGCAGCTTTAAGCTCCGACAAGATGAACGCGGGGACAAGCGCCACCATGCTCACCTTGTTGCCGGGAGCAGGATTCTCGCCCGTCGCTGACGCGTTTGCGGTCGTGAAGAGCGCAAGTTCGCTCTTGCCGGTTTGTTTCAGCATAAAGGCCTGGAGCGGTACGACGGCGCGATCGTAGGCTTGTTGCGTCGTGATTTGGCCCTTAAGGAGTGGCTGGAGCGCATCTTTGTTCATGGTGGAAAGCGTCGGTGCCATAACAAAGAAAGTGAGGAACATAGAAAGTCCCACGATGACTTGGTTGGGCGGAGCCATCTGCAACCCGAGCGCGTTGCGCGTGAGCGAGAGAACGATGACGATGCGGGTAAAGCTCGTGAGCATCATGATGAGCGACGGAGCTATCGACAGCAGCGCAAAGAGCAGGAGCAGCGCAACGGTTTGACCGCCCTTTGTGTTGTTGGTGTTTCCGGTCAAACCGTCGAGGTTGATGTTGATTGAGGCGTCGGCCGAGGTGTTGTCGGTCCCGATGGCGTCGCCGGGCGAACTGGGAATGTTCGGCCGAGGTGCGACGCTGTTCGGCATTGTCGGAGTGGGAAGGCTGGGCGTTGGCGTATCGGGTGGCGCAACCTGTGCATGCGCGGCACGACCCACCGAAATCACAGCGGCACAGGTCACGATCGCAATCAGGATGGACCGAACAACGGTAGAAAGGATCCGGCCGCGGCGAATCGCAGCACAGGTGGCACAGGAATGGGACAACGTGACCTCTTTCGGGTCTCGCTGCTGCTAGGCGCGCCGCACCGTCATTTCACGGAGCGTGTCGAGCAGCCCCTTCCGTGCCGGATTCGAAGGTGTCGCAAGCGACGACGTCTTCGTAAAGAACGCCGTCCCGTGGCGTTCTTGGTCTAAAACAATCTCTTCAATCGCGTCGTCGCTCGGTGCAGCCAACTCGTCTTCGAGTTCGCTGAGGAGCGTGACGCGCTGGTCGGTAACGCCCACAAGCACACGCCGACCGGCGACATGCAGGATTGCAACCGAAGCGTGTTTGCTGAGGCCCTTTCGCGCGATGACCTCGATACCGTCACGGGTGCTGCGTGTGACGCCGATGCCGCGTCGACGCATCACGCGCCCCGCGAGATACATCAGCCCGAGCACAACGCCGAGCGAAAACACCAATCGCAACACCAGAGTGATCATCAGAGGCTCAGTTACTGCGCTTCGTCCACTTTGCCGACGATTTCGGTGATGCGGATACCGAATTCCTCGTCGATCACTACGACTTCCCCTCGCGCAATCAGTGTCCCGTTGACGAGGACATCGATCGGGCTCCCGGCGGCACGGTCCAGCTCGATGACGGTTCCAGGAGCTAGCGCGAGGAGATCCCGAACCACCATGCGACGGCGACCGAGTTCTGCGGTAACGCCGAGTTCAACGTCACGGAGCAAGTCGAGCGCTCGAGATCCCGCGAGACTGCCGGCGAATCCAGCTTCGAGTGGTTGAAACTCGTGTGGCGCGATGCCGGCTTCGTCCGAGGGATTGCGCACAATGAATGTTGCGACGCATACCTCACCTTCGAGGAATTGGACGACGGAGCACTCCGCGCCGGTCAGTGCATCAATGGCAACGGGTTCGGGGTCGCCCGCTTCGAGGGCTACGCCGGCGACCGTCTCAAGTGCAGGCAAACTGGCCCGGATGGCCTCGGCAACCACCGCATCAGATTCCTGGCCGGCTTCGGCGATCAGTTCGGCGAGGCGGGCAGATACCGCGATGGCAATGTGTCCGCCGGGAACGCCGGCGAGGGCCACTGCCGTGACGCTCGCTCCTGCTTCAGGGATCAAGGCATCTGCATCAAAGAGCCCGACTTGTGGGGTGCCGACCGTCAGGGTGGCGGCGTCCCCAATGACGTCTTGCAGTGCGGCAGCAGCAGCGGTTGCAGCCTGAGTGTCTTCGGATACCAAGGCGGTCATTGCGTTGCTCCATCTGTGAGGCCAACTACCAAACACGCCAGCTTCTTGCCTTTGCGTCCGGTAATCGCGGTAAAACACGGCACGTCGTCGACCAGACCGACTAGTGGAATCGCAACGGGATGATGGAGCGAAACCACATCACCAACTTGCAGACTGATGACATCCCCGGATGTCAGTAGGACTTCGTGGAAACGAACTGCAATCTCGACGGGAACATCGCGCAGTGCGGTGTCAATTGTTTCCCGGAATTGGAGTGCTTCGCGATCGCGGCTATCTCCAAAGCTGCTCTTCGCAACGTGCGCGTTGAGAGCATCCTGGAGGGAACCCCACGGGAGACATAGCAGCATTTCGCCCTCTTCGAGCCCGACTTTCGTGCTCACCGTGATGACAACAGTCATATCGGAAGGCTTTGCAATTTGCGCAAACGTCGGATTGGACTCTTGCGCGACGATGCTGGGCGTAACAGCAACAATGTTGAAAGCGCTTGCAAATTCTTCGAGTACGTGTTGCGTCACCGAACGCATTAATCCGCGTTCAATCTCAGTGAGTGCCCGTGCCTCATCGGCGCTTCCAACGCCACCAACGAGGCGCTCTACGATGGCGAGCGCAAGTTTGGGCTGAACCGCCAACATGGAAAAGCCGGGGAGAGGATCGAGAGAAATAACGGTGAGGCAACCCGGGTTGGTCAATCGACTTTCAAACTCTTCGTAGGTGCACTGTTCCACCAATTCCAAGCGAGACGATGCATCGATACGCAACGTGGTCGCGAATACGGTGGAGAGTTGCCGGGCATAGGTGTCCGCAACGATCTGCAAGGCGCGCAAATGGTCGCGCGAGAATTTGCTTGGTCGCCGAAAATCGTAGGTACTGATAACGCCCCGCCGTCGGCGCGTCGTGCTTTTCGTCGGCTGGTCATCCGTCACGAGGTTTGCGATCGGCACCTTCGGTCCGGATCTGAGGGATCGGTGTCCCTATTGCATGACGAACTCGGTGAAGAGAACGTCGATAACTTCGCTCTTGGTTCCATCCTCGCTTGCGAAGGCGACTGCGACTTGCGTGGCCAGTTCGGACTGCGCCTCATTGCGGGGTTTCCCGGGCGCCAACTGGGCGGACGTTCGAGACCCCAGGACGCGTACGGCAACATTTTGGGCTCGGAGTCCCCGGTTGGTCTCGGCCCACGCTTTGGGCTCGCCGCCCCCTTCGGGCAATTGCAGGGCGAGTCCGACTTTAAGGTACGAGCCGTCGGCGAGGCTTATGGTCATCGAATCAAGCTTTACCACGGGTCCGGGTGCGGGCGGCTCGGGAGGCTCGCATTCCTTGGCGGTTCCCGCTGCACTGGCGACTTCCTCGGAAGCGGCCGCCGCCTTTGTGGTTGCTGCGGTGGACTCCCCTTTGGCGCCGGGAGGTGAGGTCTTGGTAACGGACTTGGCCAGTTCGAGAGCTTTGGCGCTCGGAGCGACCCAACCCGGCAGCGTGGTCGGCGGGCAAGGGGCTGCACCAGCCCCAGAACTGGGCTTAAGAAAGAAGAAGTATCCCGCTCCACCGAGGACGAGCACGCCCGCCACGATGATGATGAGCTTCTTCTTCCCGCCCTTTTTCTTGGTTTCGCCCTCGGTCGCGCTCGCGGGTGCTTGTTCGTCAGCCATGGTTCCGATTCCCTCAGGTGGTCACGGGTTCCTTCGGCACGATGCGCAGGCCCGGTGAGGGAGTTCCATCAACATCTTGAGCCAAAGCGAGGATTGTGGCGCGGTGGCGGCGGACTCGTTCAATGACCTCGTCGACACTTTCGGTGACAAGGTACCGGTCTCCATCGACCAGCGTCACCACCGTATCCGGGGTGGCTTCGATCCGTTCGATCAAGTCGCTGTTGAGTACGAAGCTCGGTCCATTGAGTCGCGTGAGTTTGATCATCGGATCCCATCCATGGTCTTGGTTCGTTCCGATCGATCGGCATACTCGGCAAGCGCATGAGGAATTTGTACGCGTTAGAGGCCGGGGCGCACGGTGCCCCGGCCTCTTGCGTGAGCAGCGCTGGGACTAGCGCCGCAGGTTCACGAGGTCCTGCAGGATTTCGTCGGCTGCACTGATGACTCGCGAGTTCGCCTGGAATCCACGCTGCGAAACAATCAGCTGGCTGAATTCCTGAGCAAGGTCGACGTTCGACATTTCGAGCGTGCCACCGGAAATGGTTCCTCGCCCACCGCTCGCAGCCGAGCCGATCTGCGGTAGACCAGAGTTCAAGGTTTGACGGAACGCAGAGTCGCCGGCCTTTTCCAGACCGCCAGGGTTGTTGAAGTTTGCGACGGCAATCTGTGCGAGTTGCTGCACTTTGCCGTTGGAGAACAAGCCGGTAACGATGCCGTTTTCACCAACAGAGAACGAACGGAGGAACCCGACCTGACTGCCGTTCTGTGAAATGCCGGCAAGCGAATTCGTACCCGCGTATTGACGCAGCGCGTCGCCGTTTGCCGCAGTTCCCGGGTCCACCGTCAACGTAGTGCCGTTTGCAAACGTGCGTCCCAAGAGCGTGCCGAGTTGATCGGCGTCGATCGCCGGAAACGAATTCGCGGCCGGCAGACCGGTCACCGGGTCAAACGAAACGGAAACCGGTGGGTCGTATTCGTCGACTTTTCGGGAGGTGCCGTTGACATCGGTTGCAGAGATTCCGACGGTCCACGTATTTGTTGCCGTTTTGGTGAACTCGAAGCTCAACGGAATTGCGGAACCCTGCGCGTCGTAGATGGTGATGGAGGTACTCGTTGCCGTTCCGATCGGAACATCCGATGGAATGTTGCCGCCGAGACGCACGGTTGTGGCTTGCGTTGGGGGCAAAATCTGGCCGAGTGGGAACGCCAAGTTCTGCACGGGTGCATTGGTGTCAATCGCACCAGAAACGGCATTCCAGCCTTGCACGATTGCTCCGGTCGGGCCGACGAGTCGGCCGTCGTTGTCGAACGTGAATGCGCCGAGACGGGAGTACACCGTCTCACCAGCAGACTTCAACACGAAAAAGCCATCGCCCAGAATGGACATGTCGGTGGCGCGGTTGGTGAGTTGCGACGCACCCTGGGCAAACGACGTCTGCACACCGCCGACGCGGACACCCAGACCAACTTGCGCCGGGTTTACACCACCGAGCGCTTCTTGCGGTGACGCGGCACCGCGTACAAGCTGACTCAGGAGGTCTTGAAAGACGACTTGCGAAGTTTTGAAACCTGCAGTGTTGACGTTAGCAATGTTGTTTCCGATGACGTCCATCATGAGCTGATGCGAGCGCAAACCGGAAACACTGGAGAACATGGATCGAAGCATTACGTTCCTCTCTTGATTCCATTGCCCTCCGTGGCGTTTGTAGGTTGAACTTGGTTAAGCAGTGCTACGCGTTGGTTCCGGCATCTACTGCTTTGATATCGGCAATTGCCACTTCTTTCGTACCGATCTGCAAAACCGGGCCTTGGCCGGCCGGGAACTTCACCCCGGTGACGACACCTTTCGTGTCGACGCCGCCGTTGCTGTACGTGACGCGCTTCCCGATAAATGCGGCTGCCGTTGTCATCTGACTGATCTTGCCGTCCGACTCACTCTGCTTGGTAAGCGCATCGAGCTTTTCGACGACGGAGAATTGCGCGGACTGGGTCAGAAATGACGCAGGATCCGTTGGTTGCATCGGGTTTTGGTAGCGAAGCTGCGCAACCAGCAACTTCAAGAACGTGTCTTTCCCAAATTGGTCTTTGCGATCGATCGACACCGTCGCGGACGGTGTTGTTGCCGTCGTGATCGTGGGAGTGTTCGATACGGGATTGGTTGGCATAACTGTTCGCCTTTACATCCGGACGTCGACGAGCTTGTCGGGGTTGGTCGTGGGTGTTATCGGGAGTTGCGGTTCTTCGGCCTCACTGAGTTGCGGCACCGTGGCCGCGGGTGCGGGTTGCCGATCATGGCGGGCGGCATTACTTCCGACAGATACGTCACCCGCAGTAATTCCTTGCTGCGCGAATTGGCCGCGGAGATCATCGACTGTGTCGCGCAACAAATCCGCAGTTGCCGGCTGTTCCGCGCGTAAGTGGACATGCACCACCCCTTTTTCGATCCGGAGTTCGACCTCGACGCTCCCAAGGTGGTCGGGACGTAGCCCGAGGGTGAGGCGCGTCGTGCCGTCCGGTCGCACGCGCAACGGGGCGAGCACGGCGACGAGCTGCTGGGCTGGGGTCGGTGTGGCGAAGTTCGGGTTTGGGGCGGTTGTCGCTGGAGTTGCGGCGGGGGGAGACGAAACGGGATTTGGCCGCGCAAGTACGCCGACGCCTTCCAGACCAACCGGAGCAGCCGAGGATTGCGTCTCGCGGTGATCGAACGATGGAGGCATCTTCGATGCGAGTGTCGTCGGGGAAGCGCTCACCGTCTTCGTAGGGGTCACCGGGATTTGGTCTGGCGCCAGAAGCGTTGCGGGGTCTGGTGCGGATGCATCGAAGCGAGTCAGTGCAGTGGCCACTCGGTTGTTGGGTGTCGCTCCATCAACGGGTCGAATTTCCATCGGTGTGGCGGTAGCCGATGGCGCCGATACCAGAGGTGGCACATCGACTTCTGCAGTAACAGCGTGCGGTTCGATTTGTGGAGCGCCAGGATTCTCTTGCCGCGGCTCGTCGGGCAGTTGCGATGTTGGTGGTGTGAAATTCGGATCGACATTGGCGAACGAGCGAAGCGTGTCGCCTCCAAGCGGTTCGGCGATGCCTTGCGGAAGTTGGACTTGCGATGCAGGAGTTTCCGGAGCCGGTGCCGTAGCTGTCACAGTGATGGGATTAGCTATTGCAGCATTCCCGATGAGCGGGACCCCCTCGGGAGCATCGCGTCCGGTTGGCGACGCGCTCGTTGATTCGGACGGCACTACCCCGGCGCACTCCGCCGATGCGCTGGTGGTCGCTTCTCGGCTGGCGTCCATTGCATCGAGCGGCTGCGCAACGGAACCGCCGGTGTTGTCTGCGCCATCTGGTTCATGGTCCGAGGGATTCGGATAGTCGGAAAGCGCAGTTACCGCGGTATTCGTCATTGCTTGCGCGAACATCAGGCCGAATGCTGCAGCCATGTCGTTGTTGACGGAGTCTCGACCGCGGATTTCGGGCATGAGTTTGCGTTCAGATTCAATCTTCATCGGGAAAGTCCTGCGGAGTTCAGGCCGGCGGCAAGTTGCGCCAGTCCGGCGGGCAGACCAGTGCTGGTAGGCGTCGACGGCGCAATGCGTCGAATCGCCGAGATTTCTTTTGGCGTATCTGTGATGCGCACGTTTGCTCCGGTGTAAGGCGCCTCGATCCATTGACCGTTGCCGATGTAGATCCCGACGTGGCCGTTGACGCGGTTGCCGTCACCACGACAGAAAATCAGATCGCCGGGTTGCGCCGATGCGAGATCGGGCACGGCAGTGCCTTCTTTGACTTGGTCATAGGTGACACGTGGCAATTCGATACCAACCCGGCGGTACGCCTGTTGTACCAATCCGGAGCAATCGATTCCCTTCTCAGGATCGTTACCGCCGTAGACGTATGGAGTACCGAGCCATTGCTTGGCAATGTCGACAACGGCTTTTCCAGTTGTGGCACCGGTGCCGGTCGTCGAGTACCGCGCCAATGCACCGGCGAAATCGACGCTGGACGCTGCGTTTGGGCGCGCCGACGCACTTGAGAAGCGGCTTCGGATTTCCGCGATACGCGCAGTAACTGCCGCAGCGCCGTACTCAGACATGGTGCTCCTGTCGGCGTTCCTGGCGGCCGAACCGGTTGGTGACGAGATCGTCGACGACTTTGATCTCCTCGCGGTTGAGCTCAATGGCATAGGCCTCGTGTTGGCGCTCGTCGAGTCGCTCGAGGGAGCTAACGCGCTGCGCACGCAGACTCCACTCCGCGCGACGCGCAGCCTGGATCGCAAGCGCCTCGGCCCGCCGGGCCGAGGCGGTGCGTACTGCTTCGGCCAAGCGTGCTCCTTGGCCCTGCAAGGCAAGAAATGCTTCGCGACTCATTGTTCCGTGTGCTGCGTTGCGCGCGGCTAACGCCTCCTCACGCGCGTGTACTTCGGCGTTGGCTGCAGTCACGGCGTGGTTTGCTTGCATGAGCACGGCACGTGCCTGTTCTTCTTCAATGCGGCGGACGCGCAGCACCGTGGCGAGACGAAACCGGTACTTCTTCATACCGCCACCTGCGCCGGCATTGCTCCGATGATTGCGGTCATTGCCTGCCAACTCTCTGACCATGGGGCAATGTCATCGGTTTCTTGGCAGAGGAACTGCTCCATCACCGGCTGGAGTGCAATTGCGCGGTCGACCAGCGGGTTGGATCCGGCGACGTAGGCACCAATCTCAATGAGATCCTTCGCGTCCCGATAGGCGGCGAGCAATTGGCGGAACTGGGTAGCCACGCCGCGCTGGTCGGCCGACAAGATCGCTGGCGCAACACGAGAAATACTCTCGAGCACGTCAATGCTTGGGAAGTGTCCCGCAGTGGCAAGTTTGCGCGACAACACAATGTGGCCATCAAGAATCGAACGCGTTGCATCAGCAATCGGTTCGTTCATGTCGTCGCCATCGACCAACACGGTGTAGAGACCCGTGATGCTGCCTTCCTCGGCGGCCCCGGCACGTTCGAGCAATCGGGGGAGCAATGCAAATACCGACGGGGGATATCCGCGAGTTGCCGGAGGTTCGCCGGCAGCTAGGCCAACTTCGCGCTGGGCCATACAAAAACGCGTCACGCTGTCCATCATGAGCACCACGTTTGCGCCTTGGTCGCGGTACCACTCGGCAATGCGGGTTGCGGTGAACGCGGCGCGCAGACGAAGGAGCGCCGGTTCGTCGGAGGTGGCCACAACCACCACGGCGCGCTGGAGCCCTTCTGGTCCGAGATCGTGCTCGATGAACTCGCGAACCTCTCGACCACGTTCACCGACGAGTGCAAGTACTGTGATGTCTGCTTCGGTGCCGCGAGCGATCATCGACAGCAACGTGGATTTACCGACACCGGAACCAGCGAAGATGCCGAGCCGTTGGCCTCGCCCACAGGGAATCATGGTGTCTAACGCGCGCACACCCAGGGGCATCGGCGATGCGATGCGGGCGCGCCGAAGTGGATGCGGTGCGGCACCGTCGATCGTGACGCGCTCGCCATCAAATATCGGGCCACCCCCATCGATCGGATCACCCATTGCGTTCAGGACACGGCCGAGCAGCGCTGGACCAACCGTGATCTTCAGTGGTTCACCGTGCGCAACCACACGCGCGCCGGCGCGGACGCCTTGTAATTCGCCAAATGGAAGACAGATCAATCCGCCATCGCGTAGCGCAACAACTTCGGCCTGGAGTGCTCCATGGGTTGTGTCGACCGTGACCGCATCGCCAATCGCGGCGGTGAGACCCTCGACGTCAAGTTGTAGACCAACGATACGGGCAACAGTTCCAGACATCTCCGGAGCGGCTGCGTGCATTGCGCGAGAAAGGCGTTCGGGAAAACTCATACGCCCATCGCCGATCGCGCTCGAGACACTGCGGCAGTCAATGTCGCGTCGATGTCGGTTCGACCAACCCGCAAGCGGCAGTCACCAGACGTCAATGTGGGGTCGATATCTACTTGGATGTCGCGCGTGCCGGCGACGGCACTGAGATCGCCGAGGCGGGTTGCGTCATCGGGATTGAGGTAGGCCAATACCGGAAGGTGCTCCGGAGCCAAGCGCAACGCGCGGGCAATGGCGTCGCGACCGGGGTTTTCGGCGACTGCGAGTTCGCGTCCCAAGATGGCCTCGGCGAGTAGGAATGCTGCGGTGGCGAGTGCATCTTCGATGTCGGTGAGTGCTTGTTGCATCGCCTGGTCGAAGCGACTCTGCGCATCACCAAACAGGGTTTGCAGGGTATCGAGTCGTTGGCGCTCTGTGACTTCGCGGACGACGGCCGCTCGCTCTGCAGCGCGCATACCTTCGGCATACCCGGCGTCGTAGCCCACACGGTGCCCTTCGTGTTGAAGATGTTCGGCAACCGGCGCGTCGAGTTGCAAGCCGCCGACGGGCGTCAATGACGCGTTCGGCCGCTGCACCGACACAGCATCGGTTGCCGCGCGGCCGCGAAGAATGCGGCCGCGAATAGGTGTATCAGACGACAAATTCATCGTCTCCTCGGGAAATCATGATCTGACCTGCTTCTTCGAGCGCACGGATCACCCGCACGACCGCTGCTTGGGCTTCTTCGACGGTTGCCAACCGCATCGGCCCCAGCAGTTCAATTTCTTCGCTGAGATTGGCAGCGGCACGTTCTGACATGTTGCGAAAGACTTTGTCGCGAACTTCGCCACTGACTCCCTTGAGAGCAACGGCAAGTTCTTTTGAGTCCACCTGGCGCAAGACGAGCTGCACCGACCGATCGTCCAACGTGACAATGTCCTCGAAGACGAACATTTGACTGCGTACGGCCTCTGCGAGATCCGCGTCGGTTTGTTCGAGGCCTTCGAGAATGAGACGCTCGGTGGCGCGATCTGCTCGCGACAACAGATCGACGAGTGCTTGTACGCCGCCCACCGTGGTCATCTCTTGCGATTGCATGAGACTGCCCAGCTTGGGTTCGAGTACCGCTTCGATGCGTTCGACAACTTCTGGAGAAGTGCGGTCCATGTTGGCAAGCCGCCGAGCAACGTCTCGCTGCTGCTCTTCGGGCAGTGCGCTGAGAATCATCGCGGCGGTTTCGGGAGGCAGATATGCAAGGACAAGTGCAATCGTTTGCGGGTGTTCGTCCGCCAGGTACGTCAGCACTTGGCGTGGATCGGCGCGACGAATGAAGTCGAATGGTGAGCGCGAGACGGTTGCGCCCAGCCCCGCGAGAATCTCGCGGGCGCGATCATCCCCTACGCTGCGAGCCAGAATCTCTCGAGCGCGGTCAACGCCACCGGTTGCGGTTCCTTGGCGAGCAATGAGCTGGTCGCGAAACTCTCCGAGAACCTCAGAAATGGTTCCCGCATCAACGCTCTCGAGGCGCGCGACTTCGGCCATGACTTCGGCAACTTCGGCCTCACGAAGATTGCGCAGCACTTTGGCCGACTTATCGCTCCCGAACTGCATCAGGAACACTGCGGCTTTTTGCGCACCGGTAAGTTGTGTTTGCTGACGAGACACGAAGTGTGCTCCCTATCCGCGGTTCGAAGCCAGCCAGCTCCGGATGGTGGCGGCGACCTCGTCCGGCTGGCGGTCGATGAGGTCAGAAATTTCGGTTTCGAGCGATGCGTTCGGGCGGCCGTCCCCAGCCGGCAACAGTCCTGCGCTCTGTCCAGCGCCGACTGCACCGACGCGCGCAGTGCCGGTACCGTCGAGTGTGCGGACATCAACCGGAACCTTCACTGCCGGCCGGTTTGCTGCAGCCTTTTTCATCGAGCGGCGCACCAAGAACAGCACCGCACCGATGAGCAAGATGGCCCCAACGACACGGAGGTATCCGAGGTAGGTACTCATCGATGCGGCGGATTCCGCTTTGCTCGCAGCGGCTTTCGCGTCCTTGGCCATCGTTTCATCGAAGTCGATGCGCGAGACGTTGATGGTGTCACCGCGATCGGGCGCGATGCCCGCAGCGGTACTCAGCGCAGTCGTGAGGTCAGCAAGTTGTTCTTGCCGCACGGTCTTGCCATCCAACAACACGGAAACGGAGAGCTTCGTGACTGCACCAGGAGCTTGCTTGAGCTGTTCGACCACCTTGGTGTAGGCGTTCTGCTGTTGCGTCGTGGTTTTTTGGTAGTTGTCCGGTGTCGCTGCGGTCTGCCCGTTTTGGGGAGCGCCGGTGAAGGTTTCGGTAGACGAGGTTTGGGACACCGGTACACCCTGTTGATTCGGCTGACCGATTGCGGCAACCGGTTCGAGGCGTTCTGTGGTGCTGGCCTTTTGGTTCATGTCCATGGTGGCGGCAACGCGCACGACGGACTTATTCGGCCCGATGACTGCGGCCAGCATTTGCTGGAGTGACTGGGAGAGATTGGTCTCGAACGCAGCGGTCGATCCAAGCGAACCATCGGCGCTCACGCCGTCACCGGTCGAGAGCAACACGCCGCGTGTGTCCGCGACGGTGACGTCAGTGGGTTTTAGGCCTTCCACGCTTCCGGCCACCAAGTTGGCAATGGCCTTTACTTGACCACCGTTGAGCGTTGCCCCACTCCGAGTAGCAACCAGCACTGAGGCGCTTGCTTGTTGCTCGGATCCGGCAAAGGCGTTTTGTTGTGGGATCTGCAACATCACCGACGCGCTCTGGACGCCCTCCATTGAGCTAATGGTCTTACCCAATTCGCCGGACAGTGCACGTTGGTAATCCACCCGCTGTTTGAACTGCGAAGTCGTGATGCCTTGCTTGTCGAGGAGCGACCAGCCTGCGGTTCCGCCGCCGATACTGCCGTCTGCACTGAGTGCCAGACGCTGTTTGTATACCTGATCTTGGGGGACTTCGATCGTGGTACCACCGTTCGACAGCTTGTACTGCACGCCAGCGCCGTTGAGCTTGTCGACGACCGCCGATGCGTCGGCCGGCTTTAGCCCAGAGAACAGCACGGCGTAACTTGGCTTCGCTGCCCACTGCGTGAACAGGTAGCCGCCAACCACGAGACCGAGCACCGCAAGACCGGTGATGACCTTTTGCCCAGTAGTGAATCCCGCCAGGAATTGTTGACCGCGGGTACGGAGGTTTCCCACATCCATTGCCATCAGATCTGCATCCTCATGATCTCGTTGAACGCATCAACGGCTCGGTTACGAATGCTGGTTGCCAGTTCCAGCGAAGTCTGCGCTTGCGTCGCAGCGATCATGTAGTCGTGAACATCCGCAAGGTCGCCTGTCATTGCCTTTGACAGCAGCTCGGAAGCGCTGTCTTGTTGCTCCTGGACGTTGTCGAGCATCGACGCGAAATCGACACCGTTGCTCTTGTTGAGACCTGCGCTGGGGCTGGTTGCGCCGCCAACCTGTCCCATCGCATCGAATGCGCCAATTCCACCAATCGGAGCGACCATTTACTTCCCGATCCCCATTGCCTGTTGATACAGCTCTCGAGCACGCGCGATGACCGTGACGTTCGCTTGGTAGGAACGCTGCGCAACGAGCATGTTCGCCATTTGCTCCCCCAAGTCGATATTGGGGTGGCGTACGTTGCCGTTGGCATCGGCCAGTGGGTGGTTTGGATCGTGGACAACGATTCCTTCGGGGTCACCGAGCGCAACACGCGAGATGCGCACCCCGCCGCCCGTTTCCTCCGGGCCTTGCACTTCGTCTTGCACAATGGTGCGGGCCTGGAAAGCCGCCTGATCCATCGGGCGCACGGTGTTGATATTGGAAATATTGTCGCTGATCGCGTCGAGCCACGTGCGATACGTGGTGAGCGCCGATTGCGACGTCTGAAAAACTCCGAACATTCCCATTAGACGTCTCGCTTCATAACGGTCCGCAGCAAACGGAAGCGGCTCGAAACGGCATCACTCAACATTTGGTAGCGAAGACTCGTTTCTTCGAGGCCGGTTGTCTCTTTTTCGATCTGCACGTTGTTCCCGATCTGGTTCACCGGGTCGGTGGAACGGTCATAGCTGAGCTGCACCTGTCGCAAGTCGGCAGGATCCGAGCTTCGCAGCGCGCCTCGTAGTGAGTCTTCGAAGCTGACCGTGCGCGCGCGGTAATTCGGCGTCTCGATGTTGGCGAGGTTCTGAGCGATGGCGCGTTGGCGCGCGCTCAACCCACTCAGCGCTTTCGAAAGCGCCCCCATCAACGGATCGTCGCCGACTATCGGCATTCGTGGCTCCCGCAGCGGATACAGCGCGGGGAGTGGGCGACGGAACGATTCACGACGTCGAGCACCGGCTGCCTCCTGGGTCACCGCCGGTCCGTGGCGCGCAAATCTTCCTTGTCCGGGTCTTCGATCGGTTGGTTCGGGAGCCAGTTGAGGAGAATTGCAATCGGGTTCAGGACCGACTTCCGGTGCCGATAGGGGAGGCAACGACGAAAGGGGCGTGGCGGCGTGACGCGCAATCCTGCTCTCAGTGCACTGCTCGAATACAACGGAGTACATCTCGACCAAGCCGACGCATTGCTTGAGGACGGTCGTCCAAAAGAAGCCCTGGCGCTGTATTCCGTAGCGTTCTATGAAGGTATTGAACGTGCCCATGTTGCGGCCCGTGCCGCGCGCTGTTGTCTGGAGCTTCGTCTGCCCTATGAGGCAATGGCCTGGGCGATGTGGCTCGAACGCGAAGATCGCGAGCTGGGGCGCATGTTGCGCGCAGTCGCAGCATCACAATTGCAAGACGCACGACGCGTCGCTACCTTCGCAAAGGGTTGTGATCCTGCGGTGCTCGAGCGAGTTGGCTATGGCTGGGAAATGGGCGCCATCATTTCCGCGGCTGGTCTCTTGGCGGCGAATCGTGCGCGCGCAGCAGTAACAGCGCTCACTTCCGCATTGGCTGCCAGCCCGGAGAACGCAGATTTATGGGCCTACCTTGCACTGGCAATTGCTGCGGACAAGGTGGTCCCCGACGCAGTTGTCGAACTTGCGCTGCGCAACCCGGTCAACGTTATGGCGTGGATCCAGCAGGGGGATCCGATGGGAGCCGACGCGATCCTTGAAGCAGTGTGGGCTCGCGAACCTGGGAGCCGGTTGGTACTCGCGGTTGCGTCTTCGGTTGCGATCCGTTTGCCGCTCGATCGAGCAGTGACCTGGTCCAGTCGATTGCGGATTGCGGGCCTGACAGAGCGGTGTCCGCTTCGCCAGATGGCGCTCGACGCCTCACGAATTCCGTTTGATCGGCTTCAGGCCGCAGTCGTGGTTTCCTCGGCGTTTGACGACGCTGATGCCAGGGAACTGCTCGTTGCCGCGTGTGCTTCGCTGCCGGCAGCGTCCGTTTGCGATGGCTTGATGGTCGTCGCCGAACTCTCTATGGATCTCTTGGACGACGCGTTGCAAGCAGTTGCGAATGCCTTTGACACCAGCTTGGCGGGCGCGGCGTTCTTGTATGCCGGCGGTGCACTCGATGGTGCCGCGGTGCTCGTTGCGCAAGCGTTTTCGTGCGCAGATGCAGACCCTATGTGGGGTCCGCAACGGACGATGACGGCAGTTCGGGAGTATCTCGATGAAGTGACCGCAACGGAGATCGCCGATTACCTGAGTCGCTCCGGGGAGGCAATGCTGGCCGACCGGGTACGCCAGGCGTTTTAGCGCGCGACGGCATTTGTTGCTGGGCGTCGAGTGTGTTGGGCCACAGTTGCGGCTTAGAGCACTTTGCGCAGCGTATCGACGACGAACGCCTGATCGTCGTCCGTGAGATCCGGGTACAGCGGAAGTGACAAGAGCTCGCTCGCAATTGCCGCGCAGGCCGGGTAGTCCGTCGCAGGTTGCTGAAATGCGCCATGCTCATAAATCGGCCGGTAATGCACTTGGGTTCCGATTCCAGCGTCGCGCAACTCGGTATAGACGCGGTCGCGGTCAGCAACCCGCACGGCAAACAGGTGATATGCGTGGGTGCTGCCGACGGGAGCCGCTGGCGGAAGCCCGATCGGCAGGTCGCGGCATAACTCGCGGTATTGATCGGCGAGCTGGTTGCGTCGAGTAACGAAGCGGTCGAGCTTGCGCATCTGGCTGGAACCCAACGCAGCCTGCAGGTCCGTCAGCCGGTAGTTGTAGCCCGGTTCTGGTATGTCGTACCACCACGCGGGCTTGTCGCTTGACCGCACCATGCCGTGTGAGCGAAATCGTCGGAGCCGTTCCGCAAGTTGCGGGTCGTTGGTAGTGACCGCGCCGCCCTCACCGGTCGTAATCGTCTTGACCGGGTGGAACGAAAAGCAACACATGTCACTGTGCGCACAATTTCCCACCGGCCCATCGGGCGTGAGCGCACCGATGGCATGCGCAGCATCTTCAATAATGACCCGCGGTCGATTGGCAAGCTGCGCCATCGCAATCGGTAAGCCAGCGAAATGCACTGCGACGAGTGCGTCAAGTCCCACGGGAATGTCAGCGGTTCGGAGGTTCCATGTGTCGGGATCGATGTCGACAAAGGTGATGTCCGCGCCCACGTACCGGGCACAGTTCGCACTCGCCGCAAACGATAGGGGTGTTGTCGCCACCCGGTCTCCGGCGCCAACTCCTGCAGCGGCCATTGCACCGTGCAATGCCGCCGTTCCATTGGAGAACGCCACGGCGTATTGCGCGCCGGTCGCAGCAATGAGGTCGGCCTCAAACGCATCGATGGCCGGTCCTTGTGTGAGCCAGTCACTGCGCAGAACATCAACGACAGCAGCAATGTCGTCCTCGTCAATGGACTGTCGGCCGTACGGGATCATGGCTTACGAACCGATCGATGCCAGCCGTGCAACTTGCCGTTGAATTGCGTGCCCGCCGGGGTTGAGCAGTGCTGACATTTCAGCGGCGTCAAGCCACCACGTGTTGGTATCACTGGCGTATGAGAACGTTTCGGTGACAGGAGTGCCGGCATGCGGTTGGCTTCCCGTATCCCACCATGGGTGTTCGGGGGCAATGATGTAGTGCTGTGCAGTCTCAATCGTGTGGCGCGCTTCATCGACAGTTAACAAGGTTTCGTGGAGTTTCTCTCCAGGCCGAATTCCAGTGATTTCGTACGGCACTCCGGGCGCCACCGCAGCGGCAAGATCTGTGACGCGCACCGACGGGATCTTTGGCACGAAGATCTCGCCTCCGTGCATTGAGCCGATCGCGAACATCACCAGATCCACTGCTTGATCCAACGTAAGCCAAAAGCGCGTCATCTGCTCGTCAGTGATAGTAAGGCGACCCTGGCGTGCTTGTTCACGGAACAGCGGAACGACTGAGCCTCGGGATCCGATCACATTGCCGTAGCGCACACAGGCCAGGCGTGTATCGAACTGTGCGGCGTAGGCGTTGCCCTGCACGAAGAGCTTCTCGGCACAGAGTTTGGTGGCTCCGTAGAGGTTGACCGGGTTGCAGGCTTTATCGGTGCTGAGCGCGACTACCTTTTGGACGCCGGCATCAATCGCGGCATCGACAATGTGTTGTGCCCCAAGCACGTTCGTGCGTACTGCTTCAAACGGGTTGTATTCACAGGCTGGAACCTGTTTTAGCGCCGCGGCATGAACAAAAATGTCTGCTCCCTGTGCGGCGCGGGTCATGCGGGAGCGATCGCGCACGTCGCCGATGAAGTACCGCAACCGGTCACTCGAATACCGCTTTTGCATCTCGGACTGCTTGAGCTCGTCGCGTGAGTAAATGCGAACGGTGGTGTCGGGGTATTCGGCTAACACGCGCGTCACAAACTGGTTCCCGAACGAACCGGTACCCCCGGTCAGCAGAATAGTTTTGCCATTGAGCGTCACAGTTGCTCCTTTGCGGTATGCGGCGTTGCAAGTTGCTGCGTTAGCGCGTCAACCGCTTTTGCGATCGCTACGCTCCACGGCTCATTCCACGCACGCGTGCACATGGTTACGGTCGGATGCCAACTCGACCGGATCTGTCCAAATGCGAGTGGAGTGTGGTCTACGTTGATTTCGTACGTCGGTGTGCCGACGGAGCCGGCAATTTCGCTCACCGAGTTTCCGACCACGATGACGGCATCCAGTGCAGCAGCCAACGCAAACACACCTTCGAGGTCATTCATCAAGTCGAGATCTTCGAAATGCACAAGGTCGAGACCGTGTGTGTCTCGTAACTCGTTGAGCTCGGCGGCATTGTGGTCGTATTGCAAGTCGATCAGCGTGACACCGGAAAGCGTTCCGAGTGAAGCCAGGCTCGCGAGATCTGGATAATGGATGCTGCGCCGAGTCGTTTGGACGCGGGACCGCCAACTCAGACCAACGTGCGCATCACCCCCGAGTTCGGCGAGGCGTGCTTTCCAGTGTGCGACCTTGGCCGGGTCCGGTGTCAATGTCTGGGTCGTGGCAGGAAACGCGTCCAGAGAGCGTCGGTAGTGGCGCATCAGCGTACCCATGGAGATGTGGGCATCCGCAGTTTCGGGGACGTCGGTTGTCCCGGTTATGACATCAACGCCAAACGTACGTTGAATGATTGAGGCCAATCGGTTCGTGCAGCGAACCGTGACTCGGTTCGTGTCCGCGAGAATGTCTGGGAGGCAAGAGAGGAATCTGATTTCGTCGCCGATTCCTTGTTCGCGCCAGACAAGTACGTGTTCTGCACTGTCTCCAGGACCGTTCCAGGCGGGCAGGCCGGGCGGTGTCAATGCGCGAAATCCTGGACGGTCGAGGCGGGCTTCGATTTCGTCCCATCCCGCGCCAAGTTCGCCGTGAGCGAGACGAGCTAACCCGCTTGCCATCATCGCTTCGATGAAGACCAAGGATCCTGGCTCACTTCGCTGTGCCGCTCGTTGTGCGTAGTACACAGACTCTTGCGAGCGACCAAGTGGAGTCAGGATTTCGCCCATGCCGAGATCGACGAGGGGGGTGCCGTCCGGTGGGTTTGCCTCCTCAAAACATGCAAGCGCAGATTCGAGATCGCCAGTGTTGCGCAACATAGCGCCAAGGTTGTGCCAACCCTCGGTGAGGGTCGGGTTGCGGCGAAGTGCACATTTCAAGATCGCAATGGCCTCTGCCTCACGGTCGAAGTCCCGGAGAAAACAGGTGACGTTAGACATAATGCCGGCGGATTCCGGCTCGAGTAACGATGCCGCACGAAATGCTGCGGTACTGCGATCGGCTATACGCAACTCTCGATACATGCGCCCCAGTTGTGAATACACAATCGGGTCGTTGAGGAGCTCAACGATGGTTTCGAGTTCGCGAGCAGCGCGCTCGTACTCTTCGGGAGTCGAGGCGGCGTATGACCGCTCGACAATCTCGAGCGCATGACGCTGACTTTGGACGGTTGGCACAGTCCGCACGCTTTCTGATCGGATCACTGGAGACGGACCTGAGCGCTCAGCTAATGAAATCCACGCGTGTGCCGGTATCGGCGGGAGATGGAGTTGTTCGTGGAAGCTGCTGGAGTTCCTGGAGGACGGCTTCTGATCGAGCGATGACTTCGGAGATGGCCTGATGAGTGGCCGCCGCCGCCGCAAGCAGTTCTGCCTCACCCAGCACCACCGGGGGCGCGATGAAGGGGGCCGTCGCCGCCAGGAACTCGGGATCGCTTAGCTCAACTGCTGCTGTGACGACGGCATCCGCGTCGAGCGACGCAACGTATTGTGCTGCGTGGGCGCGCGCGACGAGCTCGTTCACTGGCGTACGGCTGATGGTTCGCTGTTCGTAATGCTGGCGGTACGAAACGCTTCGATTAACGGCAGGAGCAGCTGACGGCTTGCTTCGATACGGGCGGCGTTTTGTTCGAGGTTCGCTTCAATGATTTCATTCAGGCAAAAGACGTAGATCTTCTGGATCTCTTTCGCCACGTCCCATTCGTCGACGTCGAGCGCGCCGATAAGTTCGTACAGAATTTCCTGAGCATGCACGACGGCACTGTGACAACCGGCGCGATCACCAAGTGCACAATGACGGCCCGCCTCGGCCAGATCTCTGTCGAGGCGTTCGTACAGCAAGATCAACAGGCGCGCGTTTGACACGACCCCCAGGCCATCCTGGGAGTACTGACGGCGGGCAGCAGCACTAGACATACAGCTCCTTTTGTGGCCATCTCTTATCGACCAAGCGATGACAGCTGAGAGGAAATCCAACTCGATTGGTTCCGCAGTTGGCCCAAGGTGGTATCCAGTGAGGCGTACTGCAACCGGAGTCGGATTTGGCGGTCGCCGAGGCGGCGATCCCACGCCGCTAGGTCGCGGTTGAGTCGCAAAATGTTGGTTTGGTTGCCTTTTTCGGCTGTGGTGATACTTCCGGATGCGAGGTCAGTGGCACTCGCAACGGCAAGGGAAAGGCGAGCGGCGATACCTGGGGCATACGTCAATGTGCCAAGACTGCCTGTCGAGGTAGCAGTGACCGCCACGGCCATTCCCGGGATCTTTGCGTCCGTGTTGGCAACCGTGAGAACGTTTCCGCTGCCGGTCGAGGTGCGGCCGTCAATAGTGCCAGCGACGTTGACCCCGGCATGTTCTTCCCAGACGTTCGTCGCGATCGCAAGGCCGGTTTGGGTTCCACCTGCGGCATTCGACCGAACAGAGAATGTCCCCGTCGTACCCGGATTGGCGGCAGTGAGGGTGATGCGATTCCCGCTAACGGATGCGCTGACCGTCAGTCCACTTGCGCCGAGTGCAGTGTTGAGGCCGCTGACAATGTCGGTGAGCGTTTCCCCTGCGGCGGCCGCGTAGGTTGCGGTCGTTGCTCCGACTTTGATGTCGATGGTTTCGGCGGAGGTGATTGTACCGGCACCGACGGCGTTTCCTGTGACTGCGGCCGTTACCGGCGCAGTAGTGATGTTCACTGCGTACGTGCCACTCTGCGCACGCGGCGCAGCATTTTTGAATGACACGTCGGCAGACGTCGCTGATCCCCGGCGAACAAAAAGATCGGCGACTGCATCTGGATCATCGTTATATGCGGTCAGAAACTTTGTCCGATCAAATTGCACTTTTCCATCGCGTGAAGTGCTCATTCCTGCGATCCCGGATGATCCGAGCGTTGAGCCACTTACGGAACCCGTTACCGCTTGAGTGATCGAAGAAAGAATCGAGCGGACCAGTGAGTTACCGGCAAGGGGTCCACCGGACTTGGTTGTCGGGTCGTACGCAGACTGTTTCTTGAGTTCATTGATTGCGGTGTTCGCTGCGTTCGTGAGCGTTTGGATTTTGTCGGCGATGCCGACCGCGTCTCGGGCGATGGTGACGGTAACCGGATCGGTCGACAACTTCTTTACGGTCAGCGTCACACCCGGAAGTACGCCCACGACATCATTGGATGCGCTTTCGATGCTGTAGGCGCCGTCGCCAGAGCCAATGGTGATTTTTGCGTTCGATCCACTACTGACTTCCGTTACGCCACCGATCGCGGAAAATGCACTGGCATCGAGATTGAGACGGTTTGCAGAGCCGGCGCTCGTCGCCGTGATTTGTAGTCGGTACGCGCCGGTCCCGACCTGGACTGCCGCCGCGCTAACTCCCACATTTGCTTGGTTAATGGCGTTTACGACCGCGCTGAGTGATCCGGTGCCGGTGCTCACGTTTTTGGCCTTGACGTACCCCACGCGAAGACCACCCGCGAGTGTCGCGCTGATTGTGCCGGTGTCGGCGGTCAATGACACGGTGCTGCCCGTAGTGATACTGGTCAGCGTTGTTGTGGTTTCGTCAACTTTTGCGATGCCGTCGATTCCGGTTGAAGCGCTGGCATCCGTAGTCAAACCAAGGTCCGATAGCGCTGTTCCTCCGGTCACCATCAACGAAGCAGCGCTGCCTTCGTGGGTGGTCCTCAGCACAAGCTTGTTCGTTGTGGGTGTCACGGTGGCAGTGAGCACACCTCCGGACGCACTCGCAACTGCGGTCGCAAGTTGGGCCCGGTTGTAGGTGCCAGCGGCGATCGTAAAGGTCTGTGCGGCCCCGTCTACCTCCGCAGTGATGGTGTCATTGACTCCCGTTGTGATCACTGTTGAATTGTTCAGAGCACTTCCTGCGGTCTTCGCCGCACCCGCGGAAGCTTGGATCACTCGAATATCGTGGTTGCCCGTTGGGAGTGATTCGTCGCCAGCAAAAGTCGAAAAACCAAGCGCATAGCCACCTTTCGCAATCAGCAGGTTTCCGGACGTGACAACCGTGTTGGTCGACGCAATGGTGTTGCTAGAGCGAAGTGCCGCTGCAGAGGCGAGTTGATCAACAGTGAAGGTCAGTGATCCGGTCGTTGCGGTGGATTTTGCGGCTGCGGTCACGGTGTCGGAGTCCGAGCTGGACGTCGTGAACGCATTCCATTTTGTCGCTTGGTCGACTGCAGCTGCTGCGGTGTTGAGCCCGGAAAGTTGGCTGCGAATGCTGCCGAGTGCGTCCAGGCGCGCTTGCACGCTGTCGCGTTGTTTTACGACGCGCGTCTGTCCCTGGCGTTCAATCGACATGAGTTGGTCAACGATCCCGTTGACATCGAGGCCGGAACCGATGCCGTTGATCGAGGATGTAGAGGCCACGAGCTCCTCCTAGAACCGGTTCTCATCGGCAGGAGGGAAGTCGCCTTTATATGACGGGGCCGATTCGCAGCTTCTGAGTCTGGGGCGGCCAGATAACCCGAAAAGGCCGCGAAAGCCCTAAAGCGCACTCGCATGTGCTGGCGCAATGGAGGAGAAGGCGCGGAGTGAGCTGCCCTGACCCGACAAACGCCGGGCCCGGGCGAGACTCGATTACTGGAGCAGACGTAGGGTGGTCTGCGGGATTGAGTTGGCTTGAGCGAGCATTGCGGTGCCGGCTTGGA
>JBMOIW010000007.1:0-44706 GCA_049317145.1 Acidimicrobiia bacterium
CTGTCGTCGCGTTCATTCAGGATTTCGTAGAGGATCTGTAGGCCCTGGTTGGGGAGCCCAATCTCGTAGGTATCGGGATAACACAAGAGCCAGGCAACCTGGCCAGGCCGTGGACTCGGCGCCAGACTGCCTCGCTCCATTCCGATGTAGCGAGCAGGCTTTTCGACCCCGGCCAGGAGCGGTTCGATCCGCGGCCAGAGGGTTGACATCTGGCGTCAGTGTACCGGATTGGCGGGGTCCCCTGGATTTGCCCCCAAAATCCCCCTCCACCTGGGAAAACGCCCTCCCCCGGACCACAGGCCCGAATCGTTATTCGAAGCGGTGGAGATGGACGTTAAGGACCAGACCGATTGCTGCGAAGCTGCCAATCGTCGAGGATCCCCCATAGCTGACGAAGGTCAGTGGAATTCCAGTGATCGGCATAATGCCCATCGTCATGCCGACGTTTTCGAAAACGTGAACGGCCACGAGCGCAAGTACGCCGACACAGATGAGCGTGCCCGACATGTCCGCCGATTCCTGCGCGATCCGCCAGATCCGCCACACAATGATTCCGAATAGCGCAAGCAACGTTGCACCACCCAAGAACCCCAGTTCCTCCCCGACTACGGTGAAAATGAAGTCGGTGTGCTGTTCCGGAACGAATGATCCGCTGGTTTGCGATCCAGCAAATAGCCCGCGACCGACGACCCCACCATTTCCGATTGCGGTCTTGGATTGATCCAGGTTGTAGGTGGCACCCGACTTGTCTTTCGACTGATCGATGAATGACGTCAATCGGTCCACCTGGTACTGCTTGAGCAGTCCCACCTGGACCACGCCCACGACTCCGACCATCGCAACGATCGTGATGATTGCCAGGTGCCGACCTCGCACTCCGGCGACGGCGAGCATGGCAACCACGATGACGGTCATGACGATTGCGGTGCCGAAGTCGGGCTGCAGCATCACAAGCGCCAGAGGCACCCCGGCCAGACCACACGTAATTGCCAGGCGTTTCGCGTCGAGGTCACCACGATGCTGGGCGAGATACCCGGCGAGCGCCACAATCAATAACACCTTGCATAACTCCGAGGGCTGGATCTGGAACCCTCCGGGGAGTTGGAACCAGCCCTGCGTGCCCTTGGAGGAAGACCCCAAGGGACTCAAAACGGCCAACAGCAGCACGACGAGCCCGCCATAGATGATGGCGCCACGATCGCGGTACTTGCGGTAATCGATCAAGGTCACCGCAACCATCACGATGAGCCCGAGCACAATGAAGACCGCTTGACGCTTCACGAAATACAACGGGTCATCGCCGGCGCGCTCGAGCCGCGAACGCGTCGCCGAATAAATGAGGAGCAAGCTCAGCCCAGCAACTGCGAGTACCGCCCCCAACAACACGACATCGAGATGATTGGTAACGCGCTCGATAAGTGCTCGACGGCGCTCGGGTCGAGCTAAGACGGAAGTCGAGGCCATTAGTCCAGTCTCCCAACGCCTTGACTGTAGGAAACGTTCCGGGTCGGCAGCGCGTTCATCGCCTCAATGATGCGTCGCACCACCGGCGCTGCCACCGCGGCGCCATAGCCAGATTCCTCAAGCACTGCGGCAATGACGTATTTCGGATTGTTTGCTGGCTCATACGCGACAAACAACGAGGTGTCTTGTTTCCCCGTCACCTGTGCCGTGCCGGTCTTTCCCGCAACGGAGATCTTGCGCAAAGGAAAGCCAGCAAACGCATCAACCGCAGTACCAGATGGATTTGCCACTGCCCCCTCGAACCCTGCGCTCAGCGCGGCGCGCCCGTCGGGAGAAAACGTCATCTGCGAGCGAACCATGGGCAAAATGTCGCGAGACGCTTTCCCATCGGAACTCACCACTTTGCTCACCACCCGCGGCTGGTATCGAGTACCACCATTGGCGAACATCACATACGACTGACCGAGTTGTAGCGGCGTGACCAACGTGTCACCCTGACCGATCGAGAGGTTCACGTTGTCTCCCGGGAGCCACTGCCCGTAGGGGAATGCGTCCGGCCGCTCTTTGTGCACTGCTTGTTTCCACTTGGAATCTGGGATGCGCCCTTTCGTCTCGCCAGCGAGTTCGATTCCGGTCGAAGAACCAAAGCCCATTCGACGCGATACGTCTTGAATGAGCTCCCCGTTACCCGCACCGCGATTCGATGCTTTCCATAGCTCCGCACCGATTCGGTAGAAATACACGTCGGAGGACACGGTCATGGCGCGAGCGAGATTCACCGGACCGTGCGCTTCGTTTCCGGCATTATTGAACTGGCGGTCCGCAACCACAAGCGATCCGGTGTCCACAATCGTGAGATCCGGAGTGATAAGCCCACTTTCTAGGCCGGCCAACGCAGTGACGAGTTTAAATGTCGATCCCGGCGCGTACTGGCCCTGAATCGCACGGTTAGTCAAGGGGTAATGGTTCGCCGGATCGTTCAGTCGCTTCCAGGTCTCCGACGGAATGCCGTTTGCAAATTCGGCCGGGTCATACGTCGGGCTCGACGCCATTGCGACCACGGAGCCGTCCTTTGCATCCAATACGACCACCGCACCGCCGGGCGCCTTGAACTGGGACCACTTTGCCTTATCCGCAACATCGCGCGTGCTCGATGCAGCACTCAAACCCTGGGCCAGTGACTCCTCAGTGACGCGCTGCACGTCAAGATCAAGCGTGAGCATGACGTCGTTGCCGCGCACCGCCTCTTCACTTCCGATTGTGCGCACGACTTTGCCAGCGGAGTCGACCTCCACGCGCTCCACTCCGGGCTTGCCACGCAAGTCGCTCTCATAGGATTGCTCAATTCCTGACTTTCCCACGGTATCGCCGAGCTGATACCCCGCATCGTTCAGGCGGGCATACTCGTCGTCGTTAAGCTCTCCGGCGTACCCGAGCACATGGGCCGCGGTCGTCCCGTACAAGTAACGACGCACCGGCAGTGATACGGCATTAACGCCCCGCAGTTCGTCTTGATGCTCCTTGATGTATTGCACCGTTTCCAACGGCACATCGGTCGCAATCGGCACCGCCTTGTACGGCGACAGCCGCGGGTCATTCAAACGCTTCAACACATCGTCGGCAGTGGTGTTCAGGAGCGCAGCCAAGCGCTGGGCAGTAACCACCCGCTGTGCCGTTGTGAGACGGCGCTCCATCGTGACCACCCGCTCGATTCGGTTGTCGACCAGCACGCGACCTTGACGATCCAGTATGCGCCCGCGTGGAGCTTCGGTCTGAACCTCTCGCACGCGATTGCTCTGCGCCGCTGCGGCATATGCCCCACCGGATGCCACCTGCATGAACCACAGCCGCGTAAAGAGCGCGCTGAAGAGTGCAATTGCAACAACTCCAACGATGCTGAGCCGCAGACGGGTGTTCGTCGTGTTCATCCTGCGTTCCATCCGGACGGCACCCGATCGCGGCTGCGCTCACGCTCTCCCATCGCCCATTGCGCAATCGGAAATACGAATGGAGCGACTGCTCCATTCGCAAGCACCGTGACCACGATGACCCCAAGCGTGCGCAGGCTCAAGACTGCGGCATCGCCCAACAACGCGCCCACGCCCACAAAGACGGTGAGTGCAATCAGTGAACCGGCACCTGCGATTACCGGTGCAACCAGTGGCCCTTGTCGCAACATGGAGCGCTCGAAGGATCCGAGGGCATAACCGGCAACGGTGTACGAAAGTGCCGAAAGACCTAGCGGAGTTCCGGTGAGAAACAGATCGAACAGTAACCCTGCGATGAATCCGAACACTGCACCGGCGTTGGATCCGAGCGAGAACGCTACCGCAGTCGTGAGCACCAAACCGAGGACCACTCCACCACCCCACAGGCGCAGCTCGGCAAAGACTGTGGTCTGCAGGACGAGCGCGACAACGACTACCAATGACCAACGGGCCAACACCAACGGCGTCACTTCCCACCACCCGCGTACTTCACCACTTTGACGAACTCGAGCTTGCCGAGGTTGGCCATGGGTTCGATCTCGATATCGAGGTCGAGACCACTCGTGCGCTTCTCCGCAGAAGCAATACGGCCAATCGGAATGCCCGCCGGGAACCTGCCATTTTGCATGCCCGAAGTCGTCACAACGTCGCCCGGCTTGACGTCTGCATCACCCGCAACAAAGGTCATCGCCAACGTCGATCGTCCGGTGCGACCTTCGGCGATACCCGTAACATTTGGACGCACGATGCGCGCACCAACGCCCGAGGTCGGATCGGTGATTAACAGCACCGTCGAGCGATCCCCCGAAGTCGACACAACCCGTCCAACCAACCCCTGGCCCGAAACCACGGGCATTCCGACCTGAATACCGGAGTCCTCCCCGCGATCAATCTGGATTGTCCACTCGAAACTTCCTACAGCACCACCCACCACGTGCGCGGCAACCGTCGGGAACTGGGTTACCGACGGAAGATCAAGGAGTTCTTTGAGGCGACTGTTCTCGAACTCCGCAACCTCTCCGCGGGTGGCCTGTCCTTGAACATCTTCGAGCTGCTTGCGCAACTTCCGATTCTCGGAGCGCAACGATCCGGCATGCACGATCCCCGACATCCAATCCGTCACCGGAGCGATGACTGCGTGAACACCAGATTGCAATGGCGAGACGATGTCGCGCGCACCGGTGCGCACCACACTGGTCGCTCCACCGTCGCCTGCACGCGTGTCCAACGTCATGAACGTGACTGCGGTGAGAACCAACACGATGAGGATCGAGCGGCGGCGAGTGGACTGTCGGTACGCAACCATGCGTTGCTCCGAATCAGTGCTGCGAAGAAGAGATCAGCACCTGGCGCAGCGCGCCGAACTCCTCAAGGCATTGACCAGAACCCATGACCACGGAGAACAACGGGTTGTCCGCAATCTTGATTGGCATTCCGGTTTCGGATTCGAGCCGGGCGTTCAAACCGTGCAACAGCGCGCCGCCGCCGGTAATGACAATGCCCTTCTCCATGATGTCCGCCGCAAGCTCGGGCGGGGTCTTGTCGAGCGTGACTTTGACAGCATCCACGATGGCTGACACTGGCTCTTCAATCGCTTCCCGGATCTCAACGGTCGACACGACGATCGTCTTCGGAAGCCCCGTCACCAGATCACGGCCACGAATTTCGGCGTACTGCTCTTCGACGAGTGGGTAGGCGCTCGCCAATTGGATCTTGATTTCCTCCGCAGTGCGCTCACCGATCGCGACGGAGTATTCCTTCTTGATGAAATTCACGATCGCTTCGTCGAGTTCATCGCCGCCGATACGAATCGACTCACTCGACACGATTCCGCCGAGGGAAATAACGGCGACTTCGGTAGTACCGCCACCAATGTCGACCACCATGTTCCCGGCCGGCTCGTGCACGGGAAGTTGTGCACCGATCGCTGCGGCCATCGGTTCTTCGATGATGTATGCGGGTTTACGCGCGCCTGCGTACTCAGCTGCTTCTTGCACGGCTCGTTGCTCGACACCAGTAATGCCCGACGGCACGCAAATCACCATGCGCGGCTTGGACCACCGGCGCTGGTGCACTCGTTGGATGAAGTAGCGCAGCATCTTCTCGCAGATGTCGAAGTCAGCAATAACCCCATCTTTGAGCGGACGGATTGCCGTGATGTGTCCAGGGGTGCGCCCGATCATGCGCTTGGCTTCAGCACCGACTGCGAGCGGCCGTCCATCTTTGGAATTAATCGCGACCACGCTGGGCTCGTTCAACACAACACCGCGCCCGCGCACGTAGACGAGCGTGTTCGCAGTGCCGAGATCGACGGCCATGTCCCGGCCGACGATCGAGGAATACCAGGGTTCGGTCACGAAAACTCCGAGAAAAGCGGGGGGCGGACCAGCCCGTCAGGCTACGGGGCCCCTGGGCCCCGGGTCCAGCCACCCCACACACTCCCCAGGATTCCCGGGCATTTTCTGCTCCGGCGGCCAATTCATAGCTGGCTGACCGGGGTCGTCCCTACCGACCGGGGTCGTCCCTACCGACCGGGGTCGTCCCTACCGACCGGGGAAGAACAATGCGATCTCACGGTCGGCGGACTCGGGTGAGTCCGAGCCGTGGATGAGGTTCTCGCCTGTCGTAATGGCGAGATCGCCGCGGATCGTGCCCGGTGCAGCCTCTACGGGGTTTGTAGTGCCCATCAGGCGGCGCATCGCGACCTGGGCTTCGTGGCCCTCCACAATCATCAGCACGACCGGGCTGCGCGTGATGAAGTCGATGAGGCCATCAAAGAACGGCTTACCCTTGTGCTCGGCGTAGTGCTCTTCGGCGGTCTCTCGCTTAAGCGTCCGCATCTCCATCGCCGCAATACGAAGCTGCTTGTTCTCAATGCGACTCACGATTTCGCCCACGAGGCCGCGCTCGACTGCGTCGGGCTTGCAGATAATCAGGGTTCGGTTGCTCATATGAGTCCGGAGATTAGCGCCGGGCGCACTGCCCCGATCAAGTACAGCGATCCGGTCACGACGACAAGCGCATCGTCGTCCGCCCCTTCGACGGCGTAGCGAACAGCGCGAACGGGGTCCTCAATCACCTCAACTTCCTTGGCCTCCAGCCGTTCTGCCGCCGCCGCAACCACCTCAGGCTCGTGTGCACGTGGCGTTGCCGGTCGCGTACAGATCACGACGTCGTCCGGGCCGACACCAAGTGCTTCGAGCATCTCGTCCGGGTCCTTCTCTCGCAACAGCCCGACGACGATCACTCGCTGGTCGAACATGAAGGTTTCGTCGAGCGCTTCGGCCAACGCAGTCGCCCCGGGGAGGTTGTGCGCGCCATCGATGACGACGAGCGGTTGTTGTTGCACGACCTCGAGCCGACCGGGCACCCGAGCATGACCGAGCACTTCGGTGACGATTTCTGCTTCCACCGGTCGACCGAGCATCGCTTCCGCGGTTGCGAGCGCGACAGCAACGTTGCGACCTTGATGTGGTCCGTGCAGGCTCACGAACAGCTCGGGGTAATCCGCTTCCGGAGTTACGACATGCAGCATGCGTCCGCCTACAGCAATCTGGTCGTCGACGAGATCGAACTGCTCGCCGAATTGCCACCAATCACCGTGGGGACGGTTGCGCAACACGTCCAGAAGATCCGCATCGGTTTCGCCGCAGACCACTGCAGCGTCGGGGGTAATGACTTCCGCTTCGGCCGCCGCAATGGCTTCGAGCGTCGTTCCGAAATACTCAGTGTGGTCAATCCCAATATTGGTCATTGCGACAACCTCGGTGCGAGCGACGCGGGTCGCATCCCACTTGCCACCCAGGCCAACCTCGACGACACCGATCTCAACCGCAATGTCGGCGAAGTACTGGAACGCGACTGCAGTCATGATTTCGAACCAGCTCGGCGGCCCGGGCAGAAATGCTTCCACTGCAGCGACGCGACTGAGCACGTCATCGAGCGCAGCATCGGAGATGGCTTCACCGTTCCAACGAATGCGCTCATTGCTGCGAACCAGATGTGGGCTGGTGTAGGTACCAATCGACAGCCCTGTTCCCGCAAGTAACGCAGAGGTAAGCATCGAGGTGGAGGTTTTGCCAACCGTTCCGGCAATTAATGCTGCCGGGAACTGATCCTGCGGATCACCAAGCAGCGCACAGAGCTGGGCAAACTGCTCGAGCGCTCGTTCCGGTGGTGTAGGCGCGCCGACCGGTACGCCCACCCCGGTTTCCATGTCGAGATGGCCGGCCAGCCAGTCGCGAATCACACCGTTTCCGCAAGTTCGACGGTGACATTGAGATCTTCGCCATCCGCAATCGTGAGATCCGTCACGACCCCGGCAGCAACGATGTCATTTCGCACCGATTCGAGCGCAATTTGGCGCTCCCGAGACGCGGCAACCACCACCGACCGCACCTCGGCGCGCATCGACACTCGCGCTTCGGACTTGGCTTTGCGAATCGCCATCAGGACATCCGCCGCGGCGTGATACACGGCAGGGTCTGCCTCCGGCACCGCAATTTCTGCGGTGGTCGGCCACGCCGCACGATGCACGGAACCGGGTTGCCACCACGACCAGACCTCTTCGCACACGAACGCCAAGATTGGCGCAAACAGTCGTTGGAGCGCTCCGAGCGCCAAGGCCAACGCAGCTCGCGCCGAGGCAGTCGGCGCAGCATTCGGGTCTCCGTAGGCGCGCGTCTTGACCAGCTCGAGGTAGTCATCACAGAAGTTCCAAAAGAAGCGCTCCGTGCGTTCCAACACGCGGGCGTAGTCAAAGTCTTCAAACGCGCGGGTGCACTCGTCAATGAGCACTCGCAGCTCGGTGAGCATGGCGCGATCCACGGTCTCGGTCACCGATTCGGGACCGGGAATCTCGTCCCCAATGACCCCGAGCGCAAACTTCGATGCGTTCAACAGTTTCGTTGCGAGCCGGCGTCCCACTTTAAATTGGTTTGCTTCGAAGATTGCGTCGACCCCAGGTCGCGCGCTCGCCGCCCAGTAGCGAGCGGCGTCGGAGCCGTGCTGTTCGAGAATCTCCATGGGCGTGACCACGTTGCCCTTGGATTTGCTCATCTTTTTGCGGTCGGGGTCAAGGATCCAGCCGCTGATTGCCGCATTGGCAAACGGCAGCGTTCCGAATTCGTGCTGTGCGCGCACCACCGTTGAGAACAACCACGTTCGAATGATCTCGTGGGCCTGTGGTCGCATGTCCATCGGATACGTGCGAGCGAATAGGTCATCATCGCTCCCCCATCCGGCGGCTAGCTGCGGGGTCAGCGAAGAGGTCGCCCAGGTGTCCATGACGTCCATGTCGCCGACGAACCCATTGGGTTTGCCGCGCTGGTCTTCGGTGAACCCCTCCGGCGCGTCACTCGACGGATCGATCGGCAGACTTGCCTCAGTCGGCAACAAACGCTCGTCGAAGTCGACATTGCCATCACCGTCGACGCGGTACCAAACGGGGAACGGAACGCCGAAAAAACGCTGGCGGCTAATCAACCAGTCGGAGTTCAGTCCTTCAACCCAGCTCACGTACCGCGCCCGCATGAAGTCCGGGTGCCAACGCAACTCGCGGCCGCGTTCAATGAGCGCGGCGCGCAGGTCAAGATCGCGACCGCCGTTCTTGATGTACCACTGCCGGCTCGCCACGATCTCGAGTGGGCGGTCACCCTTTTCGTAAAACTTCACCGGGTGCGTAATCGGGCGTGGTTCACCCACAAGATCACCAGTCACTTGCAGCATTTCGACGATCAGGCGCTGCGCCTGCTTGGCCGTCTTCCCTGCAAGCTCGCCGTAACGCGTTTCGGCTTCGGGGTAGACGTCACTCCCCCATTCGGGTACGTCGGCGAGGAGCCGACCGTTGCGGCCCATGATGTTGCGGGTTGGGAGCTGCAGCTCGCGCCACCACACGACGTCGGTGACGTCACCGAACGTACAGATCATGGCTATCCCGGATCCTTTCTCGGGATCGGCCAGCGGATGCGCAAGCACCGGAACCGGCACACCGAACAGCGGGGTACGCACCGTCGAACCAAAACGCGCTTGGAACCGCTCGTCGTCTGGATGAGCGACGAGGGCAACACACGCCGGCACCAACTCCGGACGCGTCGTTTCGATCACGATGTCGGCCGCACCACCTTCGCCCCGAAAGGTGAGCGCGTGGTATGCGCCGGGCATTTCGCGATCTTCGATCTCGGCTTGGGCGACCGCCGTTTGGAAGTCCACATCCCAAAGCGTTGGCGCTTCGGACTGGTATGCCTCGCCGCGAGCGACGTTGCGAAGAAAGGCGCGCTGCGAAACGCGCTGCGCGTTCTTTCCAATTGTCGTGTACGTCATCGTCCAATCAACCGAAAGGCCGAGGCGACGCCACAGTTCCTCAAACTTTTGCTCGTCTTCGGTGACGAGCTGATCGCAGAGCTCGATGAAGTTTCTCCGAGCTATACGGATCGGATCTTTGGGCGGCTCAGTTGGCGGCACAAAGTCCGGGTCGTACGGCAACGATGGATCGCACTGCACTCCGAAATAGTTCTGCACGCGTCGTTCTGTAGGCAGGCCGTTGTCGTCCCACCCCATCGGATAGAACACTTCCTTGCCGCGCATACGCCAGAACCGAGCGACCGTGTCGGTGTGGGTGTACGAGAACACATGACCGACATGGAGCGATCCCGAGACGGTCGGCGGCGGCGTGTCGATCGCGAATACTTCGTCGCGAGCCTTCGACCGGTTGAAGCGGTACACACCGTCTCGTTCCCAAATGGCATTCCACTTGGCTTCGAGGCCGTCAAGGTTCGGTTTCTCGGGAATCGTCATGGCGGCGGAGTCTATTGACTCAACCCGCCAGTCGGCCGGGGCCTTCAACGCCCGAAGGCCTCATCCCCGGGTGCCCGGCCGCCAAGTTCGGAGATGGACGAGAGGCGTGCCACCATCGCCGGCGCGCCAACCGCCTCCCCAATCGGGAGCAAGCGCCGAGCTTCGACTGCAGCCGCTGACACCTCCTCCATCTGCAAGAGGACGAACACGCGAAGGATCCCTGCATTGAAGCGCACTTCCCGAATGTTCGGGGACGAACCCCACCAATCAGAGGCGTCGAGGGCGCGGAGCATCTCGTGCCGCATGGCCGTTGCAAGATCACTGGTACCGGGATCGAAGTGCAAGAAGTCACCGAGGAATGCGTTCCACGCGGCCTGGCGCTCGGGAGATTCGCAGTACTCCGCCGCTGATTCGTTCAAACACGCGTCGAACATGGTGTGCAGGTATTGCGCCAACCCGAGATACGCCACTGCCACCTCGAACCCGCTTTCTTCACTCCGCACCGTGCCGGCGTACTCCTCCAAGAGCTGGCAGCGCAGCGCCAGGTGTGAAGCCGCGCGCAACGGAGCATTGACGCGGTCATAGATCTTGGCCAACAGCTGAAACAACGCGGCAACTTCCGGAACCGGATCCCCGGCCCGAATCTCGCTGAGGTGCTCCTCGATGTCACCCAGAACACGTTCCTCCTCACCGCGTGCAATCGCCAACATCAGCTCCATTAGGCGCACGGATGCGGGCGTGATCGATACCTGGTGCTCATCTGCATCACGCCGAGCAAGAGAGAAATACCGCTCCGCAAGGTGCAAGTCGCCTAGCTCCAGCGCAACCGACGCGGCTTCCATCTGACCAACGACCAACACTTCGCCGTGACCGCAGCCGCGCAGCACAATAAACGCGCGGTCGTACGCCCGGAGCGCCTCAGAAAAGCGTTGCCCTTGGCCCAGCGCACGCGGCAAGTTGAGATAGTTCTGCCCCGGCGCTCCTGTCGATCGCATTAGCGGTTAAGCCCATCCATGTCGCGCCTCGTCGAGTGGCCCAAATACTCAAGAGCACGAATTGCTCGGTCATGCTCGGGCTTCATTCCCAACACCCCAAACGCCATCCGCGCCTCTTGAAAACACACGAGTGCGAAATCTTCGTTGCCAATATCCACGCATAACGACCCGACTTCGTAGTCCAGTCGCGCCGCTTCGACCAGCATGCCGTTGTCACGGTAAATGTCCGACGCCTCGACCAATGCCGCCAACGCTGCTTCATGCTCGCCATTCCGGCGGTGCGCCCGGCCGCACTCGGAAAGATGCCCGGCGGCAATGATCTCGCCGCGCTCCTCGAGCTGTGGAAACGCGCGAACGGCGTTCACAACCAGTTGGTGCGCAATCGCCGAATCGCCGACGGAAGCTACCGTTGAAAAAACCTGTGCGTACCGGGCGATTACGCCAATTACCTCTTCCAGCTTGTCAACTTCGGCAAACCGATCCATGGCAAGGGCGTAGTCGTTCAACGCTTCACGACAGTTCCCTCGAGCGACTGCCCACTCCGCTCGCGCAAACGCGAATTCTCCGGTGTCGAGAGAAGCACCACATTCCAGTGCGAGCAAACTTGCGTGATGGAAATAGTGAGAAGCAAGAAACGCATCGCCCGCTTTCGAAGCGCATAGGGATGCTTCCAACGCGACACCTCCAGCAACCGAAGCACGTCCACATCGCAAGAGTGCATCGAGGCTCGCTGCATACTTTTCGAGTGCAGTTGCCAGATTCCCCGAAGCATTCGCGGCGCGCGCGACCTCCAGCAGGTACGCAATTTCAGGGTGAAGCGGTTCCGCCGGATCCATGAACAAAGGACCCTACGGTCGGTCGGCAAAACCTCGCAACCACGACTATCACGCTACGAAGCCGGGCCGAAGCCGGGCCGAGGCCGGGCCGAAGCCGGGCCGAAGCCGGGCCGAAGCCGGGGTTATGCCGAACGCCGTTTGGAGCCCGCGGTGATAAGCGTCGGGAGCACCTTGTCGACGACGGTCTGTCGGTCGACCACACAACGCACCACGTCGTCTCTGCTCGGGAGGTCGTACATGACCTCAAGCAGAACCGACTCGAGGATCGAACGCAGACCGCGAGCCCCTGTGCCACGTTTCAGTGCCTCGTCGGCGATTGCCCCGAGCGCTTCGTCGGTGAACTCGAGATCGACCTTCTCAAATTGGAAGAACTTCTGGTACTGCTTGACCAGCGCGTTTTTCGGCTCGGTGAGGATCTCGATCAGCGCCGGGCGGTCGAGATCGTGCACTGCACCCATCACTGGTAAGCGACCGATGAATTCGGGGATGAGGCCAAATTTCATGAGATCCTCGGGCAAGACGTGCTCGAGGATGTCGCCCACGTGCTTCTCGGACGCCTTACGAATATCGGCACGGAATCCCACACCCTGTTTGCCGATGCGGGACTCGACGATCTTGTCGAGACCGGCAAACGCACCACCACAAATGAACAAAATGTTCGTTGTGTCGATCTGAATGAACTCTTGGTGCGGGTGCTTGCGCCCACCCTGCGGCGGAACCGACGCAGTCGTGCCTTCGAGGATCTTGAGCAGCGCTTGCTGTACGCCCTCGCCGGACACGTCACGAGTAATCGACGGGTTCTCGGCCTTGCGCGCGATTTTGTCGATCTCGTCGATGTAAATGATGCCGGTTTCGGCCTTCTTGACGTCGTAGTCAGCGGCCTGAATCAGCTTCAGCAGAATGTTTTCGACGTCCTCGCCGACGTATCCCGCCTCGGTGAGCGCCGTCGCGTCCGCAATTGCGAACGGGACTTTGAGCATGCGCGCCAACGTTTGAGCGAGCAACGTCTTCCCACAGCCGGTCGGGCCGATGAGCATGATGTTGCTCTTGGCGAGTTCGACGTCGCCATCGGTGTAGGCGCCGGCTTGTACGCGCTTGTAGTGGTTATACACCGCGACCGAGAGCACTTTCTTGGCGTGCTCCTGGCCGACGACGTACTCATTAACGTAGTCGTAGATCTCGCGCGGCTTGGGCAGCTCATCGAGCTTGACCTCGGTGGTCTGCGAGAGCTCTTCTTCAATGATCTCGTTACAGAGATCAATGCACTCATCGCAGATATACACACCGGGGCCCGCGATGAGCTTCTTGACTTGCTTTTGGCTCTTTCCGCAGAACGAGCACTTCAGCAGGTCACCACCATCGCCGAACTTCGCCACGGGATCTCCTTAACGTCCGATTTCGGGAACGACTCAGCTCACGCCCGCGGGCACTGCGACTGCAGCCAGCTCGCGATTGGTGATGACTTCGTCGACGATTCCGTATTCCTTGGCTTCGAGTGCGCCCATGATGAAGTCACGGTCGGTGTCCTGCGAGATGCGCTCCACTGGTTGGCCAGTGTGATGAGCCAAGAGCAAGTCCAGGGTCTCACGCATCCGCATGATTTCCTTGGCTTGGATTGCGATGTCCGATGCTTGACCAGAAGCACCACCGTGGGGCTGGTGAATCAGCACACGCGAGTGCGGAAGGATGTAGCGCTTGCCGGCGGTGCCCGATGCCAGGAGCACCGCAGCCGCCGAGGCGGCTTGGCCGATGCAAATGGTGCTCACATCGCACTTGATGAATTGCATCGTGTCGTAGATCGCGAACAATCCGGTGATCTCGCCACCCGGAGAGTTGATGTAAATCGAGATGTCTTTGTCGGCGTCCTCGCTCTCCAGGTGCAAGAGCTGGGCGATGATGATGTTGGCGACCGTGTCGTCAATCGGTGTGCCGAGGAACACCACGCGGTCTTTGAGCAGACGCGAATACACGTCGTAGCTGCGCTCGACACCGCGGCTGTCGCGCTCGATGACGGTCGGGAACGGGATTTGGTTCCGGAAGTTCACGCCTCGGACTCCTCTATGTTCGCTTCGGTAGTTACTTCGGTAGTTACTTCGGTAGTTTCTTCGGTTGCTTCGGGTACTGATCCTGACACGCTGCCCGCCGCCGGAGCGCCACCAGGCAGACTCAGATCGACCGGATTTCCATCCGGATCAACGACCTGAGCGTGGTCGATGACGAATTCGAGGGCCTTGCCTCGGGCAATGTCTGAGCGTACCGCCTCGATCCTGCCCTGCTTGACCAATGTTTTGCGCACTTTCTCGGATTTTTCGCCCATCCGCTCGGCCAAGCGCTCAATTTCGGCGTCGAGCTCGGCTTCGGACACCTCGATTGCTTCCTGGCGCACAATCGCTCGAAGGGCGAGATCCGAGGCAACCGCCTTTGTCGACCCGACCCGCACCTCGTCGATGAACTCCTGTTGGTCTTTGCCGATTGCGGCGAGATATTGCGGGATGCTCGCACCCTGCCCCTCAAGGCGGTGCACTAAATCATGGAGACGCTGTTCCATCTCTTGATTCACGAGCGATTCTGGAATGGTGATGACGACAAGGTCGGACAACGCATTGAGTGCCAGGTCACGCAACGCCATCTGCGCTTGCATCTTGGCGACCATCTGCATGCGGCTAGCCAAATCGTCACGCAGCGCGGCCACCGTCGCGAATTCGCTGACTTCATCGACCCATGCATCGGTGAGCTCCGGCAACACTCGACGCTGGATTTCGTTCACAACTACTTCAAACGTGGCCGTGGACTCTTCGTCGGAACCGGGTACCGGGGCGTCAAACGTGAGTTGCGCGCCGACCGCCGCGCCGCGCAGCGCGTCGTCCAGCTCGGGGACGATCGTTCCGGAACCCACGCGGTATAAGAAGTCGTCGGCAGTCAGGCCCGGCTCGGGAGCGCCATCAATTGCGCCAACGATGTTGATCGACACAAACAGTTCGTCTTCGATCAGACCTTCGGCAGCTTCGAGTGTCGAGTAGCGCTCGCGCATCGACGTGAGCTGATTCTCGATCTGTTCCTCAGACGGCGAGATGCTTGGCCCGTCGAGACGCAACGTGTCGTAGCCACTGAGATTGACTTCGGGCCGAACCGCGACCACCGCGTCGAAGACGACATCGCCGGCGTCTTGGCCGTCAACGATCGTGATCTCGGGCATGTCGATAACGTCGACGTCATTCGCGTTGACCGCGTCGATGTAGTACTGCGGTAGCGCGTCTTTCAGCGCCTGCTCGCGACCAACTTCGGCACCAAAGCGCTGCTCCAAAAGCGCTCGAGGGGCTTTGCCAGGCCGGAAGCCCGGAATCCGCACCTCCGATGCGATTTTTTTGAACGCAGCAGTAATCGCAGTTTCAAACTCGTCGGCCGGCACCGTGACGTGGAGGCGAACGTTGTTGTCTTCGAGGGTTTCAACTGAGGTTTCCATGAGGAGCAGGAGTGTACTCACCGGGGCTCACCGGGCTACGAGTACACCCGGGGCCGTGCTACAACCGGAGCCATGCACAAAGACGACACACCACCGGGCGATGACGACACATGTGCGACGGATATCGGCCTGACCCATTTGGCGATTCCTGTCGCCGACATCGAGATATCCGCTGCGTTCTATGCACGCTACGCCTCGCTCCGAGTCGTGCATCAACGCACCGACGGTGGGACACGGGTCTGCTGGCTCGCGGACGTAGTGCGGCCGTTCGTCATCGTATGCCTCGAGGTTCCCGAAAGCATTGGTACGCCCCCGGATGACAACACCCACATTGGCTTCGGTTGTCGCGACCGAGCCGAAGTCGATGGCATCGCCGAACGGGCACGTGCCGAGGGGCGTTCCGTCGATGGTCCACACGACTCGGGTCCGCCCGTCGGCTACTGGCTGATGTTGCGCGATCCCGACGGCCACGCCGTTGAGTTCAGCGTTGGGCAAGCCATTTCGGATGCGGTCGATGGCTCGTAATAGCGGGGTGCCGAGGTCGTAGGATCCGTCCATGGCAAAGTTCCTCACGCATCGAGAGCGACACAGTGTTTCGCGTGTCGGATGGTTACGCGCTGCAGTGCTCGGCGCAGACGACGGCATAGTTTCCACGTCATCGCTCATCATCGGTGTGGTCGCAGCGCAGTCGTCGCTGAACGCTGCCGTCACCGCAGGAATTGCCGGTATTGCGGCCGGGGCAATGTCGATGGCGGCCGGCGAGTTCGTCAGCGTGAGCTCGCAAAAAGATGCGGAACACGCCGACATTGCTCGCGAAGCGCGTGAAATCGACGAGGATCCTGAGCATGAGCACGTCGAACTGCGCAAGATTTACGAAGCACGGGGACTCGATCGCGATCTTGCCGATCAGGTCGCAACCAAGCTGATGGAACGCGACCCGCTCGCTGCACATTTGCGCGACGAACTCGGTATTTCCGAACAACTTCGGGCGCGCCCCCTCCAGGCTGCGATCGTCTCCGCGCTTGCATTCACGGTCGGCGCGCTCCTGCCACTCCTGGCGCTGCTTGTCACCCAGAACGGCAGTCGCGCCGTCCAAACCACCACGATTGCGCTTGCCGCACTTACTGCGCTGGCTGCGTCCGGAGCAGTTGCTGCACGACTTGGTCGCGCACCTATCGCGAAAGCAGCGCTGCGCGTCACGGTCGGCGGCGGGCTCGCCATGGCAGTCACCTACCTGATCGGTCGCCTCGTCGGCGCCGCGGTGTAGCACGCAAGTTACTCGAGTGGGCGGGCGAGACTTCCTGACTCGTAATCGTCGAACGCTTCCAGAATCTGCTCACGCGTGTTCATCACGAATGGGCCATACCGGGCGACGGGTTCGCACAGCGGCTCACCGGTAAGTACCAACACGTCGACTGCACGCGTCGCATCGCTCGGGCAATGTACGAACACCGTGTCGCCATCCGCGGCAAGCCAAGCCAGATCGCCCTCCGAGCACTCCACTGCGTTTGCTCCCACATCGCATGCACCCGCAACGACGTATGCGAGCGCAGTGTGTGCTTCGGGTGCCGGAAGCTCGATGTACGCGCCGGGGTCCAATCGCGCGTGCACGTACTGCACGGGGCTGCGCGTCTGCACCGGACTCACTACCCCGAGCGCGTCTCCCGCAATGACCTTGGCCCACACTCCGTTGCGTTCGACAATAGGAAGCGACTCAGCCGGGACATCTTGGTAGCGCGGCAGCACCATTTTTTCTGCTGCACGTAAGTTCACCCAAAGTTGAAACCCGTGGATCGGACCGCCGTGTTCCTGCGTGTACGCGTCGGGCTTCTCGGAGTGGACCACACCGGCACCAGCCGTCATCCACTGCACGCTTCCGGGGCCGAGATGTCCCGCGTTCCCGAGTGAGTCTTTGTGATCGATACCACCGTCGAGGAGATAGGTCACCGTTTCAAAGCCGCGGTGCGGATGTTCGGCGGTCCCTTTTGCTTCACCGGGTGCGTGCACCACAGGACCAAGGTGATCGAGCAACAGAAACGGATCAATGAGCGCGACCTGTGCCGTCGGAAACGGGCGCCGCACGATCATGCCTTCGCCTTCCACGGTCCGCACTGCCGGAAGGACGCGACCGACGGAGCGCGCTTGAGGGGATGGTTCCATGAGGCCATCTTCCCATCCGAGCCCCGCCGGCGTGTTGCCGCGGGCGATAACGTGGTCGAGTCCGGGGAGTGGCGCAGTAGGTAGCGCACGTGCTTTGGGAGCACGAGGTCGGGGGTTCAAGTCCCCCCTCCCCGACCACTGCGACTACGGTTATCCGTCATAAATGCGGGTGTAGCTCAATGGTAGAGCCTCAGCCTTCCAAGCTGATTACGCGGGTTCGATTCCCGTCACCCGCTCCAAGCACTTCGCGAGATCGCCAAGCCGATGGCCCGAAGAGCGATCGGGTTACTACATTGGATTGATCCCACTGCCGTTGGCTGGACCCCGCATGTTTTCCCCGCAAATTTCGCTCGACTCATCGACTGACGCGACCGCAGAAACCCATACTCCGCTGACGCCACCGCTGATGCGCCGTCCGTGGGCAGTTGCAGCGGGCATCACCAGCCTTGCGCTTCTCCCGCTGCTCGTTCTGCTCGTGAAATGTTTTGTCTCCGGCTCGTATACGCCATGGGGAGACGACGCGCTCCTCGAGCTTGATGTCCGAGATGTGGGACGACACGCGATTTTGCTCGGGCCATATTCTCGGTTTGGATTCCGCCACCCCGGACCGCTCTATGAATACCTCCTGGCAATTCCTTATTGGATTCGAGGCGGTACTCCCCCGGGACTCAATCTCGGCGCCGGCCTCATCAACATGGCGGCAATATCCGGGATGGCGACGATTGCATGGCGTCGCGGTCGATGGCTCTTGCTGATAGGAACGCTGCTCCTCGTAGGAGCATTCAGCTTGCAGCGCGGCATGGCCGACGACTTCTTGTATCGCCCGTGGAACCCGTACGTCACGGTATTGCCCTTCGGATGCTTGCTTTTCATCTGCTGGGAATTTTCACGAGCGCAGCGCTGGGCACTTCCCACTGCCCTCCTCATCGGCAGCTTCCTCGTTCAATCGCACCTTGGCTACCTACCCGTCGTCACCACGCTCATCCTCGTTGCGACAGCACTCGCATTTCGAACACTGCGCGCCCAGTGGACGGGAGACGAACGCCGACCTGTATGGCGAATGCTGAGCTGGAGCGTGGGAGTAATGGCTGCAGCCTGGATTCTCCCCGCAATCGAAACCGTGATTCACTGGCCAGGGAACCTCGCCAAAATCGCGTCGTTCCAATTCCACACGGCGCCCGACCAGACTCTCCGATCGAGCGCGGGGGTCATTGCGCGATCCTTCGGAAACTTCCCGGCTTCCGCACTGCACACCCAGCAACTCAATGACTCAACGTTTGCCCACGGCGCGTTGCTCGGGCTTCCCGTTGTGCTGCTAGGGATTGCGTTCGGCTACATCGCTGTGCGGTACCGAGCGAGCGACGCATTACGTTTCGGTTGCCTCGTCGTAACCATCCTCACAGTCGCCAGCATTGCACTCTCGCGAGTTGTAGGCCCGCTCTACGAGTACCTCACGCGCTGGGTGCAAATGGGCACCATCGCAACACTGTTGTTCCCAATCGTTGTCATGACTGACCCAGTGATGCGGAATCGCTGGAAGCGAACGCAGCAGGCAACACTTGCGATTCTCGCCGTTGGACTCGTGATTGTCACCGCAATCAATACTGTGCACTCCGTTCAATTGCAGTGGCGCAACGAGATTCCCGAACAGCAGATTGCAACTTTCGCCAACGCCATCAACGCATCGTTACGAGGATCGACCGCGCCGGTCATCATCGACGGAAACACCCCGAGCACCTTCGCTCTCGAAGTAGGCGTTGCAGCTGAGCTAAGGCGAAACGGACATCGCGTGTACTTCGAGCCGGATTATTCGAATGACGTTGGTGCTCGGAACGTCGTTACCCCATCCACGCGAGGAACTGGAATCGTCTTAGGCGGCGAGAACGACCTCAAACGCTTGGAGGATCTCCCCGGGGCAACCCGCCTCGGAGTCGAGCACGGGATTTACGTGTATCGCTTCGAGTGGAACGCCGGCCGGTAACCGCTGCGGGTCATGTTCCCGCGCGCTTTCATTTCCCGCATCCCGCTCGACTGCGTGCAGCCCTTCCATAACGACACAGGTGTGCCGGCTGCCGATTGCGTGGCATTCACAACCACGCCGCACTCGGCGTAGCAACTTGCGGGCACACGGGTAACTGCACCCGGATCTCGACCTTGTCGCATACGCGCAATGAAAACGGCGGGTCCGAAGACCCGCCGTCGTGGGGTGAGCGAGGGGACTTGAACCCCCGACATCCAGGATCACAACCTGGCGCTCTAACCAACTGAGCTACGCCCACCATGTACCGAACGCGGCGCGCCCGGGAGGATTCGAACCCCCGACCTGCGGATTAGAAGGCCGCTGCTCTATCCACCTGAGCTACGGGCGCTCGATCACGAAGATCGTATCGAAAACCTAGGTCCGCTGTCTCCGTGATTGCTTGGGGCGGGATTTAGAAGCCGACCGACGGCGAATTTGCTGCCTCCGGGCTCGCAACGCCTTCGTGCTGCAAACCCTGGCGGGACGCGTTCACTCGGTGCACCCGATCAACCGAGAAATTCCCCGGTCGAAGCTCTGGGTTCCTCGACCACGCCTGGGCCAACCCAGTTGCGAGATCCTCACTCGACACCGACGGACCGGCGGTATCCACGAGCGGTTTCGCAACACTCGGCTCTTCCACCACCACCAACGCCGGCGTTTTTGACACCCGTGCAGTGTCAATTGCCGCGTCGCGCATGACGGCATCTTGCAATCGCTCGGCAAAGTCCGACCGAAGCGCGACGGTACGCCCAATGCTGTGCTCAGCATTCCGCTCAGCATTGCGCTCAACATTCCGCTCAGCTTTACCGGGCAGTCTCGCGAAGTCGATGTACCCCGCATCGCGTTCGAGCATGCGAGCAGATGCTTCTCCAAGGACTGTTTTGCTAGGAGCGGACCCCGAACGTGGCAGCGCCTTAGTGACCTCGTCGCGCGCCAATACCGCCATACTCCCCGCTGTAACAGCAACTCCGCCGAATCCAAGCAGTGGCACCGCTTGACCGAGCACCATTCCGATTGCTGCAGTGGCGGGCACCTGAAGCGTGAGCATTGCACTGTTCGTCCAAGGAGAAAACGTGCCGGCCGGCTGAACACCGTTTTGCGGCGCCCGTACATATTTACCGCCAGCGTAGAAACCCCAGGTTGCGGCGGCGGAGACAGCCGCCATTCCAAGCCATTGCCCCGCACTTGCAATCGTCAGCGGATTCAACGCCGCCAATCCGCCGGTAATCGCAACCGCAGCTGCACCGATTCCAAGGTCGATTGCGTTCACCGGAATCAACACCTTTTCGGAAGGAATACCGAACTCTCTCCCGGTCAAACGCGGCATCAAGATCTGTCGAGTAGCAGACGCCGCCATCCCGCCCAAGGCAAACCCAATGCCCGCCAGGGATACCGGAGCGATACCACCGATACCAAGGGTGAGCACGGCTCCTCCCAGTACTCCAGCAGTCAATGCAAGCTTTCGAAACTTCTCGCGTCGACTGAGCTTGTTTTCCTTTTTCAGCAGCGAACGAATCATGATCGGAATCGTGTCCATCTGCATGATGATGATCGCCGCTGCTGGCGCCATTGTCGTCAATGCCGCGGTCATGAGCATGCCCTGTAATCCCATCACTGCAGCGAGTCCAAAAATCAAACGACGCGCGCGCGTTCGTTTTGCTGGGTCCATGTCTTTCCACGAGAACGATGGATCCAGCGCCGAGCTGCCGTATTGGTTACGCGCTTTTCGATTTCGGTACTTCACTGCACCCCACACCATCGGGAGCGAGAACATGCTGCGCAGCAGGAGAAATCCCGAGGCACCCAACCCAACCGCATGCGTGATTTGAGCTCCACCGGCCCACACGATCGGCACACTCGCTAACGCCAGGGCGGCCCGAATCGTTCGACCTCGCGAGGAGTCCCAGAGCCGCTTGAACCGTGATGCGTTCTCACCATCGGCCTCAAGCGCATCCGGGCGGAAGCGCCCCCCGGCAATCCCCTGTTTTTGCGCATTCTGCGAAAAAATAGACATAAAGCGAAGTTTCCTCACACCGAGGTCGCGCGACTACCCCCGTTCGCCCTCTCTTGTGGGCGTGCACCCTGGGGAATGCGTGTCCGAAACCGCGGAACAACGTGTGTCACTGCACATTCGAGGAAAGCCGCTTATCCGCTGGAGGCGGGGCACCACTGCACATTTTTGAGATCGCTGGAATGCAATAACTCACTTGTTCCTGTTGCAATTTGTTTCACCTTGTATTATCTTGCGTTGTATTGGGGGTAAATCACAAAAGGAGCAGAAATGAAAGGGAAATTCCTCGTTGCGATACCGGCCCTATCACTCGTCGCCGGCACGATCCTTGGGGGCTGTGGAGTCGTAGACCGGCACTCGAGTTCCAGTCACGGCGTCCCGAACACCACGGAGACGACCCAACCAATCGAGAAGACAGCGACGACCGAGAAGGCGGCGTCAGCCGAAACGAACGACCCTCGTCGTCACCCCAGCGGAGCGACTCCGACATCGCCCGTGCGCGAAACACGCGCTGGTCGAGTCCGTTGCAACATGTTCAGGCCCAACGACATTCGAGACATCTTCAACGACCACGATGTCCTCGAAGCTGACAGCAGGGATGGTATGGCGTGCAGATGGCAAAACGTTGACGGATCGGTGGTCGGTGGTGTCACGGGAACATCCAATTTCGACAAGGACCGCCACCCGGCGCAGGGCACTCAAATCATCGATGACGGGGCAGCCATCGACCCGTACCGATTGGATATGTACACCGTTATTGATCGCAATGAAGAGAATCCTGCGGTTGGAGTGTTCTTCCGCGTGAACGGTGTCGACTACCTAGCAGTCAGCGAAATGCGAAACGGGACAATCGAGCAACAAACCACAATGGCGAATGATCTTGCACGTATCGTGATTTCACGCGAATTCAATAACGCTAACAGCTAAAGGCCGGAAACACTCCCAGAGCTACCTGCTCAGAATCGAGCGTTGTGATCTCAACGATCCAACGCTCGATTCCTTTTTGTGGTCTCGCTCTCAATTGCCGGAATCTCGTGCGTCAAAGACCTGAACGGTCGAGCAATACCTATTGGAGTTCAAACCGCAGGGCTGCTTCGAGGGTCGAATGGGCGAACGAAAAGCCGTTGGCCGCAAGGACTGCCGGTTCGACCCGCTGGCTATACACCAGAAGCTGCTCGACCAGCTCGGCCCCGAACTTTGCCTTCAGCGGAAACAACGGGGTCGGGAGCAAGGTCGGGCGATGCAACACCGACCCCAGCGTCTTGGTGAACTCGTTATTCGTAACGGGATTCGGTGCCGTCAGATTGACCGGGCCTCGATAGGCATCGTTTTGGAGCAACGCGAGCAGCGCTCGTACTTCGTCGTCAAGTGAGATCCAACTCATGTACTGGCGCCCCGAGGCGATCCGACCGCCGATACCAAGCTTGAATGGCAACAGCAGTCGAGCCAATGCGCCGCCGTTAGGGGAAAGCACAATTCCCGTACGCGGAAATGTAACGCGCACGCCCGCATCCACGGCCGGCTGCGCTGCGGCTTCCCATTGCACGACAACGTCGGCGAGGAATCCGCCACCAGGGGTGCTGGCTTCGGTGAGGACTTCGTCGCCCCGGTTTCCGTAGATTCCGATTGCCGACGCGGACACGAGGGTCTGCGGACCGTTTTGTAGTTTCGCCAGCGTGGTCGCAATCAGTGCCGTGCCGCCGGTTCGGCTCTCAAGAATCCGCTGCTTTTGCGCGGGCGACCACTTCTTCTCACCGATTCCCTCGCCGGCGAGATGCACGACCGCGTCGACGCCCTCAAAGCCTGCGGCGTCGATCTGGCCGACTTGCGGATCCCATTGCAACGAGTCGACAACACCGGCGCGTCGCACCAACGGAATCGCCCGATGACCCGCGCCACGCAACGCCGCGACCAACGCCGTGCCGATGAACCCACTTGAGCCGGAAACCACGATGTCCATACCCCACCTCCGAACCGTCACGGTACTTGCCGCTGCCTACCACCGCTTGCATTGCGCCGCATCGGCTATCTTTTGCGACCCGGGCCTTCGGGCCCGCAAGCGCCTCTAGCTCAACTGGTCAGAGCAACAGACTCTTAATCTGTGGGTTCCGGGTTCGAGTCCCGGGGGGCGTACTTCATGGTTGGTACGGCGGAAACTCTCACGGCCGCCAAAGCGCGCTCGCGGGATGCCACATCCGCATCAACGCACGGCGACACTCGTCACCCTGAGCTGCGATTCGCGATCGTTGTCACCGCAATGCTCGCAACGGTTCTGGCGCTGCTTTCGTGGCGGCACACGCCATGGCGCGACGAACTTCAGGCCTGGGCCATCGCCCGCGACGCTCCGAGCATTCGCGCGCTCTTCGCGCAACTCCGATACGAAGGACACCCCGCGCTGTGGTACCTGCTGCTGTGGTTCCCGGCGCGTGCGTTCCGAAGCATCACCGCACTCCAGGTACTCCAATGGATCATCGCGTCCGGTGCGACGCTGCTGGTCACCTGGCGAGCACCATTCACCCGCACCGTTCGCGTGTTGCTGGCGTGTTCGTATCTTCCACTCATTGAATACGGCGTCATCGCCCGCAGCTACGCGCTGATGTGGATTCTCGCCCTTGGAGCGCTATGCGTTCTTGGAACGCGCGGCGGCTGGTGGTGGAGTACGGCATTGCTCGCTCTTGCTGCGAATACCACGGTGCTGGCAATTCCCCTCGCCTTCGGGATCGCCGTTGGATGCGCGTGTGATACCGAACTTCGAGCGCGTTGCCGCCTCCCGCTTGCTTGGCGATTGCGCATCAGTGGCATTGCGTTGGTAGGCATTGCTGGTGTTGTGAGCGTATGCACTGCGCGTCCCGGCAGTGACGCGCAACACGCAACAATCAGCACATCCTTCGGTTCCGAACACGCATTGTCCATTGCGACAACGCCGTTTCGCGCACTCGCGCCAATTCCTGGAGACGTCCCTGCATTTTGGGAAACACACATCGCCACGCACCTCGGCTGGTTTGGCGCAGCAGTCAGCGCCGCAGTAGTTATCTGCATGACCTGGCGGATGCGCAGCCGACCTGCCGCATGGGTCCCGTGGACCATGACGACGGTGGGTGTCGTCGCAATATTGGCGACACACGGGCTGTACGCCAGCCTCCGATTTTCGGGCGTGCTCTTTGCCGCCGCCATCGCCGGATTGTGGTGCATGCGCCTCGTGCAGCCACGAGCTGTCACGCCGAACCGCCTCGCTGGTGCACTCGGACTTGTCGGCTGCATCGGAACTGCACTCACCATGCCCGTTCTGGTCATGATTCCATTCTCAGGAGCAGCGGCCGCCGCCAACTGGGTGCAGGTGAACTATCCGACGACTCCCATCGTTTGCGATACCGCAGCGCGCTGTTCGGCGATCGCGGTTCGGTTGAGCCGGACCGTTCGCGCACCCGACATGCCTGAGGCGTTCACCTACGCCCGTTTCACAAATGCTGCAGGAACCGATTCGCAAGCTCGCACGCTTGCGCTTCACCTGGCACGCACCACGAATTCGGAAGTGTTGTTGCTAACAACGGACCGGCCAACCACACCTGATGTTGTAGTGCTGCACCATGTCAACAACAGCGTGGTCCGCGACGAGCGCTACTGGATCTCCGCCATACGCCCGTAGGAGCCGATCAGTGCTCGGCCAGCATCGCGTCGAGTTCCGCACGCGTGGGCACGGTCGCAACACCAACCCCTCGCACGCACGCGGCAGCCGCAACCTGCGCATGATGCACGGAAGTTGCAAGGAGGAGTCCTTCAGCGAGCGCAAGGAACAACACTGCAGCAAACACATCTCCAGCACCCGTGTCGTCTACTACCGAAACCCGCAACGGCAGCTCATAGCGTTCCTCGCCGGCACGCGATCGCACAACACAGCCTCGGCTGCCGTAGGTCACGACACTGATACCACCCGCTGCAACTACACCGTCCAGCAGTTGCGCGGCAACGTCGGCCTCAATACTGCCGACGACAACCGCATTGCAGCGCTCCAACACAATCGGATCGAACGCAACGGGCTGGAGCCGCACCACTGTGTCCGTGCTCCAGTAGCGAAACGCGCCCTGCGGCGTGGCGCCGACGAACGCCGCGTCCGCCGCGAGCTCACACCCACGGGTGAAGTCCGTTTCTGCCGCAATCGGGCCCAGATGCACAATGCGCTCGGAAAACTCCTCGGTACCCAGCTCGACCGGCCCCGCACTGGCGTACACATATTGGGTCCGATCGCCGTCTTGGCTATCGTTCCGGAACTTCGTCGTCTCGAATGCAGGCTGCATGTCCCACATAATGCGATCGTCAGCAGGAAGTAATGGCACCAACTCTGCTTGGTTGGCGCGTCCCAGTACGCGCGCATTCCAGCCGAAGCGCGCGGCCTGTACCGCTGCAAACGAGACCGTGCCCCCAATGACCTCACCGCCGTCGGCAAGCACGTCGATCGTCGGATTTCCGATTGCGAGGTAGTCCGTGTTCACGAGCGACAACCCTACGACGTCAACTGGTGCGCCCATCATCATCCCCAAAGAGTGGGACACAAGCCTGATCCAACTGCCGCCCGAACTGTGGCATGGCGCGCAGACTGCACCGGTTGGCGATGACCGACCGATCTTGGTCGCAGTCGACGGCGGCGCTACCAAGACACTTGCTGTGGTTCTCGATTTGCGTACTCATCAGCTCACCGTTGGCCACGCCGGACCGAGCAACGTCTACACCGCCGGGTTCGAGGGCGCCGGCAAGGCAATCAACGAGGCGGTCCATGCTGCGCTGCACGCCGCGAACGCTGAACCAACACAGGTTGCCGTTGGGATCTTCGCCGTTGCCAGCGCCGATAGCGCCTCCGAGTGGGCCCGCCTGCGCTCCGCAACGCATGTCACCACCGCATTTGCAAAGACATTCATTGTGAATGACACCGTTGCCGCTTGGGCAGCAAGCACCGAAGGGCGCGCCGGACTTGCCGTGATCTCGGGAACCGGAGCCAACGTCTTTGGCGTCGGCCCCGACGGCCGCGAATGGCGCACCGGCGGATGGGCGCATCTTGTCGGCGATGAAGGTTCGGGCTATTACGTGGGTGCCGAGGCCTTTCGTGCAGTCTTTCGTTGGCGTGATGGTCGAGGAGAGCCAACGCAATTGGCTGCGCGCACATTCGCGTTCTACAACGTCACGAGCGTTGAAGAGCTCTTCCCGTTACTCATGGAGGAACTCTCCAAAGATGAGGTTGCCGCGCTTGCGAAAGAGGTCGAAGCCGCGGCTCAGGAAGGAGATGTCGTTGCCCAGCGGATCTACCAAAACGCAGGGACCTTGTTGGCCGAACAGGTCGTGAGCGTGATTCGCCACACCGGGTTAACCGGGGCGTTCCCGCTGGGCTTGATCGGCAGCAATTGGAAAGCCGGGGCGCTATTGCGCGATCCCTTCGAAGCAGAGGTACGAGTTGTCGCGCCCGACGCGCTCTTGCGTATCCCCGACATGCCCCCTGCCGGCGGATCGCTCATCGTCGCGGCGATGGCCGCAGGCGCGCGCGATCGACTCGACACCGCAAAACTGCCTGCAATGTTCCGTGCTGTGATGTAACAGCGGATAGCGCACTCTGAGGGATATGTCATGACGTCGGCGGCGAAGAACCTGCAGTACAACGGTGAAGTTTGGATACTGCGCCACGGCGAAACTGACTGGGCGCGCGAAGGTCGTCACACCGGTCGACATGACCTGCCACTAAACGCAACCGGCCTCACCCAAGCCGATGCGCTCGCATCCACGGTGGCCGCAGTGCCCTTTGACCGCGTGTTGTGCTCGCCACTGCAACGCGCCCAACAAACATGCAAACGCGCCGGCCTCCTCGACCGGGCCGAGATCACCCCGGATGCGATGGAGTGGGACTACGGCGCCTACGAAGGTCGAACCACACCAGAGATCCGCGTCGACCGTCCGGGATGGACCATCTGGAACGACGGCGTCCTCGATGGCGAATCGCTCGACAGCGTCGCGACACGCGCCCTACGCATACTTGCCCTGGTTACTCCGAACCTCGCCGCCGGCGAACGCGTCGCCGTATTTGCCCACGGACACTTCTTGCGCGTCCTCGCCGCGGTTTGGCTCGAACAACCCCCAATGTTCGCCGCCCGCCTGCTGCTTGCGCCGGCGCGCACCGGTATCCTCGGATTCGAACACGAAACTCGGGTCATCACGCGCTGGAACGCATAAATGTGCGGCGTCTCGATGCGCGCACGTGTCAGGATGCAAGAACTCGCGAGCGTGGCGGAACGGCAGACGCGCCAGGTTTAGGTCCTGGTCCCGCAAGGGGTGAGGGTTCAAGTCCCTCCGCTCGCACTTGGCGTTTTCGGCGGTTCCTTACTTACGCTTCTTCTTGCGACGTTTTTTCTCGGCTCGTGCGGCTTCCTCGTTGGCAACATCCAGCGCCGCGAAGTTGATGATGTCTTCGGCCGCATCCAAGAGCTCGGCAATACCCTCCCCTTGCGGTTCGGGCTCCGGGGTAACTTCGCCGGCTGCGAGCGAACCGAATACCCATCCGACATCGGCCACGCGCATTTCAAAGCGGGAACACTCATCGGGGCACCGCCATGGAGCCTCAGGGGCGAGGTCCAACAAACAACGGCGCACGACATCACCAGTCGCGTAGGTCCGGCTGTCGTAGTGCTTACAGTTCACGCGCATTGGCATGACTCCATCGTGCCATACCAAGTGGGTGCGGCTGGATCAACCGATAGTAAACAGTGAGGTGATGCGTTCCATCTCACCGCGCATGTCGCGACGGATGCGCTCGACCAATGGAGCAGGGAGTGCGGCCAGCACTTCGTTCGGTTCGATTGCCGGTCCGTGCGCCTCGTTTGCCTCGAGATCTGCGAGCGCCTCACCGACCATGACAAACCGAGCGATGCGCCCGTCTACCTCGTCAAATGGCCGATGGTGAACCCGCACCGCTTCGACGAGCGCGTGGGGAAGACGCCACTGCTCGAGCACAATCGCTGCAGCTTCACAGTGATCCATGCCAAAGTGCTCACGTTCTGCAGCACATAGTGCCAAGGAATCAGCACCGAATTCGTGCTCCAACTCCATGTGTACTGCCGGATCATGGCGAAACAGCAAGGCGCGTCCCAGGTCATGCAAGAGACCCGCGCTAAACGCATCACCGGGCGGAAGCCCACGGTGCTTGGCAACGAGCGACGCCCCGGCCGCCACGCGCGCCGCGTGATCCCAAAACCCTGCAGGCATTCCTCGCCCGGATTCGCCGAACAAACCGACCGCGGAGGTCACCGACAAGGAGCGAATGACGGAGAACCCGAGCACGACAATCGCTTGTGTGCAACTCGCGACACTGCCGTTCAGCCCGAAATACGGAGAGTTCGCCAAACGTAAGACTCGCGCCGCCAAGGATGGATCCGTTTGAATGATCTGCGCTACTTGATGCGGAGTGACCTCAGGGTTTTCGAGAAGCACGAGGAGCTGCGCCGCGATTCCCGCGCGCGTCGGAAGGGTGCGCAGGGTTGCGACAAGTTCAGACGTTTCGACCGCATCAGGTGCTGATTGCACACCCTTAACTTCGGCCGGAGTGCCCCAGCGGTTGAGGGGAACCCCGCACTCTGGCCCGAACGCACCCGGCGAACCGCTGCTAGCCGAGCCAGCGTTCGGCGTGTTCCAGCAGGTAGCGACTCACCGCCAGGCACCGCTCAAAGGTCTCGCAGCTAACGCTTTCTCCCTGACGGATGCGCAGCAACGAGACTTTCTGATGCGCAACGACCCGTAAGGAACGCTCCGGCGAATCAATGACATCCGGGATCGAGTCAATCGCCGAAACCTCAAGCGGCAGATCGGGACCGCCGACGCCGGCCAATTCGGTGGCTAAGACCAACAGGTCTGGCGGATTCGGAAGCGGCGGAAGCGCCCAGGTGAAGGTGAGCGGGAAAAAGAAGATGTCCTCGGGTTCAGGAGCATCACCCTCTTCGGCAACGATCACTGCATCTTCGAACCCCAGCAACACACGCGGGTCGATATCGAGCCCCAGGTAGAGGTCAACCGGTCCTTCACACCCCTCTTCGGGATGGAGATCGACTTCCCAGGTTTGACGCAGCGAATAGCTCTCGACGAAGTGACGCTCGTCGTGCACATGGAACTGGTGATCAACGGCGTGATCCTTGAGATCGGCAACAAATCCAGCGACATCCAACACGGCCATTGACTATGCACTCCTTCCGAGCACACCAGCACCGCACCCATCGTCGACCAAACGCGCGGCAAGGGCGCGAAACGCGCGTCCCCGATGCGAGCGCAAGTGCTTTTCCTCCATCGACATTTCGGCGAATCGACGACCACCGCCATCGTCGGGGATGAACACCGGATCGAACCCGAAACCTGTGTCCCCCGCAGTGCTTCTTGCAATGCTGCCGGTCGCGCGCCCTTCGACAACAACCTCGTGCCCATCGGGAAATACCGCGATTGCGCTGGTGGCAAAGTACGCGCCGCGCAACTCGTCGGGGACACCGTCGAGCACTCGCAAAAGCTTGGCGACATTCTCTGCATAGGTGGCAGTTGGACCGGCGAAATACGCAGTGTCAACGCCCGGGGCGCCATCCAGCGCATCGACGAACAACCCGGTGTCGTCCGCGATTGCCGGAAGCCCCGTTGCCGCACACCACGCCGCGGCTTTGATGCGCGCGTTCGCAACGAGCGTGCCGCCAGTTTCCTCAACGTTGAGCGTATGCGTGACGCTCACCGAAGGAATGCCTGTTGCGCCCGCATCGCTGACAAGACTTGCCGTGGCACCGTCCGCCAAGATCGGCTCGGTGCGCAATTCCTGCGCAAATGCATCCGACAAGATCTCCGTGATCTCGCGCACTTTGTCCGCGTTGCCGGTTGCGAGAACGAATGCAGTCGTCATGAGCTACGCACGCGGCAGTGGGGCTACCGAAACCATCTCTGCTTGTGCTACCAGGATGTCTCGAATGCCGCCCTCGGCGAGCCCAAGAAGTGCGTCGAGCTCACTGCGAGAGAACGGTGCCCCTTCTGCGGTTCCCTGCACTTCGACGAAGCGTCCCGCCCCCGTCATCACAACATTCATGTCGACATCAGCATCGACGTCTTCGAGGTAGAACAGATCCAGACACGGCAAGGCATCGACAATGCCAACCGAGATTGCGGCTAATCCATCCGTGATCGGATGCGCTGCAATCTGCTGGCGGGCCAACAACCGCGAGCACGCATCGTGCAATGCGATCCAACCACCGCAGATCGAGGCCGTGCGCGTTCCGCCGTCGGCTTGCAAGACATCGCAATCCACCGTGATCTGCATTTCGCCCAAGAGGCGCAAATCCGTCACGGCGCGCAGCGAACGCCCGATGAGCCGCTGAATCTCGAGCGTACGACCGGATTGCTTACCCTTCACCGCTTCGCGCGGCACCCGTTCGGAAGACGCGCCGGGGAGCATCGAGTACTCGGCGGTAACCCACCCTTGCCCCTTGCCGCGCAGCCAACCCGGAAGACGCTCTTCCACACTCGCCGTACACAACACCCGGGTTCGGCCCATCTCAACAAGCACCGAGCCAAGCGCAAGGTCGGTGTAGTCACGTGTAAAGGTCAGCGGACGAAGCTCGTCCGGTTCCCGACCGTCTTTGCGAATCGTCATGGGAATTCCCTCTCTTGACCCACTGTTCGCCCGAGCGTACACGGGACGGTGCTCCCTCAGCGCGCCCGTCGCGTCGTTCGCAGTCAGCGCTCGAGGCCTAACTCGCGCGGATCCCGCGCGTGAATACCACCGCTCGCAATATCCATCACCGAAACGCGTGCACCCGACCTCGCATGCAGCACCGCACGACCAAATGCTGCACTTCCTTCTGCCAGCCACGGCTGAAGCGCGATACCCGGAGTCCGATGGGTAAGCATCAGCGCCCGGGCGCCAGCATTCTTCGCTGCAACACCAGCTTCGTGCGCGGAGCAATGCAAGTGCCAAGGTCGATGTGCATGTAAGTAGCTTGCTTCGTGAATCACGAGATCGGCTTCGGGAGCGAAGATCTCAGGCGACCACGCTGGTCCGGTATCGGATGAGTAAATCAACCGGGCGCCCGTTGCATCGGCAACTTCCACTGCCAATGTCTCGACCGAATGGTCGGTGCGAGCAAAACGCAGAGTCGTCTCCGCGACGGACACTGCATCACCGTCGGCGACAATACGAACATCAAAGGTTTCATCTCCAAAGTCGATGAGACGTTCGAGAACACGATGTACCCCTTCGGGGGCAAAGAGCGGCACGGCAACACACTGATCAAAAAAATGCATCTTGATGTGCGCGTCTGTCAGGTCGGCACAGTGATCCGCGTGCTCATGCGTGACGACAATCGCGCTCAGATCGCCCGGTTCGCAGTAGCGCTGAAGCTCGCGAAACGTTCCATGTCCACAGTCCATCCAGATACGAGCGCCCGCTGTTTCCAACAAATACCCGCTACACGGTCCCGTCTCTGGCGAGGAAAACGAGCCGGATGCGCCAAGCACGATTACCTCCACGGCCACTCCTCCACTCGCGCCACCTCGGGGCCTAAGAATTGCACGCCGAGGCGCGCAAACGTGGTGGCATCACCGCTCGTGGCGAACCGATGTCGCGGAATGCGATCGGGCGTCGCGCTCGCCTCCACACTGTCAAGGAGCATCTGGCGCACCGCAAATGCGGTTTCGTCCGCACTGGATACGAGCACCACTTCCGGCCCGACCGCACGCGCAATCGTGCGTGCCAACAATGGATAATGCGTGCAACCGAGTACAAGCGTGTCGACGTTGGCGTCACGGATTGGCGCGAGCAGGCGCGTCGCCAATAGGTACACCTGCTCGGAGTCGACCTCTCCAGCCTCAACAAATTCGACAAACCCCGGACATGCTGCGCACGCAACCTCGAGGTCCGGCGCGTGCGTTTCGACGGCACGCTGATATGCACCGGAAGTAATGGTGGCCACAGTCCCGATGATGCCCACCCGCTGGCTCCGCGTGACCTGCAATGCCGCCCGCACGCCGGGCTCGACAACTCCAATAATCGGAATCGGGTACCGGGCCTGCAGTGTCTCGAGTGCGACCGCAGTTGCAGAGTTACAAGCAACAACGATCATCTTCACGCCTTCTTCGACGAGGCGATCAGCAATTTCTATTGAGAATTTGACGACTTCTTCGTGTGGTTTTGGGCCGTAAGGAAAGCGGGCCGTGTCCCCGAAGTACAAGACGTCTTCGTTCGGCAACAAGTCGATAAGCGCTCGGAGCACCGTGAGGCCACCAAGTCCGGAGTCAAACACGCCGATAGGACCGTCGTGATGCGCACTCGCCATGGCCGTTAGCGTAGAGCAGGACCTTCGCTCGACGTTCGCATCTCCGTTATCGCCGCATCGTGCGCCAGGCGAGCGAGTCGATCGAGCTGGCCAAGCGCGATGTGCATCACGTTACGAACGGTCAGCGCCCCGGAGTCGGGCACGAAATACTCGGCATGGCGACGTCCGCTCGTCGCGAGTTGTACTGCACCAAACTGCGCACTGGCGGGGTTTGTGCCGTGCCATTTGAGCCGCACGACGAGATCGCGATCGTTTGCCGCGGCAAAGACCGACTCGGACGGCAACAGCAATTCGTCGACGTGCTTCGCCCGCACCCCCGGGCTTCCGGTAAACACTGCCCGATGGACCCCAAGCCCTTGGCGCAGCGCTTCGCTGACGACGAGTGACCCGTAGCTGTGACCGACAATGGTGAGCTGTGCGCCCGCTGACAACTCAAGCGCATCCACAAAGGCGCGTAACTCAGCCGCGCCCCGTACTGCGGGTCGTGAACCCAAGCTGCGTACGTAGTCCGGCGAGTCGTAGCCCATCCACTCAATCGCAGCGAACTGCGCGTTCGGGTGCTCTCGCATTGCCAACTGCACAACTTGTTCAAGCTTGTTGCGGGCGGAGAAAAACGTGCTCGAAGAGTTGTTCATTCCCGACACCATGATGAGCACGTGGTGAGCCGAGTGAAGATCGCCAAATACCTCGACAACACGCCCTGACGACATCACTGTTTCGGGAACGTACGCCAGGAATTGGCGCTCCCAGCTCGCGCCATCCGATGACACGAATGGTGCGCGTAGCGCCTCGAGGCCGGACAACGTTCGCCGAGCTCGCGAATATCTACGCCGGACGGCAAGTTGTTGGACACGATTGCGCGAGGTTTCAGACTCGAAGGCGCGTCGGGCTTCACTTGTGCGCAATTGCTGCGCCGCGAAATCGGCGTTGATTTGCGTCCGGCATGCCTGCATGCGCAATGCGAACGGGACGCCGTTGAGGTTGGCGAGCAGCGCCGAGTCGCGAGCGACAAGCTGCGCATGCAGTTCGGCTGGCACTGCTGCCACCACATCGCGAACGCGGGCCATGCGCGTGCGCGTCTGCGGCTCTTGCGCAAGGGCACGCAGGTCACGAAGCATTCGGTCCACAGGATCTGATGGTGAAATCCACGCGCGCCTTGCGGCAGCTTCCCGTCGCGCTTCGTACCCAGAGCTCGGCACCACGGCGCGCGGCTGCGAGGGCACAACTCGCAGCTGCGGTGGTGCCGCAACATGCTTTGCTCGTACCGTTCGAACAAGGTGTGCAATGCCATTGCTCGCAATCCGCGGCGAGCCCATTTCGGAACCCACAGCTGCGCTTGATCGCGATGCTTTGCCCGAGCTTGGCACCACGGCGCGCGGTCGCGTTGCGTTGAGGATCGGGGCAGTTGCTGAGATACCGGGCTTGGTGCGGACCAACACGCGGGCATGGTGGTATTCGTCGCGAATTCGGGCGAGCGCACGATCAAGATCGGTCCGCCAGTTACGTTGCGTTGACATTGCGAAGCTCCCCCTGCGCCGGCCAGCGGACCCGGTTTTACCTGACGCTCACGGTCCCCGTCGAGGATGCTCGATTTCCACGCCAGAAAACGGATCTGCATCAGTGGTCGTCCGGGCAACGACCGGTGCACTGCCAACGAATTCGATCGGAAGGTCCGGTCGCCGAGCGGCGAATTGTTCGCGGTCGATGCGATAGCGCACGGACTCCTGGGGAACACCTCGCGGTGCTTTCGTTACCCGATGCGTCTCCACATACCCCATCTTTTCCGAGACGCGATGCGACGCGACATTGAACGTGTACGCGCCGGAGGTCACGAATGCCAACCCCAGCACATCAAACGCATATGACAACACTGCAGCACGCATTTCCGTTCCGTAGCCCTGGCCCTGAAATTGCTGACCGAGCCATGAGCCGGTTTCCGGAACGAGCGGCTCCCCGCGCATGGCGAGCCCCTGCGTACCGATGGTGATGTTGGAGCGATCGCGGGCCGACACAACAAATTCGTAGTCCCACGCCGGCGTCCCCCATGATGCCCGAACCTGCGCATGAAACGATTGGAACTGCGCATGGAATTCCGCATCCGGCGTATCGGTCCATGGTGTATCGAACGGCATGACCGCCGGGTCGTGGATACCCAGACGCGCCAATGCGCACAGCGCCTCGATATCCGCATCCGTCGGGATACGCAACTCGAGGCGGGGGGTAAGGATTCTCAACCCTGCAAGGTGTTCGTCTGATGGGGGCACCGGCGCAGTCTTACGAAAACCGGCCATTGCGCCCAAGCGATTTTCTGACCATCGGATTGCGGCCAGACATGATTCCCTGGATTTCCCGTAGAATCAGCGGTCCCCGTCCCACTGGAGTCTTTCAATGCCCGCGCGCTCCGATCTGCGCAACATCGCCATCGTCGCCCACGTCGACCACGGCAAGACCACGCTCGTCGACGCCATGCTCTGGCAGACCGGCGCGTTCCGCTCGAACCAAGATGTCGCCGAGCGCGTCATGGACTCCAACGACCTCGAGCGCGAGAAGGGCATCACCATTCTCGCCAAGAACACTGCTGTGCGCTGGGGCGATCTCAAGATCAACGTGATCGATACGCCGGGACACGCCGACTTCGGTGGCGAGGTCGAGCGCGGCCTCACCATGGTCGACGGCGTCTTGCTGCTCGTCGATGCGAGCGAAGGTCCGCTCCCCCAGACGCGCTTCGTGCTGCGCAAAGCACTCGCGGCACGTCTGCCAGTGGTGTTGGTGATCAACAAGGTCGACCGGCCTGACGCGCGCATCAATGAAGTTGTCCATGAGGTGGAAGAACTGTTCCTCGACCTCGATGCGGACGAAGACCAAATTTCGTTTCCGATCGTGTACACGAACGCCAAAGCTGGCACCGCCGGTCACGATCCCGAGAAGCTCGCGTCCGACCTCACACCGCTCTTCGAAACCATTGCGGCGCATGTACCAGCACCGACCTACGAAGAGGGTCACCCGCTCCAGGCGCTGGTCACCAACCTCGATGCGTCGCCGTACCTCGGACGCCTAGCACTGTGCCGCATCATCAACGGCACGATTCGCCGTGGCGACACAGTTGCGTGGTGCCGCACCACCGGGGAAATCCAACGCTCCAAACTTGGCGAGGTCTTCGTGACCGAAGCGCTCGAACGCGTACCCGCCGAAGAAGTCGGCCCGGGCGACATCATCGCCGTCGCCGGACTCGAAGACGTCATGATCGGCGAAACGTTGGCCGATGCCGAGGATCCTCGCCCGCTTCCGATCATCACGGTTGATGAGCCCAGTCTCTCGATGACGATCGGTATCAACACGTCGCCCTTGGCCGGCAAGGAAGGCAAGAAGCTCACCGCGCGACTCGTGAAGGCCCGGCTCGATCAAGAGCTCATCGGTAACGTGAGTTTGCGCGTCAACAACACGGATCGGCCCGACACCTGGGATGTGCAAGGCCGAGGCGAGCTCCAACTCGCAATCCTCGTAGAGACCATGCGCCGCGAAGGTTTCGAGCTCACGGTCGGGAAGCCCGAAGTGCTCATCCGCGAAATCGACGGCAAGAAGCACGAACCCGTCGAGCGCGTCACCATCGACGCACCAGAAGAGTTCCTTGGCACCATCACTCAGCTGCTCGCCGTGCGCAAGGGCCGGATGCTTGAGCTCATTAACCACGGTACCGGCTGGGTGCGCATGGACTTTGTCGTCCCCGCACGCGGACTCATTGGCTTTCGTACCGAGTTCCTCACCGAAACGCGTGGCACCGGCATTCTCAACTCGGTGTTCGAGGGCTGGGAGCCTTGGGCTGGCGAAATTCGCGCTCGCCGCACCGGCAGTCTGGTTGCCGACCGGAGCGGTGTCACCACGGGGTACACGCTCATGACCCTGCAGGACCGCGGCACGCTATTTGTCGGGCCCGGTGTCGATGTCTACGAAGGCATGATCATCGGCGAAAACCCGCGCGGCGAAGACATGGACGTCAACCCCACCAAAGAGAAGAAGCTCACGAACATGCGTGCGTCCGGATCGGACGACACCGAGCGACTCACTCCCCCACGGTTGCTCAGCCTCGAAGCAGCACTGGAGTTCCTTGCGAGCGATGAATGCGCCGAAGTCACTCCTGAGACCGTTCGGCTCCGCAAAGTGATTCTCGATCAAGGCACGCGCGGCCGCTTGCGCAAGAACGCCACCCGCGCCTAGCCAGTCGGCAAGGCGCACATGTAATTGCCGTCGCGCTTACGCCTGCTCGAGTCACCAGCCACAATTGCATGACCGGTCCTGGCGTTATGGGGCGCGTGCGTCCCACGTTCCGTCGAGGCATTGGTGCAACTTCCAGCCTTGGTGCACCCGCGTGTGATGGTGACCGCAGAGCAGTGCGAGGTTGTCGACGTTGGAATCGCCGCCGTGTTGCCAGGGGACGAGGTGGTGGACCTCGCACATCGCCGGTGGACGCTTGCAGTACGGCCAGACACAGCCGCGATCCCGAGCGTTGACCGCCCGACGTTGCGCTGATGAAGCAATGCGCACCTGGCGACCCAGATCGAGGACTTCGCTCTGACCGCGGGTCAACACGCGACCAATCTGGGGCGTGCATGCGAGGCGTTCCATAACAATCCGCGGGATCGCACCCACGCCTTGGAGTTCGCATCGAATCTCCTCGAGAGGACGGCCGAGGCCGACCAACGTGTCGACATCAACGATTACATCTACCTTCGGCTGGATTGGTTCGTTGCGGCACAGCAGCGTGAAGAACGCATCGGCCCGCCGCTCGCTAGCCGTTCGATCATCATCGACGCCCTCCGGCGCACTGTGCTCAAGAATCATGGAATTGAGTGCAGCGCCACGCACTGGATCGAATACGCCGCGCACCACCCATGAGCCCCGAAATGTTTCGGCAATATCGAGCGCGTTCTTCTCGTCCCGTTCTTCGGGCGCGAGCAAATCGTCGGCGAGTGAACCCCAATACTTGGCCGTCGTTCGGAACTCTTCCGGTTGGGTTCGCTGCGCGATGCCAACCAACATCTCGACATCAGCATTGAAGCGTTGCGAGCGATGTTTGGAGATGTGAGATAGCTGCGTGAGGTGCGAGGGCGTAATTGATCTCTCGTTTGCCGCATCCTGGACGGTCTCGTGCTTGCGCATAAGCCGGGCGTTACGGACGTGAACGGCTGCCTCCTGCTTCGTGCAGTGCCCCCGGCTCGCCAACCACGAAACAGGTGAACCCGCGCCGGCGATTTCCCAACCGCCCTGAGCGTCGAACTCGCCCAAGATCGCAAGAGCTTCGATGAGCGCCGCGTTTACTCGAATGAACGCGTTGTCGACGTCTGCTTCGGTGACGACACCGATGAACTCGGTCATTGCAACCATGCGTCGAACTATACGAACGACCGATGACAGTTAATGGATGACGTGCAGCAAGATCTCGAACATTTTTCGGAAAACAATTGTGCACCCAAACACGCGGGCATACGTAGCCGCGCCGCACTAGCCCGCGAGGACGATGCGCATTGCTTTTTCGATTGAAGCACGGAGTGCGTAGTCGGCAAGGTCGCGCGCAGCAAAGAACGGGAACCATGCGACATCGGGGCTCTCGCCATCCGGCGGTTCCGGGGCGACCGCAGGCGCGGTCATGAGATAACAAAAATCATGATGCGTATGACCCGACACTTCGACAACGTGCGAATCGACACACAACAAGAGAGGTCCGCCGTCCCAGTGGGATGCAGTGATCCCGGTCTCTTCGGCGACTTCTCGAGCTGCGGCCGCAGCCGGATGTTCGCCGGCATCGAGGTGGCCGCCGGGCTGCATCCAACACTGAAGTGTCTTGTGCCGATGCAGTAGCACCCCGTCCGAACTTACGACGATCGCAGATGCAGTTACATGCTCAACATCCGTTGCCGCTTGTTCATCGCTGACAAAGTCGTAGACGCGCTGTACTACGTCCAAATCTTGCGGCGCATCGAGTACGTATTCCGCAAGTTCGTCGAGGAGGATCACCCGCACATCCGGGGCGAGGTCGTAACGCATCACGTGTCCTCAGGCAGGCGCACCAGCGCGGCGTAACCGGTCACATACGGCAGCACCAACACCCGCGTCCTCCGGGAGGATCGCCAGAATGACGCCGACTTCGCGTCGATCGGCTTCGCGCAGGCAGCGATACAGCGTGCGGGCATAGACCTCATCCGTCTCAGGAGCACCAAGAAGCACCGCCCCGGCAGGTAGCGGTGTTGGCACCATGGCTTGGAGGCCAAGCACCCCGACCGCGGCGCGCTCGGCGAGCAACGCGTGCGCACGCGGCACAACTTCGTCGGGGGCGACCAGTTCGACCCGCGCCAAAGGCGCGTAGTGGGACGCAAGCGTCCCCGGCGCGCGCACACCAGCGTTGTCATCCTCCGCCGAGGTGTCGTGCGTTACAACTTCGGGCTTGTACCCGAGCACTGCGGCAAGATCCGCAACGGTGATGCCGCCTTGACGCAACACCCGCGCATGTTCTCCAGTGCAATCGACAATCGTCGACTCCACTCCGACGGCACACGAGCCCCCGTCGAGCACAACATCAACGTCATTCCCGAGGTCGTTGCGAACGTCGTCAGCGCTCGTTGGGCTGACCCGTCCGAAGCGATTGGCGGACGGCGCCGCTACTCCACCGCCAAACGCGTGCAGCAACTCGAGGGCGAGCGGCTGGTTTGGAATACGAATGCCGACGGTGGCCATTCCACCGGTTACCGCATCGCACACTGAACTCGTTGCGCGCGGAACAACGAGGGTCATCGGGCCGGGCCAAAACGCGTCCGCTAACGCGTTCCCCCAATCCGGAAGTGCACGTGCAACGTGATTGACGGCCTCCCGATCGGCCAGATGGACGATGACCGGATGCCACGTCGGTCGACCTTTGACCGCATACAACCGCGCAACCGCTTCGGGATTCGCGGCGTCGGCGCCGAGGCCGTACACCGTCTCCGTGGGAAACGCGACCAGGCCCCCGGCGCGCAACACTGATACGGCATGACCGATTTCTGCGTGTGGGTCGGTCATCGCGTTACCAAAAATTGGTGTGGGTGGCGCGTTCTTCGACGACGTCGAGCTCATCGGTCCACGCGCCCGACGAGAGGTACTTCCAACCACCGTCACAAATGATGGTCACGATTGTGCCGGATTCCATCGTGGCAGCCATCTTGGCGGCGCCGCACACGATTGCCCCTGACGACAATCCGGCGAACACGCCGCACTCTTCAAGCAGCCGGCGCGTCCAAATCACGGATTCACGCGGCCGCACAATGAATTTTCGGTCTAACACCGTCGGGTCAAAGATCGGCGGAATGAAGCCATCGTCGAGCGAGCGGAGCCCTTGCACCAACTCGCCGACCGGCGGCTCTACCGCAACCACTTGCACACCAGGTTTATGCGCTTTGAGGTAGCGACCGGCACCCATGAGCGTGCCACTCGTACCCAGACCGGCAACAAAGACATCAATCTCGGGGCAGTCGCGCAGTATCTCGGGCCCGGTGGTTGCTTCATGGGCGCGCACGTTGGCTTCATTGCCGTACTGAAACAGCATCACCAGCGACGGATCTTCGGCAGAGAGCTTCTCCGCCAGGCGAATCGCACCGTTGCTGCCCTCCGCGCCGGGCGACAGCACCACCTCGGCACCAAAAATCTCGAGAATCTGGCGGCGTTCAATACTGACGTTGTCGGGCATGACCACCCGCAGGCGGTAGCCCTTCATCTTTGCAACGAGCGCCAGTCCGATTCCGGTGTTGCCCGAAGACGGTTCAAGAATGGTTGCGCCGGGAGTCAACGCGCCACGCGCCTGCGCATCGTCAATCATGCTGAGCGCAATTCGGTCTTTCACGGACCCGGCGGGGTTCCAGCCTTCGAGCTTGCCGTAGATTCTGACGTTGGGATTCGGCGACAACGCGTGCAGCCCCAACAATGGGGTATCGCCAATGAGTTCGAGTATGGATTCGAAGCGAGCCATCACATGATCGCGGAATCAACCGCCGGCGACGGCCGGCAGAATCGAAAGGGTGTCGCCGTTGTGCAGCGCGGTGCCCAGCTGATTGAGATACCGGATGTCATCATCGTTTCGGTAGACGTTGACGAAGCGGTGGAGCGCGCCGGTGTCATCAATCAACTGCCCTTTGAGCGCGGGAAATCGCTCCGTGAGCGCGGTGAACGCTTCTCCAACTGTGGCGCACTCCAGGGAAACAACTGCCTCGCCGTTGGTCGCTTGGCGCATCACGGTTGGAATTCGGACTGTAATCACGTCCACTCCTTTACGAATTAGCGGTCAGTATACGGGCGCGGCCCGCAATTTCCCGGTCCGAGCAGTCGAGCCCACACCGGCAGCAACTATGCGTTGACGCCCTCGTCGAGTACGACCGGCACTTCGTGCACTACACCGCCCAGAATGCGGTACGCCCGCACCACGGGCGCTGCCGCGGCCAAGCCCACCAATACGTACAGCCAGGACGGCTCAAATGCTTGGCGAATGTCGGTCGTTGACGGATACGGCTCAGTGTGCGTGTGGGAATGCCACACGCCGACGAGATCACCACTCGCCGCGTCGGCCGCGCGCATTGCGGTGAGCAGGTCGCGCGAGTCGACGGTATATGAACGCGCCGACGCGTCGGCGTTTCGTGCGGGATGCACACCAGTTATCAATCCCGTACCGTGCCCGTTGTGCAGTGGTCCCGACAGTAAACCGCACGCCTCGTCGGGATACCCAACCACGCAATGTTCGATGATCAGCGCGCGTTGCGCCGCCGTCAGGCGGAGTTCGGTCGGCGGCTCGAGATCGGCAGCGGGCATGCGAGCATCGTAGGGAATCTGCGGCCCCGGCGTGGTCCGCCGGGTAGGGTCATGCCTATGTCCCGCCGCGGCGATCAACAGGTCATCACGAACCGCAAAGCCCGCCACGAGTACACCGTCCTCGATACCTACGAGGCCGGGGTCATGCTCCTCGGCTCTGAGGTCAAATCGCTACGCGACAACAAAGGGAATCTCCAGGACGCCTACGCCCGCATTCACAACAATGAAGTGTTCCTCCACGGGATGCACATTCTCCCGTACGGCTATTCGCGCGAGAACCCGGATCCGGTTCGGATCCGCAAACTGCTCCTAAACCAAAAAGAGATTCTCGAGATCAGTCGCGCCCTCGAAGAACAAGGCACCACGTTGATCCCACTGCGGGTGTACTTCCTCAACGGACGCGCCAAAGTGGAGATCGCGGTCTGCAAGGGCAAGCGCCAGTACGACAAACGTCAGGCACTCAAAGCCCGCGACGCTGCGCGTGAGAAAGAACGTGCACTGAAAGGGATGCGGGACTAGCGCCCGAACGTCATTCCACGATCAGTTCGTAACCCGTCGAGAAGCTGCTCCTCAACACGACGAGTACGCGCATCATACGCGTGCGCGGGATACTTTCGAATTGCGCGCTGCGCTCCGAGATAGGCCGCGACGGTCCAACCTTGCACCGGTTGTGGTGGTTGCGCGATGCGCGTGTGGCGCGTCAATCCATCCGGTTCGATCGCAATTACGTCAGCCACGTATTCGGTAATGCGCGGGTGTTCGCTACTGTCGCCCCGAATATATTCGGGGTACAACGACAGCTCGTCGCATGCGGCTACGAGGGTGCGATTGAGCCAGTGCGCCAATCCGTGCCATCCATGCCGATGTAATCCACGCGCCATCACATGGTTGTCGAAGAGCCAAATGCTGCCGTTGTGGTACGCGTCGGGCCGATAGTGATCCGCTGCGCCTACGGGGCTTAAGGTGCGGATTCCCCACGGAGTAACCATTTCGTGCTCGCGATCAAACATCGCATGCACCACCGCGGCGAAACCCCGAGATACGGGGCCATCACTCAGTATCGCGGAGTCGAGCAAAGCACCCATATTGCTCTTGCGACCACCGAGCGCCACGAATTGGTTTCCGACCTTCTCGACCGCAGGTGCAAAGTACCCGCCATCGGATGCAACCCAAAATTGCAGATGCACCGATCGATGCACAGCATCGGCGAGCTCAGCGATTTCGCACGTTGTACCGAGGCGCGCCTGAAGCGTCGGATACCGCCTCACCAACCGTTCGATCGCGTGCAAGGCGTCGTACGTATACACCTGCACCTCCAGCGCCGCAATGGAGTTGCGGGCCAGGTCGCCATTTGTTCGAAAGTACGCATCGGGCGAATCTTGCCAGACTGGATACGAATGCAAGCCCGATGCCTGTTCGGCCGGCCCGCGAGCGCTCAACAGAGTTCCCTCTGGACTTAACGATGCAACGATGTGCGCAACCCCGGCGCCAAGCGCATCCGCCAAACTTCGTTCGACGCCGTCACGCTGCACAATGCGCTTCGCCAAGACCCGGGAATCATGGAGCGCAAGTTGCGCGAGATCGCGCACAAACATTGGCGTGGCATCATCTGAATGAAAGTACGGAAACGCCCAGTTCATGCGTTGGATGAGATCGCGAGCGATGGGATCCGACGCCTCGCGGGTCTCGTGGGGAATGCGGCCCGGTTGTTCAAGCCGGCGCGTATACAGATCAGCGTGCGGTGCAGCTTCGAATGGTAAACCCTGCAATTCGGCGAGCGCGATGAGTGTCGTCGTCGTCAGTGCAGGCCAATCGTCGCGCACGAAGCGCGAGATCGTAAGCGCATCTCGACCAAAGAGCGCCTCGAAAAGACGGGCTTCTCGAGTTGCGTTACCTTCGAGCAATGTTGCCGCCAACGGTGGGCGGGTTCCAATCGCTGCAATCGTTTCGACTCCAGTCAATTGCGCCAACGCCGCTACGGGACTTGGAAGTTTTGGTGGCCGCACTATTGGAGACGGGTGAACCGACAGCAGCGATTCGTTATCGCGTAACCAGATTTCGTCGGAATTGCTTGGAACCCCCTGCATGGGGTCTGACGATAGAGGCGCGGTTGGCTCGTACACAACCACACAGACCTCGTTTCGTTATTCCACTGCGCAGGGCGGTAACGCTGCAATCGCTGCATGAGTCATTCCCGTGAAGCCCCAGTCGAGTAGCGTGTCGATTGTACGAAGGCGTGCGTCCCAGAATGTGCGATCCCGAGCGTCTTCCGGGAACAACGCAATGCGAATTGGCATCCCGGCAGCCTTCGCGAACTGCGCCAGTTCCTCCACGCCATGGCGATCGACCGGTCCGCGTGGGGCGCCGGGGCGATACGCAAATGACTTCAAGGCAAGACCAGAGTGACTCGACAACGAGTACACGCCAAAATGCGAAGTTGCGTAGGTCAGGCCATCGTCTTCCAAGAGCACTGCCAGCGCTGACGGCAGTTGCCAACTCGGTGACATCAAACCAACTGGCGCGAACCCCAGCGCTCGGAGCCGATCGCATCCCTCGGCCACGTTGCGTTGCAGCGCTTCAACTGCAACGGTCTGCGCACTGCGGACACCGTCGAATGGATCGCCGTCACTGTACGCTCCAAAAGCAATGCGCTCACGCGCAACGGCATTGCTTGCTGCCACCATGTGCTCAGCGCTTCGCAACGACGGAACTTGTCCATCGAGCGCGATTTCTGTGCCGTGCGCAGCATGCTCGCTCAGGAGCGAGATCAGGCTGTGATCTACTTCCAGTCGCGGGCCGTTCCAGGGCCCCGGAACAA
>JBMOIW010000008.1:0-40696 GCA_049317145.1 Acidimicrobiia bacterium
ATAGGCGAGCTGGGGGCCGCTCGTGGACACGATGGTGTAGTCGTCGCCGCGGCGCAATCGAAGGGTTACCGCGCCCGTGACCACGCTTGCGACCCAATGTTGCAAGGACTCGCGCAACATCAGGGCTTGCGGATCGAACCAACGCCCTTCATACAACAGCCGTCCAAGGCGGCGACCCATCGTGCGGTAGTTATCGATGGTCGCCTCGTTGTGTATCGCACTGACAAGACGCTCGTAGGCAATGTGCAACAACGCAATTCCGGGAGCTTCGTAGATGCCCCGACTCTTCGCCTCGATAATCCGATTCTCGATTTGGTCGCTCATGCCTAACCCATGACGACCCCCGATTGCATTTGCGGAACGTACGAGTGCAACCGGATCGAGGGCCTCGCCGTTGATCGCAATGGGCCAACCGGCCCCGAACTCCACCGTCACCGTCTCCTCAACGATCGCCACTGTCGGGTCCCAGTGCGCAACGCCCATCAGCGGCGCAACGATGTCCATGCCAACGTCGAGATGTTCGAGATCTTTTGCCTCGTGGGTTGCACCGAGCAGGTTCGCGTCCGTGCTGTATGCCAATTCGGTCGTATCGCGATAGGGATAACCGTGCGCAGTGAGCCACGCATGCATTTCGGTTCGCCCGGGACAATCGGCAACAAACGCAGTATCGAGCCATGGCTTATAGATGCGCAGATTGGGGTCTACCAACAGTCCGTAACGATAAAAACGCTCAATGTCGTTGCCCTTAAACGTCGAACCATCACCCCAAATCGTGACCCCGTCGGCCTGCATCGCTCGGACCAGGAGCGTGCCGGTGACGGCACGTCCAATGGGAGTGGTGTTGAAATACGCTTTGCCGGCGGTCGCGATGTGGAATGCACCGCACTGCAATGCGACGAGCCCTTCGTGCACGAGCTGGGGCACGCAGTCAACAACACAGGCCGCCTCCGCCCCGTACGTGCGTGCTCGCTCGGGGAGTGCGGCAATGTTTGGTTCGTCCGGTTGACCGAGATCGGCACTGTACGCATAGGGCGTTGCACCGTGCTCGCGCATCCAGGCGACCGCAGTCGACGTATCGAGACCACCGGAGAACGCAATACCGACGCGCTCGCCGACCGGAAGGCTTGAGACCATGTGGGACATGGCGGCAGCCTACCGACTGAGCACCGCTACACCGCTGGCGCCGATGCAGCAGATTTAGCCGGTACCGCCGAGATAGCCGCTTACGAGGATGGCGGAGCCACCGGGATCTGAAATCCGACGATTGCGCCACCGCCCACTGCGTCGCCCAGAAACACATCCCCGCCGTGGGCCCGCGCCACATCTCGGACAATTGCAAGGCCCAGTCCCGAACCCGGCGCGCTGCGGGCCGCTTCGGATCGGTAGAAGCGCTCAAAGACGCGAGCGCGATCTACGGGCGGAATTCCGGGACCGTGGTCGCGCACTTCGACGCGGCCGTGATGAGTGCGCACTTCGATGGGGACACTGCTTTGGTCGAATTTCGCGGCATTGAGTAACAGGTTGGAAACTGCACGCTCAAGTTGACCCGGTTGCCCGATGACGAGAGAAGAATCGCTCATGACCGTGATGCGATGACCCGTGCGCCGCTCAATGCGCGTCGCCACGCGAGCGACGAGCGCTGCGAGGTCCACCTCGGCCGGCGTCTCGTCGCTGCGCCCTTCGAGTGCGACTTCGACAAGTTCGTCCACCAGCGCGACGAGCTCTTCGACTTCGAGATTGAGATCTTCGAGAATGCGCTCCCGCGACGCCGGATCGAGCTCGGGATACTTGCGCAGGACTGCGGTGTTGGTTCGAATGCTGGTCAAAGGAGTTTTGAGTTCATGACTGGCGTCCTGGACCAAGCGACGCTGGGAGACCTGCGCAGTGCGCAACGCGTTGAGCATGTTTCGAAACGCATGACCAAGTCGCCCCACTTCATCGCGACCGGTGTCGGGCACATCGGCATCGAGGTCTTCGGTAAGTGCGACGTGTTCTGCGGCACCCGTCAGGCGGGTCAAGGGCCGGGTCATGCGCCACGCGACCAACCAGCCGATACCTGCTGCTCCGATAGCGGTGAAAATCACACAGAACAACAGGCGCGCGGACAAGTTCCTCAGCACGCGTTCTGTCTCATCGAAACTGCGCGCAACCATTACTGCGCCAGTTCCGGGTGTTGCGGTGGTACGTACGCGCACCTTGGTGGTTTCTACCGTCACCGTCCGCAACACGACCCCTCGGCCGGTGCGCGCAACGGCAATGTCGTCGTCACTGACCGGAAGCGGAGCCACTCCCGCGTCGGCCACAACCTCTCCGGCGCGATTGAGGCGCTGCACGGCGTACAACTCCAAAAGGTTGCTCCGATCAAGCAAGCTGCCTCCCGGGCGCGTTTGTGGGACGCGTCCGCGATCAACCAACACTGCAGTGCTCTGGGTGAGGGACCGATCAACCTCAGCAAGCAAACGGTTTCGGATCAAGAGATATGCGGTGAACCCGAAGAACGTTGCGATAAAGGCACCAAGGACTGCCAGGGATAACGCCAGCTTCCAACGCAAACTCATGTGCGAATCCGTGCGACGTACCCCACACCACGGACCGTATCGATGAGCCGCGATTCATTTCCCTCTTCAGTTTTCCGACGGAGGTACCCGATGTACACGGCCAGGTTCTTGGAGTCCGGACCGAAGTCGTACCCCCAGATGTGGTCATAGATCGTCGAGTGATCGAGCACCACTCCCGCATTGCGAACCAACAAGACCAACAAGTCGAACTCGGTCTTGGTGAGATCCAATTCCCGATCGCCGCGCCAGGCGCGCCGGCCCTCGAGATCGATGCGAAGATCGGCAAGCTGCAACGTGGGGTCGGCTTCCACCGGAGCAGACCGTCGCAGCGCGCGCAACCGGGCAAGTAACTCATCCAAGACATAGGGCTTGGGCAGATAATCGTCCGCACCGGCATCGAGTCCCACAACTCGATCCGAGGTTTCCGTACGAGCGGTCAGCATCAGGATAGGGACGTGATTGCCCTTCGCGCGCACGCTGCGGCACACCGTGAGCCCATCGACATCGGGCATCATCACGTCGAGCACCAAGACATCCGGATTAGCTCCGGGAATTACTTCAAGAGCAAGGGCACCATTACTCACCGCGGTGACGTCGTACCCTTCAAGCTCGAGCGCCCGCACCAGACTTTCTCGAGCAGCCCGGTCGTCTTCGGCAATAAGAATGCGTGATCCCATGTCGATAGTTTCGTGCACGCCGAGCATCTTTGGGGCTCATTGCACGCGATTCACAACGGGTTCTCACCCAATGTGCTGCACTACCCAGCCAACCAGGTACCCAAATCCATTGGTCGAAATGTGGACAGTGATCGGGGCTATCAGGCTGTTGCTTCGATCCCGCAAGAAGCTGAGAAACAGGCCGGCGACGGCGGTTCCGATCACTCCGAGAACGATTGCGGTAATTTGGCCCGGAGTTCCGGGCAGCGCCTCGCGAAAGACCGGATTCGCCGAGTTGATCTTCCAAGCCGGCAACACGTGCCACAGTCCAAAGAGCAATGCGGAAACCCCGTTCGCACGAAATCGGCCCAGGCGCACCCCGAACAATGCTGGCAACACCCCTCGGAACGCCACTTCTTCGAGGAGCACCGTGCCGAGGGGCACCCATAGGAACGCCTGTGCCAACACCCCCGCCAGCGAGGAGTCGATGCGTTGGTCTTGAAACAGCCCACGGGTCGCAGGCACGAGCGCGGCAGCGCTGTAGAGCGCCAGGATCCCAGCAGCAAATGGGAGTCCCCAACGCACACCGGAACGCACCGCATTGCGAGCAAGTCCGAGCTCGCTCAGCGTCCGCCCGCCAACGCGGGTCGCAACGACGATTAACACGAGGGCAATAACACAGTTCCACGGAACGAAGGCCCAATTCGGCAATACCCGGTTCGCAACGACGTTGGAAGCGACGAGTATGGCGAGGCAGATACCGGTTGCCCATCCCACCCGTTGGCGCTTGGGTTCCGACAGACTCTGCGCGGAATTCACAGTCGCAGGCTAGGCGCGAGGAGCAGGCATGGTGGCCCAGGACGTCAAACCAAGATCGACCCGGGACGATTTCGTGGATTTCATCCGGGCGTTCTCGCTCATTGTGGTGGTCACCTGGCATTGGTGTTTCACCATCATCGTCTTTAAGCCCGATGGACCACACGCAACCAACCCCATCGGCTTTACGTCCGGCATGTGGTTGCTGACCTGGCTGTTCCAAGTCATGCCCCTGTTTTTCTTCGTGGGGGGATTCGCGAACTTGCAGGCGTATGAACGCAAGCAAGCGCAGGGCATGTCGATGGGTGCGTTCGTCTGGAGTCGCGTCAAGCAGCTCGCGATTCCCAGTGCGGTGCTCGCGGGCACCTGGATCACTTTCGGTATCGTCGCTGCCCAGCTCACCTCGTGGGAAGGCATCACGCGCAGCGTGATGCTCGTGATTTCACCGCTGTGGTTCGTGTGCGTCTATCTGTTGATCATTGCGCTCTTTCCGATTCTTTCGTGGCTCCACAAACGCTTCGGCATCTTGGTTGTCGTGTGGCTCGGTGGACTCGCATGGCTCGTCGATGTCATCCGCTTCCGCCCTGACGGCTTCTTCAACCACGGATTCAGCTTCGGCCCATGGTTGAACATGATTTTCGTTTGGGCGATGTGCCATCAGCTTGGTTTTTGGTACCCCCAGATCGTCGCCGGCGGTCGGCGAATGGCGTGGTCGATGCTTTGGGGGGGCCTATTCGCTCTCGCGGCGCTTGTGTACTCCGGCGTGTATCCCGGATCGATGGTGGGCGTCCCGGGAGACAAGTTCTCCAACATGGCACCACCAACGGTGGTCCTTGTTGCCCTGGTGGTTTTCCAGGTCGGGGTCATCATGCTGTTGCGACCTTGGGTTAGCGATCGGCTCACCACCCGTGCTCGTTGGCAGCGATTCAACAACACCATCAATCGGTATTCGATGCCGTTGTTCTTGTTCCACACCACCGGCTTTGCCATCGCTATTGCAATCGGGTTCGGATTGGGACTTGAAGACACGGCCACGACGCAGGCACTCCAGGACCGTGGCCTTGGCTTTTTGGTCTGGGTCGGGATTGCCTTCGGGCTGAAGTCGCAGCGCCTTCCCGACTTGATGTGGTGGGTGTTGCGACCGCTGTCGTTCGTCGCTCCCCTCCTGTGCACGCTGCCACTGATGTGGCTCTTTGGTCGACGATGGACAAAACCCAAGCCAGTCCGGGCGTAAGCGCAACACGCACTACCGCGCGGTGCGGCGAAGGACCACGGTATAAGTCCCGGATTGGTTCGCGTTCGTGCCGGTCATGGTCATCTCGTTCGCTTTGCGGTAGATGCCGTCCCGATCGTTTTGGGGTACGCCCGGCACGAACAGCTGTGTTGTAAGTGTCGCGCCCCTCGGCGGTGTCACCTTGAGGTGGACGTGCTCCGTGCGACCGGGATACAAGCCGGGGATCACCGTGGCAAAGGTCGCTTGGCCAGAATCGTTCGTGAACGTGTAGCCCCGCAACTTGTAACCGGAATTGTCGTAATTGCCAGTTCCATCGGCATGCCATGTGTCCACACGCGCATTGGAGATCGGCTGGCACTCGGTGTCCACCACTGCTACCAGGAGCTGGAGCGGAATGCCCGGAGTCTCGTCGGTACGAAGCTGTGTACGTTGCGGCGGATTGGCTTTGTAGTACGGACCTTCCGCTAACGCAACGGTTGGTGTGCCTGGGCACGACACGTTCGGTGGAGTGGTCCCGACCGGGGTATCACCGGCCGCAGTGTTATCGGTCGACGTATTCGGTGAGGAGACGCTGGATTGACCTTGCGATTCGCGGGGCGAATTCCCGCACGCAGCCAGGGCGCACAACAGCAGGGAGGTAACAAGAACACTGCGTTTCATACGGCGACGCTACGAACGAAAACGCAACACGAACACGAGATTCGTGTAAGACATTGTTGAGAAGTCACACTCGAGCGATAACGATTTTGGCGACCGCTTGCTCGATTGCCCGTATTTGTTGCGACGGCACACCGCCTTTGCGGACAGTGATGAAATACGCACGACCGTCATAGAGGACCGCCAGTACCGATGTTCCATCGGCGTTCGCTTGCGGTGAGGTCTGAAAGAACGCCTCGGTGCCAATGCCATCGACCATCTCGATGTTGTAAACCTTCTGCGACGGTATGGCATCTTTGTTTTTGCGGACGTTGGCATAACTCAACGTTGTCTTCACTGCGATCTGCAGGCCGTCGCCCGCGGCCGCAGCCTGGGGAATGGCCCAGGTGCAAGTTTCGGGGGGAGTCCCCACACCCGGGGTGCCAGCATTCACGGGCGCACCAAGCGCTTGCGCAACCTCCGTTGCGGACAACAACGTGCACGGATCCGGCGGTGGAGTCGGATTCTGCGGGAATGTCGATCGGGTGACGGCAGGCTCCTGCGCGGACTGTTTGCTTGCTCCACAGGCCGCCAACATTCCGAGGACGACAACGAAAACGGCGCGGCGGGCAACTTGCAACATCTCCATATCGTGCCAGACACAATGCAGCAATACCGCGCACCCCTACCGCGCGCCCCTACCGGGCCGGCCGTCCCCCCGCACCGGGTTCGAGCACATTGCGATCACTGGTATCGCTCGTGACGCCGGCCTCCCGAAGTTCGATCTTGCGCACCTTCTCCGAGGGCGTCTTGGGGAGCGCGTCGGTAAAGCGCACGTAACGCGGCACCGCAAAGTATGGGAGCCGTTTGTCACAGTGCGCCCAAAAGGTGACTGCATCGAGCGTTGCTCCCTCGGCCAGCACGATTGCTGCTAGTACTTCATCCTCGCCAGCCTCTGAGTCCGCGGGCACCGCCACCACGGCCACCTCGTGCACCTCGGGGAGCGCCAGAATCGCTTGCTCAACTTCATACGACGAGATGTTCTCGCCGCGTCGGCGTAGCGCATCTTTGAGGCGGTCCACGAAGTAGTACCAGCCGTCCTCATCGCGCCGGAGTCCATCACCGGTATGGAACCACAGATTGCGGAACACCTCGGCGGTCTTGTCCGGCATGCCGTAGTACCCGATGGTCGTGATCCATGGGATCTTGGCACGGACAACCAGCTCACCAACTTCGCCTACAGGGACTTCTTCATCGGTGTCGGAATCCACGAGGCGGATATCGAAGAAATCCTCATTGAGTAATCCGGCTGCGCCGGCCGGGCGGTCAACTCCGTAGGGACTCATGATCGGCATGCTCGTTTCGGTGAGTCCAAACACCTCGACGAAGGCCTCGACCCCGAAACGCGCTTTGAATCCGTCAAGAATCGACGAGGCGGTCGGCGCCGCAAAAATGCAGCGCAATGCGTTGTTCGCGTCGTCCACCCGCTCGGGTTGGCGCCACACAAAATCCATCATGACGCCAACAAAGTTGGTAATCGTCGCCCCGGAATCTCGAATCTGATCGATCCACTGGGTGGTAGAAAACCGCGATTGCAACACGAAACGCGCCCCAGCAATAAGCGCCGGGTAGGCGCCGAGAAATTGTGCATTCCCGTGAAACAGTGGACCAGTCACCATGTAGGCGTCGGTGTCCGTACAGCGGGTGAGCGATACGCATTCGTCCGCGAAGAAATACATGTGCGCGTGCGTCATCTGCACGCCTTTCGAGAGCCCAGTAGTCCCGGACGTAAAAAACACTGAGGCGAGGTCTTGCATTCGAGGGCTCGGGAGAGGACCCGCAGGAGCGTCGAGCAACGCAGAAAACGGGCCGGCAGCGAATCCTGCCTGCGCCAGTTGCGCTGCGGCGGGCGCTATCGCTTCGGCTGCCCCCACCAAATAGAACCGCTGAATACAACGGCAGGCATCCGCACTTTCGACGAATCGCTCGACATAGTCGGTATGGATGATTGCGGCCGCTGGAGCAGTCGTACGAACTTGATGCTCCAAAAACGCGCCGCGATACGCGTTATTAATCGGCACTTCCGCCATTCCCGCAAGTGCGGATCCAAACCACCCGAGGATGTAGGCCGATCCATTTGGGGCCATGATCAAGATCCGGTCTCCCGCAACGCACCCATCGGCGAGGAGCCCCGAACCGATGCGCTCCGCAATAGCCAACGTTTCTGCGTAGGAGTAGCGAACATTCTCGAACGGCACATCGAGATAGACCTGATCCGCATGAGATTGCGCTCGGGTACGCAAGACGTGGGGAAGATTCCAGTCGGATCGCTCCGCAAACACGTTGCGTTGGTCGCGATATGTCATGGTCATGCCTCGGCTCCTTTGGGCTTGCGGAATCGCGGAGCGCGTTTTTCCATGAACGCCTGGGCACCTTCCCTCATGTCGTCGGACCCGATGGCCTGCACGAGTTGTTCGAGTCCCATGATGTAGGTGTCCCGGCACGCGTTCCACCACACGTTGCTGCTCATCTTGGCGATCTCGAGATACCGGGGTGAGAGCGCCAAGAGTTCATCGGCCCATTCGGTCACCCGTGCCTCGAGTTGGTCATCGTCTACGACCTCGTTGACCCATCCCAGCGCGCACGCTTCATCGGCCGTATAGCGCCGACACAGCATCGAGACTTCCTTGGCGCGTTTCTCGCCAATATTGATCGCCATCATGTTGGTACCTCCCAGCACCGGCGCACTCCCCACCCGCGGTCCGGTTTGGCCCAACTTGGCGCTGCGGGCGGCGATCGCGAAATCACATGCAATCACGAGTTCGTTCCCCCCACCGGCAGCTGCGCCGTTCACCGCCGCGATCACTGGCCGGGGCGAGGTCCGAATCACCTCAAAGAGTTCGAGCGACCCAAAGAACATCTTGCGCAGCTCAAGCGGGTCAGGATCGGCAAGATTCGCAAGGAAACCCCCGGCACAAAACGCCCGACCGGTTCCCGTGATCACAATCACGCCGGCATCGGCAGCGTCCCGAATTGCCTCGCGCAGTTCGTGCGCCATGGCCGAGTCGTAGGCGTTCATACGGTCCGGGCGATTCAGCCGAACCCAGGCGACGTCGCCTCGTCGATCACTCACCACGTCAGTCATAAAACCCCCTCGTTGGGGTGTCAGAATACGACGGCACCGGCAAAAGATGGGGGACAACAGTGTTCGAGGTCGACGAGCGCTATCACGCGGTCCGAGCGGAAGCTGAAGCGGTTGCCGCCGCCATTGCCCCCTATTCCATCGAGGCGGACGAAGCCAACGACGTCCACCCCAAGGTCGCCGAAATTGTTCGTGAGTCTCGGTTGTCGGAGTTCATGGTGCCGGCTGCGCACGGCGGACGGTTTTCGGCCGTGGATCCGGTCGCCGTCACAATTGTGCGCGAGGTGCTGATGCATGAGTGCTCGCACGCCGACTCGCTGTTCGCACTGCAAGGAATTGGGAGCTATGCACTTTCGGTAGCCGGATCCGAAGAACAACGAACCGAGTGGTTGCCGCGTGTTGCCCGCATGGAGGCGTTGGCGGCGATTGCGCTCACTGAACCGAATGCCGGGTCCGATCTCAAGACCATCGAAACCGCGGCCTTCGCCGATGGCGACGAGGTTGTCCTCAATGGTGATAAGGCCTACATCTCCAATGGCGCGGCAGCGACGTTCTTTACGACCTTTGCTCGTGAAGGCGACGGCTACTCCGTCTTTTTGGTGCCGGCCAACACACCGGGAGTAAGCGTGACGCCGGTTCCCGAGCTCATCGCCCCCCACGTCTTGGGCGATGTGCACTACCGAGATGTGCGCCTTCCGGCGTCTGCGCGCATTGGCGATTCGGGTCAGGGGCTGCAACATGTCTTGGCCACCTTGACCGTATTTCGTATCTCGGTGGCCGGCGCCGCAGTCGGCTTAGCCGAGGCCGCCCTCGAGGCGGCGGTCGCGCATACCACCACGCGGGTGCAGTTCGGTCGCCCCCTCGCCAAGCTCGGCCCGGTCGCGCAAATGCTCGCCGACGCCTGGTCCGAACTCGAAGCAGCGAAACTCCTCACTTACCGTGCCGCCGAACGCGCGCGCGACGGCTATCCGGGGACGCTGGAGCATTCGTCGATGGCGAAGCTGTACGCGACCGAAGCGTGCGGGCGCATCGTGGATCGTTGCGTGCAAGTAATGGGCCGTTGGGGTCTCGAACACAACTCGCGCATCGAACGCTGTTATCGCCAGGCCCGCCCAATGCGCATCTATGAAGGTTCTTCCGAGGTGCTACGCCTCGGGGTCGCGAAACGGCTCACGGAGGAGATGCAGTAATGGACCTACAACTCGCGAACCGCACGGCGATTGTTACCGGAGCGAGCCGGGGTTTGGGGCGAGCGATCGCTGCGGCATTCGCGGAGGAAGGCATGAACGTCGTTGCCGCGGCGCGCACCGCAGCGGATCTCGACACACTGGCCGACGCCTATCCCGACCGAATCGTGGCGGCACCGTGCGACATGGAAGATCGCGATGCCGTCGAGGCGCTGGTCGCACTCGCACTCGAGCGCTTCGGCGATTTGTTCGTCGTGGTGAATAACGCCGGCATCGCACCTGCCGGCAAGCTCACCGATCAGTCGTTCGACATCTACGACCGCGTCCTTGCAGTGAACGTCATCGCCCCGGCGTTGCTCGCTCGAACCGCCGCGCGTCATTTCATCGCGCGCGGAGGCGGCGGAAAAGTTATCAACATCGCATCGACCTCAGGATTGCGCGGTAAACCCACCTTGGTTGCCTACTCGTCCTCGAAGGGTGCGCTCTTGCGCATGACAGAAGCGATGGCCGGCGAATGGGCTCCCTTCGGCATTCAGGTCAACGCGATTGCGCCGGGCGCATTCGAGACCGAGGCCCAAGGCGCGGTGCTGGCCGATGCCACCATGCTCGAACGACGGCTGCGCAAAATCCCGGCGGGGCGCATGGGTGATCCAACGGAGATCGGACCGCTCGCGTGTTATCTCGCCTCCCCCGTTTCGGATTTCGTGACGGGCAGCACCTATGTCATCGATGGCGGCGAAGCCGCGAAACTTTAGGAGCCAATGTGATCATCGACGCCCACGCGCATGCTTGGCCCAACAGTGTTGCGGCCAAGGCCCTCTCCGCTGGGGTTTCCAGCATGGAACTCTTCGGCGACGGCACCATCGCAGGACTCCGTCAGTCAATGGCCGAGAGTGGTATCGACCGCACGGCGGTGCTCGCGGTTGCGAATACCCCCGAGAAAGTCGATACTGCCAATGCATTTGTCGGTTCAGTAGATCGGGAGCTGTTTATTCCATTCGGCTCGGTACACCCCGGCCTCGATATCGAAACCAACCTTGCATCGTTGCGGGCCCATGGAATGCGCGCCGCGAAGCTGCATCCGCTGTTCCAGAACTTTCGTCTCGACGACCCGGCGCTTATTGCGTTGCTCGACGCGATGAGTGGTGAATTCGCAGTGACGATTCACACCGGAACAGGTGCCGGGCACTCCGGCGATCAGTGCACTCCAGCATTGCTGGCACAGCTGTCGCGCGAGCTTCCCAATCTCGACATTATTGCGTGTCACCTTGGCGGCTATCAGTTGCTGGATGATGCCGACGACGAAGTCATTGGTTTACCGGTGTATCTCGATACGTCATGGCCGCCCGGCCTGAGCACCGTTGATCCGCAACGGGTACGCGACATGATCGAACGACATGGTCCGAACCGAGTGATTTTTGCGTCCGACTGGCCGACCGCGGACCCCAAACGTGAACTCGAAGCGATCTACGCCCTCAGGCTCGCCGAAGATGACACTGCTGCAGTCTTAGGCGGCAATCTCGAACGGCTCTTGCAACTGTCCTGACCGCTGCGCTCGGCTCGCCTGAACGGTTTAGCGGTCGAGCGTGGCTTCTTCCATTAGCGCAATCAGCGTGTCGAGTTCATCGTCGAGCGCCTCCGTTCGTGATCGACGCGCATTCCAGCGCACGAGACGCTTTGCTTCGCGCAAGGCGCGCAACGGTCGCGCTGCCAGCAATTGCGCCATCTCCAACACCGTGACATCGAGTTCGCCTTGGCCGACAACGCGGTTCACGAGGCCAATTGCTAACGCCTCGTCGGCGCCGACGCGTTGACCGAGCAAGATCATCTCCATGGCCTTGGCTCGTCCAACCAGAACCGGAAGCCGGATCGTGCCGCCACCGGCCGGGACAAAACCATGGTCGATCTCGGGGAGTCCCATCACCGCGTTACTGGCTGCCACCCGTAGATCGCATGCCATTGCCATCTCGAGGCCGCCACCGAGCGCATACCCATTGATGGCGGCAATAGTCGGCTGCGCCAGATTGGCCAACATCTCGATGTCGCGCTCTGCACTCAACCGCTGGCGCTTTTCTTCGAGCGTCTCTTGCAACGTTGCCGACTCTTTGAGGTCCATACCGGTACAGAAGAATTTTTCGCCCTTACCGCGCAACACGAGCACGTGCACATCGTCGGATTGTTCGACCACCCGGTACGTTGCCCGCAATTCATCGCGCATCTGTTGGTTCCGCGAGTTCGCCGCGTCAAGACGGTTCAACGTCAGGGTCACCACGCCATCGAGCATCCGGACTTCGGTGGCAGTGAACTCGCGGGCCCACGAAGGTATCGGCCACTCGTCAAAAATGCTCATGCCGGTCCCAACTTCTCGCCGTCAGCGTTGTAGCGATAAAAACCGATGCCGGTTTTGCGACCGAGGCGACCGGATTCGACCATGTTGCGCAACCCAACCGTGGGCTTGAAACGCTCGCCGAACTGCGTTTCGAGCGAAGAGATCGCGTGCAAGTAGGTGTCGTGACCATTGAAATCGCCGAGTTCGAGCGGACCCATAGGGTGATTGAACGCCAACCGGATTGCCGTATCGATGTCTTCGGGCGTCGCGAGGCCTTCTTCGACCATGCGCAAGCATTCGAGCCGCAAAATTGCGCCGGCGCGACTGGTAATAAAACCGGGGCTGTCTTTCTTGCAGACCACGACTTCTTTCCCGAGGCCTTCGGCAAAGGAACGAGCACGCTCAAGAGTCTCGGGGATGGTGCGCAAACCGCAGATCAGTTCGATCAACCGCATGACTACCGGCGGATTGAAAAAGTGCATCCCGATCACCCGCTCTGCGGCATCTCCCAATGGCTTTGCGATGCGGGTGATCGAAAGCTGCGAGGTGTTCGTACCGAGGAGCGCGGTCGGTGCGGCGTTTGCCGCGGCAATTTCGAGAACCTGATGTTTGACTTCGAGTACTTCGGTGACCGCCTCGACCACCACATCGGCCCCAGACGTTCCAACCGCAAGGTCCGTCGCAACGGAGATGCGTTCCTCGGCCGCCGCTGCGCCCGCTGCATCAAGCTTCTCGGACTTGATCAGGCGTTGCAGCGATTTGTTGATCGTTGCCCGGGCTTTCTCTAGGGCGTCAGCATTGATATCGCACAGCACGACGTCGTGCCCGGCCATGGCCGCAATCTGACCGATGCCGTTGCCCATGATTCCGGCACCGAGTACGACGACCTTCACGCATTCCCCCCGTAATGATGTGACGTGCGCTGCCGGATGGGTCAGCGAACGCCAGCGATGTTGATGCAACAGATCTGCCCGTTGCCGCCGACATTGTGGGTGAGCCCAATTTGAGCTCCGTCGACTTGGCGAGCGCCTGCTTCCCCTCGAACTTGCCAGAAAATCTCGCACATTTGGGCGATACCCGTGGCACCGATCGGATGCCCCTTGGAGAGCAGCCCGCCGCTCGGATTACAGGGAATGCTCCCGCCGAGCGCCGTTTCGCCAGCCTGCACGAACTTGCCGGCGGTGCCCCGTTCGCAAAACCCGATGTCCTCGTAAGCCAACAGTTCCGCCATGGTGAAACAGTCATGGAGCTCGGCCACATCGATATCGGCCGGGGTAAGACCCGCCATGCGGAATGCATCTTCCGCCGCCCGGGTGGGTCCCGGCTGGCGACCGAAGTCCGGCTTGAGGTGGGAATACATCGTGTCGGTCGCAAGACCACACGCCAGGAGGTCCACCGGATTATCGGTGAATTCTTCTGCGATGTCCGCGCGACACAAGATCACGGCGGCCGCCCCATCCGTAGTCGGGCAGCAATCCAGAACTCCGAACGGTGCGCAAATGATTGGCGCGTCCAGCACCTGTTCGACGGTGACCTCGTTACGCATGAACGCATTCGGGTTTAACGATCCCTGATGATGGTTTTTGACCGCAACCGCCGCCATGTCCTCACGCGTGGTGCCATAGCGCTCCATGTGCACCGTTGCGTGTTGGGCGAACAGATACGGAGAGGTTGCGCCACGTGGCTGCCACCACAGATGCGACATCGTCCCGCGTTGCGCAATCAAACTCGCTCGCGTTGGCAGGTCACGCATCTTCTCGGCACCGATAACCAGCACCACGTCATACGCACCCGCTGCGACAGCAAAGGCTGCGTTACGGATCGCGTCACTTCCGCCGGCGCACGCGTTCTCGATACGGGTTACCGGCTTTGGAAAGAACCCCAAGGGTTCGGCCGCACTCGCTCCGGTGACCGCTTCTCGGCGAATGAGTCCTCCCAACGCCGTAGAGAGCCACGCGGCACCAATGCGATCGGGATCGATGCCGCGATCCACACCGGCAAGAACCTGCTGATAGGCGCGGGCCAACATTTCCTCGTACCCGAGGTCGAAGAGCTCCCCGAAGTGAATCATTCCGGCACCGACGATGGACACGGGCAAACGGAGGCTCATGGGGTCTCCTCTCGGCGAGCACGCGCTTTCCAGCCGTACTTCACGAGCCCTTGTTCAACGCCGCAGCGACGCATGACGAGCTCCACCGGCCCACCAATACGGACTTCACCCGGATCGGTGTCCGTCAACATCACCGAAAGATTCCCGCCGCGCACGCCCTGCGTACCGTCGACTCGCACGACTCCCACAACAAGTGGCGCCGGGTCGGGCGCAACCGCGACGACGTGCTGTTCGTTGAACGTCACCAGGGTTCCCGTACGCGCAATACGCACGCGGGCAAAATCTTCGCCACCGCAGTCAATACAAAAGACGCGCGGCGGAATATTGAGGCTGCCACATTGCATGCATCGGTCTCCGGCCAGCGCAGCCAAGGACTCGTCGCGCGCCGCCGCCGGTCCGGTCGAATATGCCATTACCGGGTCGGGCAACAAACTGCGACCAACGACACCGCGCCGGCGCAAGTACTCGACGTAGTCCACGGTCACCGGAGCCCGTGCAACTGACGCAACTGAGGCCGGAGCAACCAGTTCCACTGCGAGCATCTCGCTCGCCGCGCCGGGCGCGACGCCCGCAATCAGACCCCGTCCACCGAGTTCGAACTTCCCCCACGCCGAGGCGAGCGCGAGCAATGGTGCAGCATTCCCGGCATCACCAATCTGCTTTGCGTCAGCGCTTTCGACAATCACTTCTGGCGCGCATTTGCAGGCTTTCGCAATGGAGCCCGCCAGACGCGCATCGGTTCCGAAAAACACAAAGGCGAGCGCATCTGGAGTCCACCCGGCCTGGGCCATCGCCGTCTCGGCTGCGTCGCGCAACGCCGGACCAACAACGCCTTCGCGTTCAAAGCGGGGATCATCTCCGGAGAGGATCCAAGGACTATCGGCGGCGCGCCAACGCGTTGGCACGCCGTGACGCTGCGCCGCATGTGCGACGATTCGGATACCGGCGTCATGACCAACAACTGCTGCAGCCGCGCCTGCGCCCACCGTGGCTTCGAGGGGTCCACCTGGCTCCCCGGCCCGATCATCCGCGCCGATCACGAGCACCGCGGTTGCTGCGCCCGATTGGACCAAGGCGTGCCCGATCAGGAGAGCACTCACTGCGCCCGCAACCGAGGCGCCAAGGTCGATGGCCCGACAGTTGCGGCGCGCACCCAAGGCTCGTGCAACCTCGGCCGCCGCACTGTGCTCGCCGTAGGGCGCCGTCGTGGTAGCCAACACCACCGCATCGATGTCGTCGATATCGATTGCACCGGCCTGCATCGCCAGCGTTGCCGCTTCGACGCCCATGGTGACGACATCTTCGTCCCACCCGGTCACCGCGCGAGCGGCAGCGCCGGCCGCGCCACTCCAGTGCGACGCGATCTCGCGCGCGTGCAACCGGCACGACGGCACGTACGTGCCCATGCTGCGAATGCCAACGGAAGTCGACGAGTTATTCAACGGTTCGATACAAGTTCCACATGTCGTAGAAGCGTTGGCCGGTTTCGAGCGTGCACTCGTAGACGACCTTTCGCTCCGCGGGGGTTGTGGCGTATTTCGAGACGATTTCGATGCCTTCGTCGCCGTGATCGCTATCGGCGAGGATGTGCATGGTCCAGAAAATCAGATCGTCGTTCGTCAGGTGGTAGTTCGTGCGGAACGCTGCGACTAACCGAGTAAATAGATCCGGGACGAAGGATTCGAGTCCGATACCGATGGCAGCGAGGGCGACAAACCAGTCGCGCCGTGTCGACATGAACTCGAAGTACTCGGTGAGACGCCGACTCGCAGGAACCTGTTCGGCCGCACGAGCTTTTTCCGGATCGAGGCCAATGGATTCCCCAAAGCGCAGCAACAATTCGGGATGCGGACCGGTCTTGGTGAAGGTCCCCAACATCTCTTCTGCGTAATTCTTCACCAGTGCCTGGGCGACATCCGGGTATGGGCATTTGACGCAGATCTCACCGATCCAGGGCAGCATGTTGCGGATGTGCAAATAGAACTGCTCGGTCTGAAATTGCAGCTGCGACAACGTCACCGTTCCGGCTTCGACATCGCGTACGAACGGATGGTCGTACATACCGTTTCCGGGTTGCCGCAACTGTTCCCGCAACCCGTGCACGAAGGTTGCCGGGTCCATCACGGCAAATTCGGCTTGCGCGGGAACCCTCATCGTTGTCGCCACGAGTCCTCCCCTATTCCTCTCCGGAGGGTCGAATCCCAAGTTCGATTTCGGCAATGAGTGCGCGGTGCAGATCGTTGCTGCCTTCGACGATCTGGATCACCTTCGCGTCGCGCAAGATACGCCCGATACGGTATTCGGGCGCGACACCGTATGCGCCGTGAATCTGGAATGCATCGGTGGCGGATCGAAAAGCAATGTCGGCGGCGTACATCTTGGCCATGCTGGTGAGTTGTCGGGCGCGCTTCCCGGCTTGCAGCTCGTCGGCCGCTTGGTAGGTCAGTGCCCGAGCGGTGGTGACCCCAACGACCATGTCGGTGATCTTCGACTGAACAATCTGAAAACCGCCGACGGGATGACCAAAGATCTCTCGGTCCATTGCGTACGACTTCGCTTCGTCGAGTGCAGCTTGCGCCATGCCGACGGCACGGGAAGCAACACCCAACCGCCCGCGTTCAACGGCGTTCATCGCTACCTTAAATCCTTCCCCTTCGACGCCTAAGAGGGCGTCCGCCGGGATGCGCATCTCGTCGAAAGCAAGTTCGCCGGTGCAGATCGGGCGAAAGCCGAACTTGTCTTTGTAGGGGTGTAAGGACAACCCGGGCGCATCCCGCGGCACGATGAACGCGGTAATGCCACGATGGCGCAGCGATCGATCCATCGTCGCAAACGTCACGAAAAAATCCGCGATATCTAAATTAGAAATCCAGGCTTTGGCACCGTTCAAGACGAACTCGTCGCCGTCGCGCCGATACGTCGTGGTCATGCCGGCAACATCAGAACCCGAACGCGGTTCAGTCACACCAGCCGCGCCGAAGATTTCTCCCCCTGCTAACGGCTTGAGATAGCGGTCGATCTGCGCCTGGGTTCCGTACCGCTCGACGCTGGCGCCGACCAAACCGCTCGGCATCGAGACCAAGCAGGCCATGATGTTGCAAGTCTTGGCGATCTCTTCAACCAGCATCGCGTACGTGCGGTAATCGAGCCCGAGGCCGCCCATCGATTCGGGGATGACACCGCCGAAAAACCCGAGCTCGGCCATCCTGTCGAGCAGATCCCGAGGAATGCGTTCTTCTTTGTCGTACTCGGCGACCCGGGGCGCAATCTCTTTGGAAGAGAAATCAGCGGCAAGGGCTACTAAGGCCTGCGCCATCTCCTGCTGCTCGTGCACTGCGACCACCTGCAACCTCCGGATTGGCGGTAATCGTACCCCTGCACTACGCAGGTTTCGGACCGCAGACGAAAGAATTCTGAGGTCCAACCGTGCCGAGTTCGGCGCAACCCACCAAGGTCATCGTCCGGTGGAGCTCGGCAGTGAGAATGTCGATCGCCCGCAGCACTCCAGCTTCCCCACCAGCACCCAAGCCGTACATATACGGCCGGGCGAACATGCACGCTTTGGCCCCAAGGGAAAGTGCCTTGATGACGTCGGTTCCGCGACGAATGCCGCCGTCAAGGAGCACATCCACCTGCGTACCGACCGCAGCCACGACCTCAGGGAGCGCGTCCAATGCGGACCGCACGCCGTCGAGCTGACGGCCACCGTGGTTCGACACCACGATCCCATCCGCACCGCGGTCTGCGGCGCGCTGCGCGTCCGCACCGGTGAGTACACCTTTGAGAATGAACTTGCCTGGCCACATATCTCGCAACCACGCCATGTCGTCCCAAGTACCCGAAGGATTGAGCTGGGCGTTCACGATTTGGCCGAGCGACACGTAATCCTTTTTGAGGTCCATATCCAAAAAGTTCCGGAATGTGACCTCTGGACCCAACATAACGCGACGCGTCCATCCGGGATGTGTTGCCACTTCAAACGCATTGCGCACCGTCACGTTTGGCGGAATGGTCCAGCCGTGCCGCAAATCGCGCTCGCGCTGACCGGACATCGGCACATCGACTGTCAGACACAACACGTCGTATCCCGCGTTGATGGCGCGGGCAACCAACGATTTCGTCACGTCTCGATCGCGCCAGAGATACAGCTGAAACCACCGCGGCCCGGGTGCGGCCTCAGCAACCTCTTCAATAGAAGCGCTGCCCGCGGTACTCAACACGAACGGCAATCCCCGAGCATTCGCTGCTTGCGCTACCAATCGCTCGCCACCAGGCCACGCCACGCCTGCCAATCCGGCGGGCCCGAGGACCAGCGGCGTCGGAAGTCGCGCGCCCAGAACTTCGACGCTGGTGTCGCGCGCAGATACATCCACCAACGCCCGCGGTTCTAAGGAATACTGCGCGAACGCGTTGCGATTACTCCGGAGCGTGACTTCATCCTCGGCGCCGCCATCGATGAAATCGAACACCATCGCGGGCAACTTCTTGCGAGCCAAGTCGCGGAGCGCGTCGATAGAAAACGCCCGCTCTAAGGCCGGGCGTCGGTCGAGCGTGACCGGCAGTTTGCCGAACAATTTCATGGTGCGCTGGAAAACTGCTCAGTGAGTTTGTCGAGGTGCAATCCGAGATTGTCGCCCTTGGCGAGCGGGACCGCAGGCCAACGTCCATCGGCAAAAATCACCAGCACCGAACACCCGTCTGGGCCGGCAACGAGCGGCCCATATGCCGTACCCGCTTTCGCAATACGGATGTCGCCGGCCTTGTGCCATTGCCGTGTGACTTGTTGAGTACCGGACAACAAAATCTCGCAGTAGTCCGTGTCATGCATGTGCGGCGCGACCTCGCAGTTCGGCGGAAAGTCGACGCGAAACACCACGGGCGCGTTTTGGTCGCCTTCGACGCCGACCTCGAACTTGTAGGCCTTGGCCCCGTTCGGGAGCTCCAGGAACCCCAGTTCATCCCACGATGTCTGGCGTGAGTATTTGCCCTCAGTCATCTCGCACGCTCCTCACCGAAGCTATTTGAGTAGCTCTCGACTCATAACGACCCGCTGGATCTGGTTGGTTCCCTCGTAGATCTGCGTGATCTTGGCGTCGCGCATATACCGCTCTACCGGGAAGTCTTTGGTGTACCCAACTCCGCCGTGGAGCTGCACTGCATCGGTGGCGACCGCCATGGCGACATCGCCGGCAAAGCACTTGGCCATCGCGCCCACCGTGGTCAACTCGCCGTACGGGTCATCGTCGGCGAGTTCCATCGCCCGATAGACCAGGCCGCGCGCGGCTTCGTTGCGCATCGCCATATCGGCGAGCATGAACCGCAGCCCCTGTTGGTCCGCAATCGGCTTGCCGAACTGCTGACGTTGTTTGAGATACGTAATGGCCGCGTCGATCGCGCCCTGGGCGATACCCACGGCTTGGGCACCGATGCCCGGTCGGGATCGATCCAAGGTCCACATGGCGATGCGAAACCCTTCACCCTCTTCGCCAATACGCTGCGAGGCGGGAATACGTACCTCATCCAGAATGATTTCGCCGGTGGGGCTGCCGCGCACGCCGAGCTTGTGTTCGAGCTTCCCGATCTGCACTCCCTGCTCGGCTTCGACGAGAAAACAACTGATGCCCTTGCTTCCGGCATCGGAATCCGTTTTCGCGAACACGGTGTAGAGGTCACTGACACCGGCGTTGGTGATCCAGCATTTACTTCCCGTCAGGATGTAATCGTTGCCGTCACGAACCGCACGTGTTTTCATCGCCGCAACATCGGAGCCCGCGTCGGCCTCCGATAGGCAATACGAACCCTGACTGCGACCCGATGCAATTTCGGGGAGATACTTTGCCTTCAGTTCCTCGCTCGCAAAGCCAATCCACGGAAAGGTCGCCAGCTTCGAGATCAGCACGAACAGCGATGACGACGCGCACACGCGTGCAACTTCTTCGATGAGAATCGCAACCGACACACCATCGGCACCCTGGCCGCCATACGCCTCGGGATACTGCATGCCCACAAACCCGCTGGCAACGTAGGACTCCCAGGACGCTTTCGGAAACTCGGCATCCTCGTCAGCCCGCGCCGCGTTGGGCGCAACCTCGCTTTCGGCCCAGGAACGAATTGCGTTGCGCAACATACGGTGCTCTTCAGTAATCATGCGCCTCCTCGGGAGTATTCGAAGAACCCTTGGCCGGATTTGCGGCCGAGTTGACCGGCTTCCACCATCCGCAGCAACAGCGGGGGCGGTGCATATAACGGCTCTTTGAACTCGGCGTAGAGGGATTCTGCGACTGCGACCGCAGTATCGAGCCCGATGAGGTCGGCGAGCGCCAGCGGTCCGATCGGATGGGCGCATCCGAGCACCATCCCCTGATCGATGTCCGCCGCGCTGGCAAACCCGGATTCGTACATCCGAATCGCCGAGAGGACGTACGGCACGAGCAGCGCATTGACCACGAAGCCGGCGCGGTCCTGCGCCCGGATCGCCGTCTTGCCAAGCTGATTCGTCGCAAACGATTCGGTGCGGGTCAGCGTTTCTGCATCCGTGAGACGCGATTCCACGACCTCGACGAGCGGCAACACAGGAACCGGGTTGAAAAAGTGCAATCCCACAACGTATTCGGGGCGCGTCGTGACCCGGGCAAGGCGGGTCACCGAGAGGGACGAGGTATTGGTCGCAAGGATCGCCTCGCGATTTTCGAGCACCGCATCGAGTTTTTCGAATACTTCGAGCTTCGCGGATTCATTCTCGATGACGGCCTCGATGACGATCTCGCGATCCGCAAGCGCATCGATATCGGTGGCGAAACGCACATTGCCCAGGACCTTCGCAGCATAGTCCTCGGGTTGTTTTCCAGCGGTGACGGCCCGCTGAACGGACTTTTCGATCCGCGCCTGACCGGCGTCGACGGCAGCCGGAGTCGCTTCAATCACCATCACGTCGGCACCGGATGCCGCGGCAACTTCGGCGATACCAGATCCCATTAATCCGCAGCCAACAACACCAACCAGTGTGATCACAACATCCCCCAAAGTGTTGTCCCGAATCGTACTGCCGCGACCCTTGTGATAAATGAATCATGATGCGTGTGGTTTCCCTCGTTCCCTCGGCAACCGAGACACTGCTTGCCTGGGGAATTACCCCAGTTGGCGTCACGCGATTCTGCGAACAACCCGAATACCAATCGGTGGGTGGCACCAAGAACCCCGACCTCGCCACTATTGGCGCCTTGCGGCCCGACCTTGTGGTGATGAACACCGAGGAGAATCGCCGCGAAGACGCGGATGCACTCCGAAGTGCCGGTCTTCGGGTCCACGCAATCGACATCACGGTCATCGAGGATGTCGCCCCCGAACTCCAGCGACTCGCCGAAGCGGTGGGAATCCCGTTCCGACCGACTCCTGATCCATCGCTTACTCCTCGGGCGCAACTGCCGGTGTTTGTGCCGATATGGCGCCGACCCTGGATGACCATCGCACCCAACACCTATGGCGCATCGCTCTTGAGCCGTCTGGGCTGGCAAGCAATCGCCCCAGCCAGTTCGGATCGCTATCCGGAGGTCACCCTTGAGTACGTCCGGGCCCAACACCCAGTCGCGATCCTTGTACCGTCCGAGCCGTATGCATTTCGCGCCGAACATCTGCGCGAGTTGGCAGCAATTGCACCGGTGCAACGCATTGACGGAAAAGATCTGTTTTGGTGGGGCGTTCGCACTCCCAGTGCACTGCGGCGCCTCGACGCCGCGATTCACACGTTGCGTCGGTAACGCCCACCCACTTCGTACAACGCATTGGTGATCTCGCCCAACGTGCAAACCCGCACCGCATCCATCAGCACCGCAAAAACGTTGTCTCCGGCAAGCGCAGTCTGACGAAGACGTTCGAGCACAGCTGGACGCTCGGCAGCGTTACGCGATTGGAACTCCCGCAAACGTTCGAGTTGACCGCACTTCTCCGCTTCCGTCGAACGGCGGAGCTCCACTTCGGGCATAACGGAATCGCCGGCGCGACGAAAGGTGTTCACCCCGACGATCGGCAGCGATCCATCGTGCTTCATTTGTTCGTAGAGCATGGATTCATCTTGGATACGGCCCCGCTGGTACCCGAGTTCCATCGCTCCTAACACGCCGCCCCGTTCGTTAATGCGCTCGAACTCGGCCAAGACCGCTTCTTCGACCAAATCGGTGAGTTCCTCAAACAGGTACGAACCTTGGTTGGGATTTTGGTTCTTTGCCACTCCCCATTCCCGATTGATGATGAGCTGAATTGCCAACGCCCGTCGTACCGACTCCTCGGTTGGCGTGGTGATCGCTTCGTCGTAGGCGTTGGTGTGCAGGCTGTTGCAGTGGTCGTAGATCGCAATCAGGGCTTGAAGCGTGGTGCGGATGTCGTTGAAGTTGATCTCTTGGGCATGCAGGGAACGGCCTGAAGTCTGAATGTGGTACTTCAGCTTTTGCGAACGTTCGTTCGCGCCGTACTTGTCCCGCATCGCCACCGCCCAAATGCGCCGCGCCACGCGGCCGAGCACGCTGTACTCGGGATCCATACCGTTACTGAAGAAAAACGACAAGTTCGGCGCGAAGTCATCGATGTCCATACCGCGCGCGAGATACGCCTCTACGTAGGTAAACCCGTTCGCCAACGTAAAGGCGAGCTGCGAGATGGGATTCGCTCCAGCTTCAGCGATGTGGTAACCCGAAATCGAAACCGAATAGAAGTTGTGGACCTGGTTGGCGACGAACCACTCCTGCACGTCCGCCATAAGTCCGAGCGAGAACTCGGTCGAGAGTATGCAGGTGTTTTGCCCCTGGTCCTCTTTGAGGACATCGGCTTGCACCGTGCCGCGCATCGTTCGCAGCACCTCGGCGCGAATCCGAGCCGACTCTTCCGCGCTGGGCTCCCGTCCTTCGGTCGCCACAAATTGTTCGACCGCTGCGTCGATTGCGGTGTTGAAGTACATGGCGAGCACCGTTGCGGCAGGTCCATTGATCGTCATCGATACCGAAGTTTTGGGATCATCGAGATCGAATCCGGCGTAGAGCGCTTTCATGTCGTCGAGCGTCGCCACCGAAACTCCGGAGTTACCAACCTTGCCGTAGATATCGGGGCGCTCATCGGGATCACAGCCATAGAGGGTCACCGAATCAAACGCCGTGGACAACCGGGTCGCCGGAGCATCTGCAGCTAAGAGATGGAATCGGGCGTTCGTGCGGAACGGATCGCCTTCGCCTGCGAACATCCGCGTCGGATCCTCGTCCGGACGTTTGAACGCAAACACCCCAGCCGTAAAAGGAAACCGGCCGGGAAGGTTTTCGGACCGCAAGAACTTGAGCAGCGCTCCGGGTTCACCGAAGTCGGGTACGACAACGTGGGGAACGCAAGTTCCCGACAGCGATCGATAGGTCTGTAAAGGATCGCGATACTGCGCCGCGACCTCCGGCCACGCCGCTAAGAGCGGTGCGGTTTCGGGCATTACCGCCAGGCGCGCCGTTGCGACCCGATCGGCGAGCACCGGGCCCGCGGCAGTGTCGCTCACCAAATCGTGCGCAGTTTCGAGCGCATGCACGCGCCGTACTGCCGCAACTTGTTGATCGGTGACCTCGTGATACGCGCGAATGGATTCCGCGATTTCGGCGAGGTACCGCGATCGCGCCGCAGGGACGATGACATGGGCACCGGTCGAGGTTTTGGTGTCGACCGGCGCAAGCGCGCCGGTCTGGAGCGTCAGTCCGAGTCCCAACAGCCGGGGACCCAGATGTTGATACAGCGCAGTAACACCGTCGTCATTGAACCGCGATGCGATGGTGCCAAACACCGGGAGTTCGGTCGGATCGATCTGAAACAGTTCACGGTTGCGCGCATACTGGCGTCGCACGTCACGCACGGCGTCCTCGCCACCGCGTCGGTCGAACTTGTTGATTACCACCGCTTCGGCAAAATCGAGCATATCGATCTTCTCGAGCTGGCTCGCCGACCCAAACTCGGGAGTCATGACATAAATCGGGACGTCGACGTGCCCGACGATGCCAGCATCGCCCTGACCAATTCCGGGGGTTTCGACGATAATCAGGTCGTATCCGGCTGCGTTCACGGTTGCGATAACTGCATCGAGATGTTCGGGAACTTCGCTATCACCACGTGTGGCCAACGAGCGGAAAAACACATTCGGATGGTCGATTGCGTTCATGCGAATGCGATCGCCCAGCAATGCTCCCCCGCCGCGCCGCCGGGTTGGATCGATGGCCACGATCGCAATCCGCAACGCGTCGCGTTGATCGAGGCGAACGCGCCGCACAAGTTCATCAGTCAGCGACGACTTCCCGGATCCCCCGGTGCCGGTGATACCGATAACCGGCACCGCGCGATCGGCTGCAATCCGGCGTGCCGAATCGATCCACTCGGGTAGTGCCCCGGGAGTCATGATCTCGGTAATCGCTCGGGCCAATGCTCGCGTGTCGCCACTCGTGACCGCCGCGAACTTCGCGGGAACAAGGGTGGCCGGGTCCACATCGCAGGCTTCGATCATGGTGTTCACCATGCGGGCGAGGCCGAGTTGCGCGCCGTCTTCGGGTGAAAAGATTCGAGCAACGCCGTACGCCTCAAGCGACGCGATTTCGTCGGGGACGATGACGCCACCACCACCCCCAAACACCCGAATGCCGGTGGCACCTCGCTCGCGCAACAGATCCACGAGGTACGTGAAAAACTCGTTATGCCCACCCTGATAGGAGCTGACTGCGATGCCGTTCACGTCTTCTTGAATTGCGGCGTCGACGATTTCGCTCACCGAGCGGTTGTGGCCGAGATGGATGACCTCCGCCCCTTGTTGCTGGAGGATGCGTCGCATGATGTTGATCGCCGCATCGTGGCCATCGAAAAGCGCCGTTGCGGTCACAAACCGCACCGGGTACTTGGGGACGTGCAGTACTGAATCGGTCATTGCAGTCCTCGGGCTGGGTCGCACCATCGTACGACCCGCCACAGCCCTATTCGGCACGCAGCGCGAGGAATAGACCGGTATTTCCGGATTGTCGCAGCGGCTGGGAAATCCCGGAGGATCGTTACGAACCGAAGGGGAACAAGGTTCGCCAGTCGTCGATCGGGAACGGATCGACGGCGTCTGCGCTCTTCATTGTTCGCTCCATCTTGCGCAAACTGAGCTGCCACATCCGCTCGAGATACCCGGCAGACTCGACGAGCTTACGGATGTCCTCGCACCGTTCTTCCGGCATTTCGGTGGCATCTGTTCCACTGAGGCGAACGTCGAGCTCGGCGACCATCTCGAGAACAATGTTAAGCGCGGTTGCTCGCCCAAGATTGGATCCAACGGTAATCCCGCTGTGCCACGGAATAAGCACCGTGGTGTTGTCCCCGAGCACCGGACCGATCTGCGCGATGTTGTCATCTGGAGCGATCGCACAGTTCTTATAAAAGAACGTGCAGAGGTTCTGGTACATCTTCGGCGGGCGATACTTTGCCGCGAACGCTGTCGTCCACGGACCGTGCGTGTGCACGATGGCATTGACGTCCGGACGCATCTGATAAATCCCGGAGTGAAAGTCGATACCAGGGCTAATGAATCCTTCGCCATAGATAACGTTGTTATCCCAATCAAGCTTGACGACATGTTCCGGTCGCAACTCTTCGAGCGTGGGATCCAAGATGTGGGTCCAGTACGCGTCCTCTCCTGGAACACGCAACGAGATGTGTCCGCCGATCGAATCGCCGACACCCCATTCGGCCAGTGCACGGGCGGCCATTGCGATTTTGCGTTGGAAATCAATGTTTTCCATTGCTGCTCCTTCGAAGTCAATGCATTGTGTCGGCGGACGCCGATCCCACCGGCGTGTCTCGATCCTTACGGCACCGGATGCGGCGGCAACGGGTGGCGGAACACCTGCGCCGCGTTGCGGTGGGTGATCTTGCGAATGTCTTCAAGGTTGTCGACGTGACGCAACATGCGCGCCACGTAATCCTGGGTGTCCGGCCAGGAGGAGTCAGCATGGGGATAGTCCGCCTCCACCATGATGTGATCCACGCCGATCCGGTCGCGTACCGCGAACGTCGTCGGATCATCGATGCTGCAGAAATAGAAGTTGCGCAACAGGATCTCGGCCGGCGAGAAATCGGGGTCGGCCCAGACGCTTCGGTCATATCCGGATTGCTGGAACATGTACTCGAGCCGGTCGAGCATCATCGGGACCCAACCGATGCCGCCTTCGGACAGGGTGACTTTCACGTCGGGGAACCGCGTCGGGATTCCGCTCCAGATCCATTCGGCTGCAGTCTGGGCCGACTGCAGCGGGAACATGGTTGCGGCCATCTCGAGTTTCGGAGCGTCGTCCGGCGACGGAAGTAACCCCGATGATCCCACGTGCAACGCGATGACCGTCTCGGTTTCAACGCACGCGCGAATGATTGGGTCCCAATACCCGGAGAACACCGATGGCAAGTTGAGACGATGCGGCTGCTCCGGCAGAGTGACCGCAGTAAAACCCCGCGCCGCATTACGTCGGATTTCTTCGGCACCCAGTTCGGGGTCCATCAACCAGGTAATGCCCATCGGAATGATGCGTTCGGGGAAGGGTGAATACCACTCCTCGAAGAGCCAGTCGTTCCAGGCGCGCATTGTCGCGATGCCGAGTTCCGGATCTTTGGTACGCGCAAAGACCGTCCCGGCAAATCCGGCGATCTGAGATGGGAAATTGGCGGACGCCCAAACGCCGTTTATGTCCATGTCGCGGATGCGCTCTTTGATCTGCCAACAGCCCGGGCGAATCTGATCAAAGCGCGTGGGCTTCATGTTCCAGTCTTCGCGGGGTCGACCGGCAACCGCGTTCAACCCGATCTGCAGATAGAGCTGACCATCGAACGACCATGCTTCGGCCCCGTTTTCCAACTCGACGACACGAGGTGCGTCGGCTTGGTATTTCGCGGGCAACCGACCTTCAAACATGTCCGGTGGTTCGACAAGATGATCATCCACCGAGATGATCGTGTACCGCACCGGACGGGGTTCGGGATCCGGGAGGAGTCCATGCGACACGAGCGGACTGTCCGCGTCGATCGCAAACGGCACATGACTCCCGATTTCGACCTTGGCCATGGTGTCCTCCTGTGGTCGACTCCACGCCTACGGCTGTATTCGACCGCTATGGGCCAGAAGTGTACTGCGTATATCCCCAAAACCACGCACCATACGCAGCCGTTCGGACCTCAACGGATCATGCGCGTATGCCGACCGACCTAATCGCTTTGACCCAGAATCACGCTGTTGTGGTACTGCGCACCTGAGCCGGCGCCACACGCGATTGCGATTTCGGCGTCAGCGACTTGGCCGAATCCGGCGGTGCCGCGCAGTTGCCGCACCGCTTCGACGATCTTGAGTTGGGGGCCACCCCACCCGATGTGGCTGTACGACATCAGTCCGCCGTCGGTGTTGACTGGGCATCCGCCATCGACTCCGATCCCAACATCGTTCGCGAAGTCCGTACCTTCCCCAACGCCGCAGAACCCCAGAATTTCGAGTTGGCGCACGATCTCGAACGTGTTGATGTCGTAGAGCTCACACACATCAATGTCTTGCGGCGTCACTCCCGCCATCGCCATCGCGGCAGCGGCGGCGCGTGTTCCCACGTCGTAGATCTCGTCGAAACGCGGCGGATCAACATATTGCTGGCGATACCACTCCGTCCCGCCACCAAGGATCCGGATGGGGTCCGCCGCACCATCACGGGCGCGCTCCCGGGAGGTCACGATCACTGCAGCCGCGCCTTCAGTGGCCAAGCAGAGGTCCAAACGCGAAAACGGCGTTGCCACCATCGGCGCATCCAAGATGTCCTGCGCGGTGTACGGACCGCGCTCGAACATCACCGCATTCGGGTTCGCTGATCCGGCGTTACGAATGGTTGCAGCAACGTTGGCGAGGCGGAGACGATCCGGCGCATAGCGATCGAGATACACATTGGCGACAAGCGCAAAATGTGCGGCAGTCATTGCGCCCCAGATTTCGGTGAACTCGTTTTCCGGACGGGTGTACGACGCCACCGTCCCATCCCGGGCCAGACCCGCCTGCCCGCCAACAATCAAGACGGTGTGACAAAGGCCGGTAGCGATGGCGGCCGCTGCGTCGAGCAGCGCTGGAACCCCTTGCGGGTAGGTGTCCCCAATCCACCGCAACGGGATACCGAGCAACTTGGCCCAGTCGGCGGAACCGGGATGGAACACGGTGCCTCCGGGTCCGGGCCAACGCGCACAGATTCCGTCGATGTCACTCACGCGCAATCCGGCATCGGCCAGCGCAAGCTGCGCGGCCTCGAGACACGCGTGCAATGTCGAGCACTCCAAGGCGCGTGCTTGGTGCGTTGCCCCAACGCCGACGATCGCAATGTCGTGGAACGGATGGCTCACACTTTCCTGCTTCCGGTCCAGTACATGTCGCGCAGGGTCCGCTTCTCGATCTTGCCGACCGCGTTCTTGGGCAAGCTCTCCACGAACTCCACGCGCTCGGGTCGTTTAATGGACGTGAGTTCCGAATTTGCGCACAACGCAAGGATCTCGTTCGGATCCATCTGCACTCCGGGTTTTGCCGCAACGACGGCGAGGATGGCCTCGCCCCACTCTTCGTCGGGGACGCCAATGACCGCGACTTCGAGCACTCCGTCGTGGCGATAGATGACGTTTTCGATCTCGGTGGGAATGATGTTGAGTCCACCGCGGATGATGAGATTCTTCTTGCGATCCACGATGTACAAGTACCCGCGGTCGTCCCATTCACCGATATCTCCCGAGTGCACCCATCCGTCGATGAGCGTTTCGGCGGTGCGCTGCGGATCGTTGTAATACGCGCGCATCGTGTACGGACCTGCGAAAATGACCTCGCCGCGCTCGCGCACTCCGAGATCGGTCACCGTGTCATCGACCACGCGCACATCCATAAGGAGCGACGGGCTTCCTGCGGATGCGAGCAGCTCTGGGTGCGCACCAAGCGCGTCGAGATGATCACCCTTGCGCAACAACGTACCGATCGATGCGATCTCCGCCATACCGTACAGCTGAATGAACTTGGGTCCGAACAGCTCGATCAGCGAGCCCAAGCGATCCGGCGAGATTGGCGACGAGCCGTACCCGAGGGTCTCGAGCGATGCGAGGCGCTTGGGGTCCGGCGGATCGGCGAGCACGCGCATGAGCTGCGTGGGAACCAAGAAGCTATGCGTCACGTGCCGCGATTCCACTTCGTGCACGAACCCTTCCGGGACAAACCCGCGGCTATCCAGAAAGCCAATGGCGGCCCCGGCCATCAGACACGGAACGATCGTGATGTTCACGCTCGAGTTGTGCGGAATCTGAATCACGTAACGCGTCGACGCAGAGATTTCGTATTCGATGATCGTGAGTGCACCATGAGTAAGCGACGCCCGATGGCTGAACTCCACACCCTTCGGGAGCCCGGTGGTCCCGCTGGTCGGCACGATGTAAAAATCGTCTTCGACGTCGATGCGGTGTAACACTGGCGATTCGGTGTCCGAAGCAGCTTGCAACTGAGCGGCATATCCGTTGGGACCCGAATCGTCGAGATCGATCACCGAAATATTGAACTCCGCACCGAGGAGCTCGGAGATCTCGCGGTACTCACCCGCGGTGATGATCACCCGAGGACCTACGGTGGTGAAGATCGAACGCAGTTCGGTTTCGCCCATGCGAAAGTTCAGACCGAGGTACACGTCGCCGGCTTTTGCAATTCCGGCCAAGACTTCGACCACTTCGAGGCGATTCGGCGCCATCAATGCGACTTTGGCGCCGTGCTCGAGTCCGTAGCGATCCAACAACAGGTTGGCAATCCGGTTGGAACGTTGATCGAGCTCGGTGTGGGTCAGCTCGCGCGTGCCATCAAAGACGGCAAGGCCCTGCGGGTCCCGCAGTCGGTTACGTCGAGTAGCAAGACCAACGGTCATGACGCTCCTTCGGGCTTGAAATTCGGTAGCGCAACACCGGGTGCCGCATCCTCCCAGGTGACCTGTACGCGCATTCCGATGTGCACATCCTCTGCGGCACAGCCGACCACCCGGCTCAACATCGACCAGCCTTCCTCAAGATCAACGATCGCCAAGGTGTACGGCGCCGCAAATGCCGGAAGTGGCGGCCGGTAAATCGTGGTCATCGAATACACCAGCCCGCGCCCGGAACTCTCTCGATACTCCCAGTCCTCACTTCCACAATGCGGACACGCGACCTGGGGCGTGAAAAAACTTCGAGCACATCGCCCACACACCGGCCGCACCAACATATGACGCGCCGCGGCTTCCCAAAACGGCTGTGTCAACGCGTTCGGCTCGGGTAGCGGGCGCACCAAAACGTCCGCTGTCTCGTGCGGCATCACTGGGAGGCACTCTCGGCGATTGCATCCGCCGCCGGCAACCAGGCCGCAACACCCGCGACGGGGATGGCACAAATTGCTGCCTCGGCGAGTTGCGCATCCGTTGCTCCGGCGCGGCGTGCGCCCCCCGCATGCACCGCAATGAAACGGGGTGCGAACTCGGCCGCATTGACGGTACAAAGCAGTAGCTCGACGTCACGCATTCCGAGTGGGTTTTCTGCCAGCGCCCATTCGCGCATCAAGGCATAGCCTTCCAACGCACGCGGTGCCTGCGCGGCCATGAATGCGATGTACTCCGGCACATGGCCGAAGTACGAGACGAAGTACTCGCAAGCCGTGTCCGCCGTCATCTCATACTGGCCACCGATTTGCGCGCCGCGAGGACTCCGTTCGCCAAAGACGACGTCGATGGCGCGAGCAAAACGCTCGTACACCGCCTCACCGCGCGAAATCAGGACCGCCAACGATGCGCCACGGGCGTCCACGAGACTGACGCCAAGGCGGTAGGCGCGTCCCAGTTCGCGTGCACACATTTCGGTGTGCCCTTTGACGGCTGCGGCTGCCGCCATAAACAACGCTTTCGATTTTGCGGGCAGCGCGCCGTCTTCATCGGTGACATCTCGAACGCGCGCAAGCCCCTCGGCGAATTTCGGTGCCAACGCAGAGAGCTCACCGCGATCGAGGACCGGGCTTGCGGAGTGCAACCTTCCCGTTAGTTGCGTACCGCCTTTGGCCTCACTTACCAGCAGACAATGCGCAGCTTCACGCACCGGCTGCCCGATGTATACGCCGCGGGCGTGGGCGTGGGCGTTCAGTGCAGAAATGCGTCCATCGGCGTACGCTTTGCACGCGTCGCCGATTGGCGCAGTAAATACGTCATAGGTCGCTCCCGGGATGCCGAGTTCCTCGGTGGTCTGCAGTCCCGATATTCCGGAGTCGTTCTTGGCTCGGCCACCGTCGGCAGAAATAAAGCCCCACGGCATCACTTCTTTGACGAAACTTGCGCCACTGCGACCAGTGTGCCCGGCGGTCACGAGCACGTTGCGACCGTGGTCTTCGGGCAATGCAAACACGATGGAATCGGTCACGACCACTGCGCGGTCGTCGTGAGATTCCATTACCTCGCGGCGAATGCGCGTTCCTGGTGTGGTGTCGGCAATGTCACCGTTAAGGAGCACCTGCGCGGCGTCGCGCACGGACATCCCTTCGGTAACGCCGAGGCGTTCTGCCAGGATGTTCATATACGAGATGACCCCGTGTTCGTACAGATCTGGACCGTTGCCGAGTTCTGCGGACATGCCGGCAGCCGTCGCCGCGGGAATGCCCAACGCTTCGAGGTATCCCAGACCGGCGATACCGGCACCGTCTTTGCCGACACAGCCATCGTGCCCAATAACCGCACGCGGGGTGTGCGGTGCAGCAAGGCGAGCCGGGAGCACACCCAAGTACGACGAGGCCACAACGACGTCGGAGCCGTTACGCGCATCGACATAGCGCATTGAATCCATCAGCACGATGCGACCACGATCGTTCTCAAATGCGATCTCGTGCGGATGGTCCGCTTCTTCGTTGAGGAGAGGCGCTTCTTCTGGCATTGCTACTCCCGTTCGACCTGCACGTTGTTAATCGGCCGCAAGAAGACGCGCCGCTTCTGGTGCGCGCATCCCTACGGTGACTCCTTTGGCTCTTGCTCCAGCATTGCAGGCGCTGATGATGCCGTCGTGCCATGTACTCAGGCCATCCCCCATGCGCGCGGATTTCGCGTCCACCGTTGCTCCACAGAGGCCTTCTGCTTCCACGATGCCAAGGCCGCTCAGGCCCGAATCGTCTCCACCGCGCCCACCGTCGGAGCAAATGAACCCGAATGGACGCACCGACAAGAGATACGGCACCGCGCTCCGTCCCGTATGCCCGGCGGTCAGCAACACGTTATTGACATCTTCGGGCAAACCGAAAGCGATGGAATCCGTGCAGATGAGTTGGCGACCGTTGGGCAACGTTTCCATCACTGTCCGGTTGGTTATGGCGGAGGCGGCGCGCATCTCGGGAGTGCGCGTCAACAACAACTCAGCGGCTTCGCGCACGGACATGCCGACTCCCACACCACAACTTGCGGCGAGTTCGTTGCGGAAACTGATGACCCCGTGCTCGTAGAGATGCACGCCATCCCCGAGATGAGCAGTCATCACATCCGCCGTCGCCGCCGGTATACGCGCGGCTTCGTAGAACCAGAGGCCGGCAATTGCGGAACCCTCCGGACCGACGGCGCAGTCCATGCCGATCGCACCGCGAGGATGATGTTCAGCGACGAAGCGCGCAGGCAGGACTCCGCTGTACGACGAGTTCACCACGACGTCGCGGTCGCGATTGGCTTCCGTTGCGTCATAGGCCGAGTCGCAACACACGACCCGACCGTCCGGGCGTTCGACGACAACGGTCTGCTCCCCCATGCCTCACCTCCGGTAGCCGTGCCGGCACTGTACCGAGATTTCCGAGCCGCTTTGGACCGTGGCACCAGTTATCCCTGAAGGAGTTCCCTCGCCGCTTGCTTCTCCATTGCCTTGATCTCGTCGAGGGACGCGCCCTTCTTGGTCACGCTGATGTTGTAGGCGTGGTTGCCTTGCTTGACCAGCAAGATGGCCTGAGCGACCAAGGAGCTCTTCGGGGGCGTAGCCGGCATCTGGAAGAACGCGTCATCACCAATTCCGGACACCGATTCATACGTGAACATCTTTTGCACGTCCGCGCTGGCTTGGGCACGTTTGGTGCCGTCAAACACCACCGTCGAGGTGTTGAGCGCGGTTATGCCGTGCACCGAGAGGTCATCGGTCTTGAGGTACCACGAGCATCCCGTGCTCGGCGTGCTCGCAGGCTTCGGTTCATCGATCGGACCACCCACGATGGCTTGCGCTGCTGTGGTGTTTAGCGAACTACAGGTGATGTCTTTGCCGTTTGCAGCGTTCGCCGAATTCGAAGTGTTTGCCGCTTGGCCGTCACTCGAAGAGCTCTTACCGGAGCCACCACAGGCTGCGAGCCCAACGGCGGCAACAACGACGCAACAACCAACTCCGAACCGTGCTCGACGCATGAGGGCCCCTTTTTGAAACGACCTGGGCCGCACACTATCGCCGGACGCGATGAAGGGGTCGCACGCTTGCGCGCCGACCCCGCATCCGCAGGAAACCGCGTCGCCGGTTATACCTTCGGCACCCCGGCACGCGTCTCGTTGCGAGCCGATGGGGACGGTTGCACAACCGGACGCGTCGGGGCACCAGTGACGTCGATGATCGTTTCCGGTGCAGCAACCTTCATCTCACCCCCATGTGCACAGACCGCATAGATGATGAGCGCGTCGAGCACCATCACGGTCAAGGCCCAAAAGGGATATGACGGTAGCCACAAGAAGTTGCCAATCAAACTGATCGAAGCAAACAACACTGCGGCGGCACGCGCCCAGATGTTGCCAGTGAGCAAGCCCAAACCGGCGAGAAATACCAAACACCCGATGGCGAAGTGTGTCCATCCCCATGCCGTGAAGTTCATATACAAATTGGTTTGGTTACTCCAGACGAACCAGTTCTTGCTGACCACCGCCACTATCCCGGAGAACGCGTTGAGCGCTCCGGTGATCATCATCAGGACGGATGCAAACACAATCCATCCGGTCCACGCAGTGCGTTGTTCGTTCATCGGGCCTCCAGCTTCGAGTGACAGGCCAGCTGTGCCCGTTGTACCGATGCAAGAAACCGGCGCTAGACGCTTTGTGGTCGTCGCTCGATGCGGTGGCTAGTGAACGGTGACACAGCGTTCTGCGAATCGCAGCGCGCCATCCCGCTCGACGATGCGATCGCGATACGTCGCAGTGAGTTGCAGCGTTGGCGTTGCTCCGGGCGGGGTGTGCACCAGCAGCAGGCAACTTTCGACAGTAAATCCGGAGGCTTCCTCTTCGAGGATTCGGACGTTGCTCATACTGTGGAACTGCTGTTTGCCCCGCAGCGCGTCTTCGAGTTGCTCCAAGATCTGCGGTCGACCATTCCACACGTCGATCGAACCATCTGGGGTTCGCACTTCGAAACGAGCGTCTTCCGTGAAGATCTGCGTGAGGCCAGCGATGTCACATGCATCGTTCAATGCGGCATAGTCGACAATCAGCGCTTCGATTCGACAGCGAACACAGGTACTGGAAGTCGCATGCCCCATGCCGCGCACATTATCGGCTGCGAACTCCGCTACGAGGGCAGCGGGGCGAGGACGAAGCACTCCGAAGCGCGGATCGGCCAGCCCGGCAGGCGAGCCGACGTTGCGCCCATCATCATCGCGGAGACCGCAATGCGCCGAGCTTCCTCTTCGGAGGTCGCTTCCACGACCAGGGTCGCTTGGTACGAGGTGCCGTCATTCGCACTGCGACCAATCGGACCGAACTCTTTTAGCGTGTACAGCAGTTCGGTAACTTTTACGCCCAAATCCACGGGAACAATCGCATTACCGGACGCGACACACGTGACTGCAAATTCGTTCATAGCGAGACCCCCACCGTGTTTTGTGAGCGACTCGCCTCGATCGAGACGCCCGTTATTCCGAGATTGACCATCGCCTGCTGGACACTCTCCAGCGAGGACTCCAGACCATTCGTTACCTTTTTCAAGTATGACTCCGTCGCCAACGGTGCGTACTGATCGCGAAGCTCGTTGAGATGATTCTCAATCAGCGATTGATGCTCCGGTCGGAGGTACTCGACCTCGTGCTTTATTGCCTGATCGACAAAGGTCTTGAGGAGTCTCGGGTCCGCGTGCGGCGTGATGTGGACCACGCCATCGTCGTACGCAACGTGCGCACCCATTGCACTCACCGCAATGTCGACGGTGTCGTATACGCGGGCTTGGGCGTCGGAAAGTTCAACACCGTTCACGATGCGCCGTGTTGGGCGCGGTGCAACCACCGGAGACACCATCGGCTCGCTCGCAGTGAGATCCACAATGTCACCGGCAGCAACACCATCCAGGGCGGTTTCGGTCACCTCGGTAGCGAGCTCTTTGGTGGGCTCAACCGTCTGAATCGGGACAGGGTTGTTCGTACCGCTCACAAGTTCGGCGAGCGAAGGGTTCTCCGCAGCGAGTTCGGCCGGTTGTTCTAATGCGTCATGCGCTTCGGGTTGGGTTTGCACCAACTCCTCATTCGCCTCGGAACGGTCTTGCGATAGGTCTTGCGTTCGGTCGACACCGAGGTCAATGCTCCCTCGGTCTTTACCGGCTGCCCGAGTTTCTCGCGCTTTGAGGAACAACTTCTTTATGCCTCTGCCTGCAGGCGCCAGGCGATTCAACGCCGTAATGGCGACCGTACCGCCGAGAATGAGGGCTCCGCCCATGACCGTAACGGGAATGATCGCCGCCCAACCACCGGAGACCACACCGGCAACGACTTGGATTCCCACGATCGCAGCGACGGTCCGTGTACCCCACTTCATTCCTTGACGAAGTCGGCTTGCCGGGCTCATCGGAGGATTCGCGTTCGGCAACATCCTCGGAAAATCAGCGGACGTTGCCGGGTCAAGCGCTTGAGCACGATCGGGCTCAATGCCATCGGGCTCAATGCCATCGGACTCGATGCCATCGTCGTGTTTCGTTTCGGTGCTTGCTTCGGGAGAAGAAACAGAACCCGCTAGTTCCGGCATGACGACCGTTGGGCGGGATACAACTGCCGAACCGGCAGGTTCCGGCGTCGGCAACCATGGATCTAATTCATCTTGAGAAGACATTGGGTGAGTATGAAAGGGCGCGTCGAGCGAATCAAGCGAATTAGGCGCACACGACGTATGCACCCAGAACCTGAGATTGCTCAAGCGACGGCAGGGAAGTTATGGGGTTACCGTCGTGCCCCACGCCAGGGCCAACATCGCCGCTACCGCAATAAACATGGCGCACGCTCGCACCACCGCAACCTGCATCGAAAGCATCGCTCCTCCTTGAGCCAGCGCCGCCAACCCGTAACAAAATGATCGGTTTTGAAGCCGAGATTCTTTACGGAACGGCGAAATCCAGGCCGATCGACTCACCAACAACCCGAGGAGCAGGGCATTGAGCACGCCTGGGGCATCGAGCGGGATCCAGTGTCCGGCCCCTTCGAGACGTTCAAAGCGCCACTGGCCGCGCACCGACACAGCCGATGCGAGCATCTGCGCTTCGACGGGCGCCATGTCGCCGATGTTCCAATGTCCAAGGGTTGACGCTCCTTCCAACGGGCGCACAAGTTTTCGCGGCACGCGGAGCTCATGGCATCTCCAGAGGGTGATCGCTTGTCTTTGGTCTCCGATTGGCGTGCCGGTTCGCGTGGCGGAAGAGATCTCCGGGCACCAACAATCTTGGCGAACCCGGAGATCTCGACGATGATCGTCCCGCCCTCGCATCTCGTTCGCAGCCGTGGCACAGCATTACAACCGTGCTGCTGAGCCTGGGCGAGAAGGCATTAGCGGCCTTCTACGAAGACCAGGTTGGTGAAGTCGGTGAGCTCGTTGAGGCGCAGATTCAAGTACGGCTCGTAATCCGCGGAGTGATACCGGCGCTCAGCAACTTCCATGCTGGGGAACCGCAAAACAGCAGCCCAGTTGCCGCTGAAGTCCCCTTCTTTGGTCGTGGGAGTCATAGACCCAGCGATCATCTCCACGCCCCACGCGTCGAGAATTGGAAAGACATGTTGCGCGTAGCGCTCCATGAACTCGTCGGGGTTTTTCATGTTGATCTGCACCATTGCGTACGCAGGCTTTGCGTCGTCCGTCATTTCGTTTTACTCCTCTGCATCGGCACTTGACTTGCAAGTCGCAATCTACCTGCGTCACTTGCGAATCACAAGTAATGGAACGCCAAGCGAGCCGTTCCACGCCGCGCTCAGACGATGGAAACGATCTTGGGATGCATCGCCTTGAGATGCGTTTGCGACCACTTTCCGAGCTCTTCGAGGACAGGACGCAACGCCTGGCCGCTCGGAGTAAGTCGATACGCGTTGTTGCGCGCCGCTCGTTCAGGATCGACGTGTTCAATGAGGCCAAACGCAGCAAGCCACTTCAACCGCGCCGCCAAGATGTTGGTGGAAATGCCTTCCGGCGATTCGCCGAACTCGGAGTAGGTGCGGGTCCCATGTTGGATCAGATCGCGCACGATGAGCAGCGACCACTTGTCGCCAAGGATGTCGAGGCCTGAGGCAATGGGACACACCGAGCGCCAGTCGGGTGCCGGTGTGTTGAGTTCTTTTCCCATGGACCTACCGCTTTGTTATTGCGTTATTGCGGCAGCCATTTCCACCAGCGTTGTTTCCAACGGCGTCGGCTGCCACTCAAGAACATCGTACGTGTCCTGCGTGTCATAGGCGACCTTTTTGCCAAGCTGCGGCACCATTCCTTTGGCTTCGCGGTCGAAGACGCTCATCACTTTGATCGCGAAGCTAGGGACCCGACGCGACGGAACGTTCTTATAGCCGGCGTTGCGCAACACACTTGCTACATGTTCCATGGCGACCGGCTCGTCCGTCGCAGCGATAAAGCGCTTGCCGGGAGCGCCTGTGGCCGTCATTGCAGCAACGTGCAACCGCGCAACATCGCGCACATCCACCATGCCCATCGCAATGTCCGGGATCATTGGCATCTTGCCCGCAATCAACCCGGAGATCAGCGCCACGCTCTGTCCATCGCCGGCGGTACCGAGTGACGGGCCAAGAACGAATCCGGGGTTAATGGCGACGAGTTCCATGGAGCCATCCGCGACGATTTCCCATGCGGTGCGCTCCGCCAACGTCTTGCTCTTCGCATACGCACCGATGTTGGCATCGAGGTCCGACCATGAATCAGAGCCGTAGCGGCCACTCGGTTTTCCCGCAGTCATAGCAACTACCGACGATGTCAGCACCACTCGCTTCACGCCCGCTCGCTTTGCCGCGTTCAACACCCGCTTTGTGCCTCCGACCGCTGGCGCAATGAATTCGTTTTCGTCCTTGGGTTCGGCGAGAAAAAACGGAGACGCGACGTGCATGAGGTAATCGCACCCGCGCAGCGCGGCATCCCAACCGTCATCAGAGAGGAGATCGGCCTCAACGAAGGTCAGCGTTTCAACCGGAGCCACCGCAGCGATTGCGGATCTCGGGGATTCGCTCTTTGCAAGCGAACGTACGGTGCCGACCACCTCATAGCCACGGCCGAGCAACTCGGCGGCGACATGTTGGGCGACGTAACCACTAATACCGGTGACGAGAACTCGTTGCGTCATGGGATCGCTTCCTTCGAGGATGACGGACGTTGCGGCGAAGCGAGGCGAGACTACACCCTCACTTGCATTACGCAAGTCATACGAAAGCTACATGCTGTTTCCGTGAGCGTTTTGCGGAGCGGCGCCGAGGGAGTGCTGGCCGCCAGTGGCTACACTCTGCCGCTATCGGAGGGGAGTATCCCCGAACGGTGTAGTCGTCATCTCGGCCTCGGCCCGGCGACACCGGCCCGCGTGGCGGGAGAGACCTCCGGGTACCAACACCTTTGGCGAACCCGGAGCACCCAATGACCACCGTCCTTGCCGCATCCACGAACGCTGCTGCCGAGCTGCAGTACGACGTTCCCATCTGGTTATGGGGCGCGTTTATCGCCGGCATCGTCGTGATGCTGTTACTCGACTTGTTCGTGCTCCATCGCGATGCGCACGACATCTCGATCAAAGAAGCCGCGATCACCTCTGCGGTATGGATCGCGATCGGTATTGGATTCACGGGGGTTGTCTACTTTTTGCTCGACCCCGGAGGCACCGCAGCAACGCAGTACCTCACGGGCTACATCATCGAGAAATCCCTGTCCGTCGACAACGTCTTTGTCTGGGCAGTGATCTTCGGATACTTCGCCGTACCCGGCAAATATCAACACCGCGTGCTGTTCTGGGGAATCTTCGGCGCACTGGTGATGCGTGCCATCTTCATCTTTGCTGGTGCCGAACTCCTGGAGCGCTTCAGCTGGATGCTCTTTGTCTTTGGTGGGCTGCTGATTTTCACCGCATGGAAAGTGGCGTTTCACAACAACGAAGAGATCCACCCGGAAAAGAACCTTGTGCTCCGACTCGTGCGCCGCATCGTTCCCGTTGCTGCGGAATACGACGGCCAAAAGCTCTTCACCCGCAGGAACGCCAAGCTACTTGCCACTCCCCTGTTTGTAGTGTTGGTGCTCATCGAGGCGACGGACTTGGTGTTTGCCGTGGATTCCGTGCCGGCGATCCTTGCAGTCAGTCGTGATCGCTTCATCGTCTTTTCGTCAAACGCGTTGGCGATCCTGGGCCTTCGCGCCTTGTATTTCCTCCTCGAAGGGGTGCGCGGCCGGTTGGTGCACCTCAACAAGGGTCTGGGTGTGATCTTGTTCTACGTCGGCGTCAAGATGATCGCGTCGAACTGGTACCACGTTGACCCGTTCATTTCGTTGGCGATCATTGCGGCAATCCTGACCGTGACCGTTGTCGCTTCGCTGCGCGCCACGCGCAATGCAACGACAGGAACCACAGAACACGCACCAGATCCGACACCGTCGTCGAGTGACAGCGCACAACCCCCCACCACCCCGACCGTCACCGACGAGGAGCGAACCGTATGACCACCCACACCATCCTGGTGGCAACCGACGGATCGGACGCGGCGCAACAGGCGCT
>JBMOIW010000009.1:0-37946 GCA_049317145.1 Acidimicrobiia bacterium
CATCATCGGCGCCATCGTCATCTATCTCTTGGCGGAAGGGGGAGTGCGAGGATTCGCGCTCTTCTTGCTGATCTCGACGGTGCTCGACTTGTTCATCTCCTATTTTGTGATGCATCCGATGGTGAGCTTGATGGGACACAAGCCTGGGCTCGTTCGCGCACCGGTTGTGGGTATCGCGGCTGGCCTCGATGCGCCGGAGGTGCGCGTATGAAAGCCGATGGTACGCGTCACACTCTTGCGGACATCTACCACGAGCGCACCGAGTTCGACTTTGTCGGGCGGTCGTGGCGGTGGGCGTTGCTTTCGGGGACGCTGGTTCTCGTATCGTTAATCGCACTGTTCGCCAACGGTCTCAATCTCGGCATCGACTTTCGAGGTGGAACTGCGTGGGTCGTCAATGTCGAAGGCAAAAAGCCGTCCGTGCCCGAAGTGCGTGCGGTTCTCGATCCCATTGGCTTGAGCGGTGCGAAAGTGCAGATTCTTGGTTCGACAACCATTCGGGTCCAGTTCGAGACGGTCGATCAGCCAAAACAGATCGAGGTATCTGCATCCCTAGCGAAATATGCCGGGGTCGCGGACTCGGCCGTCAGCGTTTCGACCGTAGGTCCGACCTGGGGCAATCAAGTCACGCGCAATGCGCTCAAGGCGCTCCTCGTGTTCTTCATTGTCATCGCGATCTATCTTTCTCTTCGCTTTGAGTGGCGTATGGCGTTGGCCGCAATCGCTGCGGTGGCGCATGACATCGTGATCACTGTCGGGGTGTACGCGCTCTTCCAATGGGAAGTGGCTCCGGCAACCGTCGTCGCGTTTTTGACCATCCTCGGCTTCTCGCTCTACGACACCGTCGTGGTGTTCGACAAGATCAAAGAAAACCGGGTACTCCTCGGCACCAACATTGCGCCGACGTATTCCGCAATGGTCAACGTGTCGATGAACGAAGTGTTGATGCGTTCGTTGAACACGTCGTTTATTGCCGTGCTTCCGGTGGCGGGCCTGTTGGTGATTGGGGTCGGCGCGTTTGGTGCTAAGTCACTCGAAACGTTCGCGATCGCCCTTTTCGTGGGGTTGGTCATTGGTGCGTACTCCTCGATTTTCGTGGCGACACCGATCCTGAACTGGATGAAGGAGCGCGAACCTTCCAATCGCACCCTCATGGAACGCTGGCGCGCTGCGGGTTCACCGCGTCCGACCGCCTCCCTGACGCTCGCTGCGGAAACCCTCGTTGCGGCAGAGGAGGCGCAGACGAGTGCCGATAGTGCTCGGACCGCACCCACCGAATCGGCACCGCCGAGCACAGGATCATCGGGCACAGGAGCATCGGGCGAGATCGCACCGCGGCCTCGACGCCGGACCCGATAGCGCCAATCACACTTGGCGCCGAATCCGAGCGCGCCATGGGCGCCGCTGACGTCCAATACGATTGGGAGATGACTACGGACGTCGCCTGGCTGACGGATCACATCCGCGACATCCCCGATTGGCCTAAGCCAGGCGTGGTCTTTAAAGACATCACTCCATTGCTCGGACATCCGGTTGCGTTTCGGCGGGTCATCGACGAGCTTGCTGCGCCCTTTGCGGGGGAGCAGATCGACAAAGTGCTTGGGGTCGAGGCGCGCGGATTTGTGGTCGCGGCGCCGCTCGCCGATCGGTTTGGCGCTGGCTTTGTACCAGTTCGGAAGGCGGGCAAGCTGCCATGGCGCATCGAGCGCGAGGAATACGAGCTCGAGTACGGCACGGATTTGCTCGAGATCCACTCCGACGCCGTCTTGCCCGGGGAGCGAGTCTTGATCGCTGATGATGTTCTCGCCACCGGCGGTACTGCGGCCGCAACGGTCCGCTTGGCCGAGCGGCTGGGAGGCAATGTCGTGGCCTGTTCGTTCCTCATCGAACTGGGATTTCTGGACGGCCGGAATCGGCTGCCCGATTGTGTTGTTCGTAGTCTGGTGACCTACCCAGGAGACCCCACGCCGTGACCACCCTCCCCGCCGAACTTCCCGATCCTCGGCCAAGCACCGAGGCAGTCGCGGCGGCGGGCGTGTTGCCCTGGCGTCGTCATCATGTTGATGTTGCGGTTGCACCCTTGGTGCAGGTGTACACCGGGCGCCATGCCGGTGCTTCGCCGGCGTTGATCGAGTCTGCCTTTGCGGTGGCGCGCTCCGCGCACGCTACGCAGGTGCGGCGTTCCGGGGAGCCCTATGTCACGCATCCGTTGCGCGTTGCGATGATCGTTGCCGAGCTTGGGCTCGACGACACAACAATCGCGTCAGCCCTGTTGCACGATGCGGTCGAAGACACCACGGTCACGCTCGAGGACCTCGAAGCCGAATTTGGCGTCGAGGTGGCGCAGATCGTTGATGGCGTCACAAAACTTGATCGCCTGAAGTTTGATTCCAAAGAAGAACAACAGGCAGCGACGCTGCGCAAGATGCTCGTTGCGATGGCAAAAGACATTCGCGTATTGATCATCAAGCTCGCGGATCGTCTGCACAACATGCGCACAATCGCATCGCTGCCGGAGGCGAAACAGCGTCGTATTGCCCAAGAAACGCTCGAAATTTATGCACCGCTCGCGCACCGCCTCGGTATCCAGGACGTCAAGTGGCAGCTCGAAGACTTGTCGTTTGCCGTGCTCTATCCAAAGCGCTATGCCGAAATCGAACAGATGGTGGCGCATCGCGCGCCCGAGCGCGAGGAGTACCTCCGGACGGTCATTGCCGCGCTGCACGATCGACTCGGCGAGCTCAAGATTGACGCCGAAGTAAAGGGCCGTCCGAAGCACTACTACTCGATTTACGAAAAGATGGTCGTCAAAGGCAAGGAGTTCGACGAGGTCCAGGACCTCGTTGGCGTGCGCGTCATCGTCGACACCATTAAGGACTGTTACGGCGCACTGGGTTCGATCCACGCGATCTGGAAACCGGTACAGGGGCGATTCAAGGACTACATCGCCATGCCGAAGTTCAACCTCTACAAGTCGTTGCATACGACCGTGGTTGGTCCGAGTGGAAAACTCGTTGAGGTGCAGATTCGCACCCGCGAGATGCACCGCGAAGCCGAGTACGGCATTGCCGCCCACTGGAGCTACAAGGAGCGTTCGAGCTCTACGGACGATCTTGCCTGGATCCAGCGCTTGGTGGACTGGCAACAAGACACGGCAGACCCCACCGAGTTCATGGACACCCTCCGGGTCGACCTCGAACAAGACGAAGTCTTTATCTTCACGCCCAAAGGCAAGGTCATCACGCTTCCTGCGGGTGCAACCGCGATCGACTTCGCGTATGCAGTGCATACCGAAGTTGGACACCGCTGTGTCGGGGCTCGGGTAAACGGCCGTTTGGTCCCGCTCGATAGTCAGTTGATGTCCGGCGAGACCGTTGAGATCGTCACCAGCAAAGTGGAAGGTTCGGGGCCGAGTCGCGACTGGTTGCAGTTCGCAGCATCGCCGCGGGCACGGTCAAAGATCAAGCAGTGGTTCTCACGCGAACGACGTGTGGATGCCATCGAAAACGGTCGCGAGCTGCTGATGCGCGCGTTGCGTAAAGAGGGTCTCCCCGTGCAAAAACTTTCGCGCTCGGACGCGCTGACGCAGACCGTAACGGCCATGGGCTTTAGCGAGCTCGAGGGTCTCCATCAAGCGATCGGCGATGGCCGGATCTCGCCCCAAGCGGTGGCGCAACGATTACAACGTGAACTGCGCGGCGGTGAAGAGCAACTCCCCATTACGACGCAACGACCACCACGGGGTCCCAAGGCCCTGCAGCGCCGCACGGTCGGCGTTCACGTCGAAGGGCTCGACGATCTCATGGTGCGGTTGTCGCGGTGTTGCACCCCAGTCCCGGGCGATGAGATCTTGGGCTTCATTACCCGCGGTCGCGGGGTGTCCGTGCACCGGTCCGACTGCGCCAACGCCATGGGGTTGGCAACCCAGCAAGGCGAACGACTGATCGACGTCGAATGGGACCACGATCAACCGTCGATGTTCGTGGTTTCCATTGAAATCGAAGCCCTCGATCGGACACGCCTGTTGCAAGATGTTGCGTCCGCGATGGCGGACCAGCAGGTCAATATCATCTCGTGCAGCTCGCAGACCAACTCCGATCGTGTAGCGAAGTTGCGCTTCGACTTCGAACTTGCTGACCCTGGGCACCTGGGTTCGATCATTTCGGCGATTAAGCGGATCGACTCGGTGTACGAGGTCTACCGCGTGCTTCCGGGCCGCCCCCACTGACGTTCCTGGTAATTCTCGGGGCTCCCGGCGCCGCAATCGCTACGATGCGCCCCCGTGACTCCTGCCCGTGACGCCGATCTCTACCGTGCCCCGAAAGGGACGCTCGACGTCTTGCCGCCCGAATCGGCTCGGTGGGAGTACCTGATTGCGCGGTTCGCGGCCCGAACTGAACGCTACGGCTACGGCCTCGTGGTCTCGCCCATGTTCGAACACGTTGAGGTGTTCCAGCGTGTTGGGGAGTCCACCGATGTCGTGCGAAAAGAGATGTACGTCTTCGAAGATCAAGGTGGGCGCCGTTATGCGTTGCGCCCCGAGGGCACTGCGTCGGTGGTGCGGACGTATGTCGAACATCGACCGACGCCACCGTGGAAAGTTTGGTACGTCTCGCCGTTCTTTCGGGCCGAGCGCCCGCAAAAGGGTCGGTATCGCCAGCACGTCCAGCTCGGCGTTGAAGCAATTGGCACCGACGATCCGGATGTCGACGTCGAAGTCATCGCGCTATTACATGGCTTTTATCGCGACTTAGGGCTGCAGCGGTTCCGGCTGCAGATCAACTCGATGGGCGACGCCGAGAGCCGCGAGCATTACCGCGAGGTGTTGCTCGCGTATTGGCGTGCCCACGCGGACTTGCTCGGCGACGAAATGGAACGAGCGGAGCTCAACCCGCTGCGCATCTTGGATTCCAAGCGTCCCGATTGGCAGGCGACGATTGACGCCGCACCCAAACTTGCCGAGTACCTCACGCCCGCTGCGATCGACGCGTTTGCCCGCGTCCAGGCCGGGCTTACTGCACTGGGCATTGCGTTCGAGATCAACCCGCGGTTGGTGCGCGGGTTCGACTACTACACGGGAACGGTGTTCGAGTTCGCGTCCGACGCGCTCGACAGCGCGCAAAACGCCATCGGCGGGGGCGGGCGCTACAACAAGCTTTCCGAAGAGATGGGTGGTCCCGAAGCGCCGGCTATTGGCTTTGGTGCCGGGATCGAACGGCTGCTCATGGCCTGTACCGAAGAAGGCGTTTGCCCAGCACCGACGTCGCGTACCGACGTGTTCGTGGTGGACACGATCGGGAATCTCGAAGCGGTGACGTTGCTGGAAGAGTTGCGTAGCGCCGGTGTGCGCGCCGATCGTGCGTACGGTGGGCGCTCGCTCAAAGCTCAGATGAAAGTCGCAGACAAAAGTGGCGCGCCGGTAGTGCTGATTCTGGGCGAGCACGAGGCAGCGCGCGGGTGCGTGAGTTGGAAAGACCTCCGGACCGGAGAACAAACCGAGGTACCGCGCGCTGAGGCTGCTGCGCGCGCTGTTGCCTTCTTGCACGATGCAGCCACGCGAGGAGTACTTTCGTGATGCGTACGCATCGAGCCGGCACACTGCGATCCAGTCACCTCGGACAAACCGTCACCCTTTGTGGGTGGGTCGATGCTCGCCGCGACCATGGTGGGGTGATCTTCGTGGACTTGCGCGACGGTGGGATTCTGCAGATCGTGATCGACCCCGCAACGCTCGCCGACGCATCGCGTTTGCGCAACGAATACGTCATTCGGGTATCGGGCACGGTGCGGGAGCGCCCGGCCGGGACGCGCAACGACGATCTCGCAACCGGTGAAGTGGAAGTTGTCGCCGAAACCCTCGAAGTGTTGAACGAAGCCGAGCCGTTGCCATTCCCGCTCGACGGTGCGGATGCGGTCGACGAAGTGCTGCGTCTGCGCTACCGCTACTTGGACCTTCGGCGCGAACGACTGCAAAACAACCTGCGATTGCGTTCGCGCGTCAACCAGTCGTTGCGCGCCTCGATGGATGCCCAAGAATTCTCCGAAATCGAAACTCCGATGCTCATCGCGTCCACGCCCGAAGGCGCACGCGACTTTGTCGTGCCGTCGCGCCTGACGCCGGGTGCGTTCTACGCGCTGCCCCAAAGTCCGCAGCTGTTTAAGCAGCTGTTGATGGTCGCGGGCATGGATCGCTACTTCCAAATCGCGCGGTGTTTACGCGACGAAGATCTGCGTGCGGATCGTCAGTTCGAATTCATGCAATACGACATGGAGATGAGCTTTGTTACCGCTGACGAGGTGCGCGCTGTGGTGACCGAAGCGGTCGGTGCGGCCGTCGAGGCGGTCACGGGAACGCGTCCTGGTCCCTTCGGACAGATGACCTGGCTCGAAGCGATGGAGGTCTACGGCTCCGACAAGCCCGACCTACGCTTCGGAATGCAGCTCGTCGAATGCACCGAGGTGTTCGCGACCACGGAGTTCAACGCGTTCAAAGCTGAATGCGTCAAAGGTATTTGTGTCCCGGGCCAAGGCGACATGCCGCGTTCGCAACTGGATGCACTGACCGATCGCGCCAAGCGCCTGGGTGCTGCCGGGTTGGTGTGGATGCGGGTTCGCGACGGTGCCACGCTCGAGTCCCCGGTTGCAAAGTTCCTCACTGACATCGAAATGAAGACCTTGGTACAAACCCTGGGTGCGCAACCGGGCGATCTGTTGTTGCTCATGGCCGGCACCCGTACGGTCGTGCGACACGCGTTGGGGGCGCTGCGTCTCGACCTTGGTCGCCCGCCCGTGAACGTTGGCGGCCTGAGCTTCTTGTGGGTCGTGGACTTTCCGCTATTCGAAGCGATCGACGACGACGGCAACCCGGTGCCCGCGCATCATCCCTTCACGATGCCGCATGCGGACGACGTCGCGTTGTTGGACACTGCGCAAGGTTCAGCCTTGCTCGACGTGCGGGCGCAGGCCTACGACTTGGTCTGTAACGGCTGGGAACTCGGTTCGGGAAGCGTGCGTATTTTTCGACGCGAAGTCCAACAGCGGATCTTCGAGTTGCTCGGCATCAGTGCCGAACAAGCGCAGTCGCGCTTTGGGTTTTTGTTGGACGCATTCCGATACGGTGCGCCGCCCCACGCTGGATTCGCGTTCGGTATCGACCGGCTCGTTGCGCTCTTGGCCGGTGAAGAGAACATCCGAGAGGTCATCGCATATCCCAAGACCCAAGCCGGGCACGATCCGCTGACGGGGGCACCCACCCCGATCGCGTCCGGCCAGCTCAAAGAGTTGGGGATCAACGTCTTGCCGACGGCTCGACCGTCCTAGGGCGCTGCACGGCCGCCGGCGCCTAGCCTGCGCTTCGTGAATGACTTGTTCGCTGCTGCGGCTGAGGATCGCATGAGACGTCGCGCGCCCTTGGCGGCGCGCATGCGGCCGCTGGGGCTCGACGAAATTGTGGGGCAGGAACACTTGCTGGCCCCGGGTGCGCCGCTACGCACGCTCATCGACGCGGATCGCGTGTCGTCGGTTGTGCTCTGGGGCCCGCCCGGCACCGGCAAAACCACCATTGCGCGCAGTATTGCGGGCGCGACGCAAAAAGCGTTTGTGTCGCTTTCCGCGGTCGCGGCTGGTGTGAAAGACGTGCGCGAGGTAGTCGAAGCCGCCCGGGCGCGTCTTGGCGAGCGCGGGCAGGGCACGATTTTGTTTCTCGATGAGATCCATCGCTTCAACCGTGCGCAACAAGACGTGCTGTTGCCGCACGTCGAAGAGGGGCTCCTCGTGTTGATCGGCGCCACCACCGAGAACCCGTTCTTCGCGCTGAATGCGCCGCTGCTCAGCCGCTCGACGTTGTTTCGACTCGAGCCCGTCAGCCCCAGCGCACTTGGACGTCTGTTGCAGCGCGCGCTCAGCGATCCGCGCGGTCTGGGGGACGCCGAATTGTCCATTGCGCCGGATGCGCTGGAACATTTGTGTGATCGCGCCGAAGGCGATGCCCGACACGCACTGACATCGCTCGAAGTTGCGGCAACCCTTGCACAAGAGGCGCAGCGCACAACCATCGAACTGGTTGATGCCGAGGCTGCGATTGCGGTGCGTGCCTTGCAATACGGCGAAGACGAGCATTACGACATCACCTCGGCGTTCATCAAGTCGGTGCGCGGCTCGGATGTCGACGCGGGGTTGTACTGGTTGGCCCGAATGGTTGAAGCCGGAGAAGACCCGCGATTTATCGCACGTCGGTTGGTGATCCTCGCGTCCGAAGACATCGGTATGGCCGACAGCACAGCGCTGGTGATCGCCGATGCCGCGGCGCGTGCAGTCGAGTACATCGGGCTCCCCGAAGCGCGGATCACGCTTGCGCACGCGGTCATTGCGCTCGCGCGCGCCCCCAAATCCAACAGCGTCATCGTGGCGATCGATCGTGCCATCGGCGACGTGCGTGCGACACCAGCCGGCCGTGTACCAACGCATCTACGCGACGCGCATTACTCGGGCGCACGAACCTTGGGGCACGGCGCGGGGTATCAGTACCCGCACGATGCGCCGGGTGCATGGGTCGCGCAGGAGTATCGACCCGCGGACGTCGCAACGCATCGCTATTACGAGCCCACCGATCGCGGCGACGACACGGTGTTTGTTCCAGGATCATCGAGATGAGGGACGTGATCGGCTGGATTGCAGTGGCCATCGCGGCTGTCGCCGCGGTTGCGCTACTGATGGCATTGGGAGTGGTACTGCAAACGCTGCGCGCCATGCGCCAGACCCTCGCTGCGCTCGACGCGCGTGTGGTGCCGCTGCTCGACGAACTCGAGGCGACCGTGCGTCGCGCTGGCGACGAGGTCGACCAAGTGGAGACAGTCGTCGGCTCTGTCGAAGCGCTCAGCCGCACAATCGAGGACGCGTCGGCAGCCGCGTCCAAGCCCGTCGTGAAGGCGCTTGCGTTCTCGGCGGGAACTCGGTCAGCATGGCAGCGATTTCGGGGCCGACGGTCCACTCGGAGGACACGATGATGAAGCGGTTGTTCTGGTTTACTCTCGGCGTTGGCGCCGGTGCTGCTGGCGCGCTGTACGCGCAGCGCCGAATCCAGCGCACGGTGAAGCGTTACACGCCGCCGGCGATTGCGGACCGCATGACGACTGCGATGAAGCAGTTCGGTGCCGATGTTGCAGACTCCGCTCGCGCGGGTCGCACCGCCATGGCCGAGCGCGAAACGCAGTTGCGTCGCGACCGTCGGCACCACCGTGCCGAAACGCCTACCAGCGCATGAGCCTTTCCGAGCGTCGCCTCGGATCACAAGGACTCGTCGTCTCGGCCGAGGGACTCGGCTGCGTTGGCATGAGCACCTTTTACGGCAGACGTGATGACGCCGAATCGATCGCCACACTGGAGGCGGCGCTCGATGCCGGGGTCACCTTGTTCGACACTGCCGAGACCTATGCGGACGGCGCCAACGAGACGTTGATCGGTCGGGTGCTCGCGGCGCGGCGCGACGAGGTCGTGCTGGCCTCGAAGTTCGGGCTGCAGATGAACCCAGACGGCACGCGCTCCGTTGTCGGAACCCCTGCCGCCGTGCGAACCGCCATCGATGGCAGCCTCTCGCGCTTGGGCGTTGACACCATCGACTTGTATTACCAACACCGGGTCGACCCGAATGTTCCGATCGAGGAAACCGTCGGCGCGATGGCCGAACTCGTTATCGCCGGAAAGGTCCGGTACCTCGGGTTGTGCGAGGTGGGACCGGATGATCTCCGCCGCGCTCACGCCGAGTACCCGATCTCTGCGGTGCAGTCCGAGTACTCACTGTTCAGTCGGTCAGTCGAGAGCAACGGCGTTCTTGCGGCGCTGCGGGAACTCGGCATCGGGTTCGTCCCGTATTCGCCGTTGGGTCGGGGTTTTTTGACCGGCATGATCCGATCGCTTGACGATCTTCCGGCGAACGATTTCCGCCGACACCTCCCGCGGTTCCAAGGGGACAACCTCGCACGAAACCTCGCGTTGGTTGATCGCATCGCCGAGCTTGCGGCGGCGAAGGGAGTGACCACGAGCCAGTTCGCGCTCGCGTGGGTGCTGGCGCAAGGCAATGACATTGTGCCGATCCCGGGGACCAAGCGCCGAACCTATTTGGCCCAGAACTTGGCGGCGCTCGACGTTGCAATCACTCCGGCCGACGAGGTTGCGATCGAGGCAGTGGTTCCGGCGGGGGCAGTAATGGGTGAGCGCAATACGCCCGTCGGGATGGAAACCAACTACGAGTGAGGGAGGGATTCGCTGGATACCGGCCCAGAACCGAGGCCGGGACCGGGTGTGAACCCACTAGCCTCACCCCCCATGAAATCCATGTCCGCCGACCAACTCCGCCGCGCATTCACCGACTTCTTCGTGGCCCGAGACCACCGCTTGGTCCCGTCGGCGAGTCTGATCCCGATCGATCCGACGCTGTTGTTCACCAACTCCGGAATGGTCCCGTTTAAGCCGTACTTCGTTGGCGAAGAGCCCGCGCCGTACCCGCGGGTCACCTCGGTCCAAAAGAGCGTGCGTGCGGGCGGCAAGCACAACGATCTCGATGACGTCGGGCGTACCAATCGCCATTTCACGTTCTTTGAGATGCTCGGCAACTTCAGCTTCGGTGATTATTTCAAGGCCGAGGTCATCCCGTGGGCGTGGGAGTTCGTCACTGCGGTGCTCGAGATTCCTGTCGACCGGCTGTGGGTCACGGTGCATCTGAGCGACGATGACGCTGCTGCAATCTGGACCGACAAGGTCGGTATTGCACCCGAGCGCGTGCAGCGCCTCGATGCCGACAACTTTTGGCGGATGGGAGAGATCGGTCCATGCGGACCGTGTTCCGAAATCTTCTACGACCTCGGACCAGAGTTTGGGGTCGAAGGTGGCCCGGCTACCGGATCCGATCGCTACATCGAAATCTGGAATCTCGTGTTCATGCAATACGAAGAGCGTGCCGGCGGCGAACGCCTCGATCTTCCCAAGCCGTGTGTCGACACCGGTGCGGGACTCGAACGCATGCTGTTCGTGGTGCAAGGCAAACCCAACATCTGGGAAACCGACGCGTTCATGCCCTTGATTCGCGCCGCCGAACAGGTGACCGGTGCGAAGTACGGGACCGACGAAACCACGAATATTTCGTTGCGCATCATCGCCGAACACGCGCGCACGATGACGTTCCTCATTGGCGATGGCGTGCGGCCGTCTAACCAAGAACGCGGGTATGTCTTGCGTCGCATTATTCGGCGCGCAGTGCGCCACGCGTTTTTGCTTGGGGCATACGGCGTCGTAACTCCCACGATGGTCGACGCCGTCGTCGCCGAGATGGGCACTGCATACCCCGAACTGCACAAGTCCCAGGCGTTTGTGCGCAAAATCGTTGAACACGAAGAAACGTCGTTCCGCCGCACCCTCGAACGCGGACTCGAACGCCTCGATGGCGTCTTGGCTGCCGGCGACGTTACGGGGGATGAGGCGTTCTTCTTGCACGACACGCTCGGATTCCCGGTTGACCTGACGCGCGAAATCGCCGACGAGCGGGGGCGTGCGATCGATCTTGTCGGGTTCCAGGCGCTGCTCGCCGAGCAAAGCGCGCGGGCGCGCGCGGCGTACAAAGAAGCGGGCGGTGCCGCCGCGGCTCCCGTTGAGGTGTACCGCGAGATTCTCGACGAGTTTGGAGCAACCGAGTTCACCGGTCGCCAGGAGTACGTAACCGAAGGGGCAACGGTCGTTGCGCTGGTACGAAACGGTGAGCGCCTCGGTCGCGTCGGTGTCCGCAGTGGTGATGCCGGCAACATGGTGGACGTCTTTCTGGACCGCACACCCTTCTACGCCGAATCCGGCGGGCAGATCGGCGACATCGGCACGATTACGCTCGACGGCGCAACGGTGCGAGTCCTCGACACGGTCTACGCAATTCCGGGCTTGCTCACCATGCACCGCGCCGAAGTTGTCGATGGCGAACTCAGCGAGGGCGAGACGTGCTCCGCCGCAATCGATGGCGATCGTCGCAATGCCACACGTCGCAATCACACGGCAACGCACTTGCTGCAGTGGGCACTGCGCACGGTGCTCGGCGATCACGTACAACAGGCCGGTTCATCGGTCGGCCCCGACCGTCTGCGTTTTGACTTCAATCATTTTGCGTCGCTCACGGACGACGAACTGCGGGCGGCTGAAGACTTGGTGAATCGCGAGATCATCACCGACGCGCCGGTCCGCCACTTTGAGACAACGAAGTCCGAAGCGGAAGCGCTGGGTGCAATCGCGTTCTTCGGGGACAAGTACGGCGACATTGTCCGCGTCCTCGAAGCCGGTACCCATAGCGTCGAACTGTGCGGCGGTACGCACGTACATGCGCTCGGATTCATCGGACCGTTCCGCATCGTTTCGGAAGGCTCGATCGCTTCCGGGGTGCGGCGCATCGAAGCGGTAACCGGTACGGGAGCGCTCGAATACATCGACAGTCGCGAAGACTTGCTGCGTCAAGCCGCAACGTCGTTGCGCGGAACCCCGGCCGAACTGCCCGAGAAGATCGAACGACTCGTCGGGCAGGTCAAAACCCTCGAACAAGAACTCGCAGGCCTACGGGATCGAGCGGCCCAAGAGACCGCGGGATCCCTCGCGGCGACGGCCACCAACGGAGTCGTCGTGGCGCGCCACGATGGTGCGAGCCCCGATGACTTACGGCGTTTGGCAATCGCGACGCGCGACGCGTTGGGTTCGGCCATCGTCGCGCTCGTCGGGCTCGGCGCCGATGGCGCAAAAGCTGGTCTGGTTGTTGCGGTGAGTGCGGATCGCCAGGCGCAGGGCTATTCCGCATCCGTGATCGCTGGTCCGGCCGCAAAGGCATTGGGCGGGGGTACGGCAAAGAACGCCGAACTCGTGATCGGCGGTGGTCCGAACGTTGATGCGGTGGGTACCGCATTGGAATTGTTGCAGTCGAGCGCGACGAGTCCGGCGGGCTGAGCGTGGGACGGGTGCTCGGTGTAGATCTTGGCGAGCGCCGTATTGGGCTCGCGCTCTCTGATGCATCGGGCACACTTGCCTCACCGCTCATCACGTTGGCGGCGAGTGGTGTAGCGGCAACGGATCGCATTGCGATTCTCGATGCAGCCCGCGAGTACGAGGTCACCACGATTGTGGTGGGTCTGCCGCTCTCGATGTCCGGTGCAGCCGGTCCGGCCGCCAAACGTGCGCAAGCAGTGATTACTGCGCTCGCCGCTGATGCTCAAGGTGTGTTCGAGGTAGTTGCGTTCGACGAGCGACTCACGACGGTGACCGCCCAGCGGCAACTTGCGGAGCGAAATGTCCGCGCCACGAAACGGCGTGCGGTCGTTGATCAGCAAGCCGCCGCAATCCTGCTCCAGGCATATCTTGAAGGGCTCGGATGAGTGACGACCTGATGCCCGTAGAACCGCTGGCTGATCCGGAGGCTGCAGCGCCAACTGCGCCCGCGTCGCGAGTGACCTCGCGCACCGGTGCGCGGCGTCGGCGTTCTCGGGGCGGTCGCATCTTGGTTGTGTTGTTGGTGCTGTTCCTGATCGTGGTGGTGCCGCTCGGCACTGTCGCGGGTTGGTATTGGATGCAACTCCGTCCCGGAAGTGCAAACGGTGACACGGTTTCTCTCGAAATCGAACGGGGGTGGGGCATCAATCAGATCGGCGATGCACTGAAGCGCAACGGCGTGATCGGAAGCCCGCTCGCGTTTCGTATGTATATCGGGTTCGACGGTAACGCCACCTTCAGCGCAGGCGAGTACACCTTGCGCAAAGATATGGGGATTGCGCGCGCAGTGAGCACGCTGCGGAAAGGTCCGATCATCACGTATGGCAAGTTGGCACTGCCGCCCGGGCTGACGTTGTCCGAGATCGCGACTCGCGTTGGGGCACAGCCGGGTCTGTCTGCACAAAAATTTCTGGACGTTGCGCGTAGCAATGTTGTGCGCTCGAGCTATCAGCCTGCTTCGGTGACTTCGTTGGAGGGCCTCACATGGCCCGACACGTATTACATCGCCGAGGGTGAAGACGAACTCACGATCCTCAAGCGGCTCGTTCAGGCGTTCGACGACAACGCAAATGCCATCGGACTCAAGAGTTCGACGAACAATGGCGTTACGCCCTTCGAGACGATCACCGTTGCGAGCTTGATTCAGACCGAAGCCAAACTCGACGCGGACCGACCACTTATCGCAGCAGTGGTCTACAACCGCTTGCGCGACAAGATGCCGCTCCAGATCGACGCCACGTTGTTATATGCACGCGGCAATAAGTCCGGACCGATTCTGAATTCCGACAAGCAGATTGACTCGCCATACAACACCTACAAGGTGTCAGGACTTCCACCGACACCAATCTCGACGGTAACCAAAGCTTCATTGCTTGCGGCGATGAACCCGGCTTCGGTGCCCTACAAGTTTTACGTCCTTATCGATGCGAACGGGAAACACGCATTCGCGACGACGCTGGAGGAACACAACCGCAATGTTGCCGAAGCGCGTCGTAAAGGCTTGTTGTGATTACGGGCGCGACTCGGCTCGCCGGAGTTATTGGCGACCCGGTGCGCCATTCGCGGTCCCCCGCTATGTTCAATGCTGCGTTTGCTGCGGCCGGGCTTGATTGGGTGTACGTCGCGTTTCCAGTTTCCGCGGGCCGGGGCCGAGATGCAGTTGCGGCAATGCGGTGGCTCGACATCGCCGCGCTCAACGTCACGATGCCGCACAAAGCGGAGGCGGCGGTATCGTGCGACGCGCTCGTGGGCGATGCACTAGTGCTCGGTGTGGCCAACAGCGTTGTGCTCCGGCCTGATGGTTGTATCGAAGGCGCGGTGACCGATGGCGATGGATTGGTGCGCGCCGTTCGTGAACTCGGCGGTGTGCTCGAAGATGCATCGGTCTGCGTGTTGGGTGCTGGCGGTGCGGCACGCGCAATTACGCTGGCGTTGGGCCGAGCGGGGGCACACGTGACCGTGGTGGCGCGCGAGGTTGCCGCGGCGCAAGCAGTCGCTGCGTTTGCGCCCGGTGCACTTGGTATTGCTTGGGCGGACCGAGACCAAGCAGCGCGCGAAAGCACGCTCATCGTGAATGCAACTCCAATCGGCATGCAAGGCGAACCCGCGCCGATTTCGGTGGCTGCTCTTTCGGCGCACACCATCGTGCTCGATACGGTGTATTCACCCGCGCATACTGCGCTCGTTGATGCCGCACAGGAACGGGGCCTTGTCGCTGCGAACGGTTTGTCCATGTTGGTGCATCAAGCAGCCCTTGCTTTTGAGTTTTTTACCGGGGTAGCAGCACCACTGGATGTCATGCGATGGGCTGCCGCGGATTCTCACGGTTCCTGAACTACCGTACGACTTAGCGAAAGGGGAGTTCATGCGGAACGGCCGTGGCGTGATTATCGGTGTGGTTATCGGTGCGGCCTGTGTCGCTGCGGTCAGCCTAGGTGCGTGTTCTTCGAACACAAAAAGTGGCGCAACGACTTCCACGGCAGGAGCCAAGATGACGAGCGCGAATGTGGTTGTGACACAGGCGAATGCCGGCGCAGTGCATGCGTTACGCATCGGACAAACGATGGACGTCGAACTCAAAGCAGCGAGTGGCACCAACTACACCTGGAAGGTACGCAACGGTTACGACACCAACGTCGTGACGCAGGTCGGCGAACCGACGAGCATGGCCTCACAGCCCGGTCTTCCCGGAGGGCCGCTGCTCACCACGTTCCACTTTCGCGCGGCCGGTGTCGGTAGCGCCGTGATCGCAATCGACTTGCAGAACAACACTTCTGGGGAAGTCGCCGAAACCGTCGACGTTCCGGTAAGTGTGACGAAGTAGTACTTCGCGTGCGGACTATTGGCAGATAGATCGTTGGGTTTCGAGCAATGTTCACATTTGTCCTCGTCGTTTGCGGGATCCTGGGCCTTGCCGTGGGCTCGTTTCTCAATGTCGTGATTTGGCGAGTCCCTCATCGCGACGAAGCAGAACCCACAGCTTCGGAGCCCATCGACGCCGAGACGCTCCACGCGCACTCCGACGCCGATGTCGATGTGCGCGACGCGACTCGATTGGAGCGCGCTCCAGAGGCAACACCTCGCGAAACGATTTTTCGTCCGCCTTCGTATTGCCCGGGTTGTCATACGCCGATCAAGCCATACGACAACATCCCGGTGGTGTCGTGGCTGCTGCTGCGGGCGCGGTGTCGGACCTGCAAGACGCGCATTCCGATTCGCTATCCAATGGTGGAACTTGCCAATGCGGTGTTGTTCGTATTGGTGGCGCTGGTGTACTGGGACCGACCGGAATTGATCGCGTACCTCATATTGGCGGCCGGCTTGCTCGCACTATCGGTCATCGACATCGAGCTCAAGATCCTGCCGACCCGAGTGGTGTTCCCGCTCGGCGTGATGGTTGCTCTCGCGCTCGGCGGTGCTGCGTTGTGGAATCGTGATTGGCACCCGGCGCTGCGCGCGCTCGGCGGTGGAGCCGCGGCATACGTCGTCATTCGGTTTATCTACGAAGTAACCCGCGGCCGGGGCATTGGCTATGGCGATGTTCGTCTCAGCTTTGTGCTGGGGATGGCGCTCGGCTGGCTCGGTTGGGAGTACGTCGTCGGTGGCATCTTCGGCGGTTTTTTCCTCGGAGCCGTTCTCGGGCTGTTGTTGCTGGCGTTGCGGATTGTGGCGCGCCGAACGCCCATCCCGTTCGGCCCCTTCTTGGCGGCGGGAACCATGATCTTTGTGCTGCTCGGGGCGCCCATTCTCGACTGGTATCTCGGCCGCGCCTAGCTACCGGGCCGGAGCGCCGGGCACTATTGTCGGATTCGAAACGATTTCATCAAGTTTGTGGGCCGTGGGCCGAGTGAGGTTTCGTGCCCCGCGACCCGAAATCTTTGCCCGACCGGCACACTGGTGGGACCGCTGACCTGGAGGGGTTCGTGCACCGTCTGCTCACTGCTCGTGAAGTTGCAGCGGCATTGCGCGTGTCCACGATGACCGTGTACCGCATGGTCGATGCTGGCGCATTGCACGCAGTGCGCGTCGGCCGACAACTTCGGATTTCGGCTGCGTCATTTGATCAGTACCTCGCGCAACACACGACTCCGGGACGACGCGCGTGAGCTCCGTCATACTCGGTCTCGACGTTGGCACGAACTGCGTGCGCGTTGCTGGCGTGGAGCCAGGCGTTCCTCCGATCCTGCGCGTATTCGGACAAGTTGCATTGCCGGTCGACGCCGTGCGCAACGGCGAAGTGATTGATGCTTTCGCCGTCACAACCACGATCGAGCGGTTGTGGAACGAGCTCAATCTCCGAGATGTGAATGTGCGCATCGCGATTGCGGGTCCGAGAGTTGTTGCGCGCGTCCTCGACCTTCCGTCGATGGACGACGAGGAACTCCTAGCCGCAGTACAAGTACAAGTGCCACAGCTCGTGACGTATTCGGCCGCCGATGCGGTATTCGACTTTCAGGTGTTGGGGCCAGCACCGGAGGAATTCGGGCCGTTGATGGATCGCGTACTCGTGGCAGTAGCTTACCGCACCGCCATCGAACGCTTGCTGGACGCGGTGGAAGCGGCCGGCCTCGTGGTCGATGCAATCGATCTTGTGCCACTCGCTTTGGTGCGCAGCCTCGGGCGCGAAGCGCAAGCTATTGCGTCCACCGAGGCTATTGTTGCGGTGGGCGCAGGAACAACGACCGTGGTAGTCCACACCGACGGTGTGCCCGAGCGCATCGAGACGCTCGGCCGCGGGGGACGGCGGATCACCGAAGCGTTGGTGCAGGAATTTGGGACGTTCGCAACTGCCGAAGCGGTGAAACGTCGCATTGGCGTATCGCCGGTTTCGATGTTGGTCGGCGTTTCCTCGACGGGTATTGGCGCGTTGGCCTTAGGTCGGGAGCAGGGCGACAACAAACCGTTCAACAGCACGATCCTCGACCACTCAGTACTGGATAACTCGGTACTCGAGAACCTCGCTGCCGAGCATGCCGGTGCGGAGCCGTTCTCGGAGGCACCTTCGTTGGTCATCGAGTCTGGCGGTGTGATCGAAACCGGGTCCGAGTTCGCACTAGCGGCGGAACTCGCATCCGACGTTGATGGGGCAGCTGCGTTCGACACTGGCCATGAGGAAGTACGGCTCGAAGACCTTGCATCGGCGGAATTCGCTGAGGAAGTGAGCGAGACGGATGTTTCCGGAGCGGAAACCACCCGCGTATGGGATACCGTCGAACCGAGCGTGCATGGTCTGCTCGCCGAGATTGCCCGTGTGTTCAATGACTATCGCGGGACGCGTGAAGCCAAGCCCATCTCGCGCGTGGTTCTCACCGGTGGTGGCGCGCTGTTGCAAGGATTTGATGTCCGACTTGCAGAAGCTACGGGCTTGCCGGTGCTCATGGGCCGACCGCGCATAGGTCTCGATGTCGCCGACATCGGGTTTCCTCCCGAGGACTATGCGCGTCTCGATCCCTATCTTCCGGTCCCCCTCGGTATTGCGGCGGGCGGGCTGACCCCGCTTCGCCGTATCGACATGATGCCCGTGGTGCCACCGGCACGGCATCCTTCGCGCGCCCCAGTGATGATGGCGGTCGCGTTCTTGTTGTTCCTGATCGCCGGCATGGCGATCGCCACCGTGGTGCGTCAGGCGCAACGCACGACCGCGCAAAAGACGCTTAACGAACAACTCGTTTCCAACAAAACGTTGCAGGGGCAGGTCGACAAGTACAGCGAGGCTGCAAACCGTGCGCGCACGATCGACACCGTTCGCTCGCAAGTGGTGATTCAACTTTCGTATGACGTTTCGTGGAGCCGACTTGTGCAAGAGCTAGCCGTCACGATGCCGGCGGATGCCTTCATGACCTCGTTTCAGGGCGTGTCGACTGCGCCGGGATCTACGGCGGCGGGTGCACCGGCCCCGTCGGGTGTGGTGCTCGCCGGAGTTCCTTCCGGAGGAGTGACGTTGCATGGTGCGGGCCTGGGATTTCCGTCGGTTGCGGCGTGGCTTCAACGGGTTACCGAAGTTCGTTCTTTGGACAACACTTGGGTCACCAGCGCGGTGAAATCACCGTCGAGTCAAGGGGATGTGGTGTTGTTCACCGCCGATGCGAATGTCGCCGAATCGGCGCGTTCGAATCGCCTGGCGCGTGAGCTGACGCTCAACCAAGGAGCTGGACGATGAGGCGGATTGCTCCGATTGTCATTCTTGGTGCGGCGCTAGTGCTTGGAACCGTTTGGTACTTCGGTCTCTTTCGCCCGATCGACACGGCGCGCCTGCGCGTCACGCGCAGCGAAGTCGCAGCTCGTGAGCAGTACCAAGAACTTTCCGCGCGGCTTGCGCGACTTGAGACGCTGGAATCGGATCGGGCAAACCAAGACGCGTTGGCCCGTCGCCTCGAAGCAGCCGTGCCGGCGGGCCCCGACCTTGGGGGGTTCATCGTGGAGGCCAACACCATTGCCAGCAACGCAGCGATTTCGTGGATTTCGATTACTCCGTCACCGAGCGCAGTCGCAATCACCACAGATTTCACCGCCTTGCCATTGGAGATTCGCGTCGAAGGCGGCTACGGATCAGTCATCGACTACGTCACTCGTCTGGAACAAGCAAAGCGCTTGGTCATTATCGACAGTATGACGATGGCGCCGCTTCCCCCGGAGCGTGGTCCACAAGACATCACGAACCCGCAATTGGGATGCTCCATGCGGGCCCGCATCTTTACGCGAGCAGCGGCATTCACTTCCCTTGGTGTTGCGCAGGCCACCCCGAGTACCTCGACGGCAACGACCACCACCACAGTGAAGAAGGCAGGAACATGAACGTGATCCGCCGAATCGCCATTTTTTGCCTGGTTATTGCGTGTCTTTGTGGTGCGGGCTTTGTTCTCGTTGACACGATGCGTCGCGGTACGCCGCGTGCGGACACGGCGCCAGTAACCGTACCGACCACGGTGCCGACCCCGACCGCTGGAGATTCCACGGTCGCAACGTTTCCGGTCTCGAAGGGCAAGAACCCATTCCAGGGCCTGGTTCAACTCCCGGCGACGGCAACAACGCAACCGAAGTAGCGGGACTGCTCTTAGTACATTGAGCGCATTCGAATCGAGGGTGTGTGTTGCGTTTTCTCACTGCAGGTGAATCTCACGGTCCCGCGCTGACGGTCATCATTGAAGGGATGCCCGCGGGTGTCCCGGTGCTGCTCGATGACGTCGCCACCGAGCTCGCGCGCCGTCGCTTGGGGTTTGGTCGGGGCCCGCGTATGAAACTCGAACAAGATGATGTCGAGATCTTGGGGGGAATCCGTCACGGGCGGACCTTGGGTTCGCCGATTGCGATCGTGATTCGCAACACCGAATGGCAAAAATGGCAGGAAGAGATGTCGCCCGAACCTGGGGTCACGCGGTCGCCGCTTACGCAGCCACGTCCCGGCCATGCGGACCTGACGGGTATGCAGAAGTACGGGTTTGACGACGCGCGCAACGTGCTCGAGCGCGCCAGCGCGCGCGAAACCGCAGCGCGTGTTGCCGCCGGGGTGGTCGCGAAGACGCTGCTTGCCGCCATCGGAACTCAGATCGTCAGCCACGTCGTTGCGCTTGGAGCTGCCAGCGCCGACGGCGCGCGCCCCTTGCCCGAAGAGCAAGAGCGGGTGGACGCATCGCCAGTACGTTGTCTGGACCCCGAGGCCGAGGCGCGCATGATTGCGGCGATCGAAGCTGCGGCGAAAGCCGGTGACTCCCTCGGGGGCGTCATCGAGGTGCTGGGGTATGGCGTGGCGCCCGGATTGGGTTCGCACGTGCATTGGGATCGGCGTATCGACGGTTTGTTGGCGCAGGCGCTGATGAGCATCCAGGCCATGAAAGCGGTCGAGCTCGGTGAGGGTCGGGCGGTGGCGTCCGTGCGCGGGAGCGAGGCGCACGACGCGATTACCTGGAACGAAGCAACCCGCGAGTACGTCCGTACCTCGACGCGCGCCGGGGGAGTGGAGGGCGGTATGACCACGGGTGGACTCCTCGTGGCACGCGTTGCGATGAAACCGCTTGCCACGTTGAATCGTCCCGTCCTCGAGACCGTGGACACGCAGACCAAAGCCTCGACGGTTTCTTTTAAAGAACGCACGGATGTCACCGCGGTGCCGGCCGCAGGCGTTGTCAGTGAAGCCATGGTGGCGTTAGTGCTCGCCAACGAAGCGCTTCGTAAGTTCGGTGGCGATTCGCTCGACGAATTTGTTCGCAACCACGCGGGATATATGGCGGCGCTGCGCGCATGAGCACTCCGCGCATGAGCACTCCGCCATCGTCCATCTTCCTCGTTGGGCTCATGGGTGTGGGGAAGAGCACCGTTGGTTCGGCGCTGGCAAAGCGGCTAGAGCGCGGGTTCGTCGATAGCGACGCGCTGGTCGAAGCAATGACCGGGATGAGTGTGCACGACGTCTTTGCGCAGCACGGCGAACCGACCTTTCGCGCGCTGGAACGACGCGCCATTGCCGATGTGGTCGCGTCACCCGATCCGTTGGTAGTGGCCTGTGGTGGAGGCGTGGTCGTTGATCCCGAGAACCGCCGTCGCTTGCGGTCAGCCGGCACAGTGGTGTTGTTGGTCGGGACGGTCGAAACGTTGCTCGAACGTATCGGTGATGGTGCCAGCCGACCATTGCTGACGACCGATCCTCGCGCCGCGCTGACGCGGTTGGCCGAAGCACGCCACGACGCATACGTTGCGGCCGCCGACGTCACGGTCGATACCGATGGTTGCACCGTCGACGAGGTAGTCGATCGGATCTTGGTTGCGTGTGCCGATCCGGGAGGCCACGGTCGTGAACCGGCGGTTGCCGAAGCCCGGCGCGTGCGCGTTGCATTGGGCGCGCGTAGCTATGACGTGTTAGTTGGCGCAGGAGCACTTCGCCATGTTGGCGCGCTCTTGCCCGATCGCCGCAGCGTGGTCGTCATCAGTCAGGACGAAGTCGCTGCTGCGTACGGCGAGGTCGTGCGCAACAGTCTCCGTGACGCGGGGAGCTCGGCGGAACTCTTGGTCATGGACGACGGCGAGGCGGCCAAGACGCTTGCGACCGTTGAAAACTTGGCGCGCCGGATGGCACAACTCGAGGTGCACCGGAACGACGCAATCGTTGCCCTAGGCGGGGGCATTGTCGGTGACACTGCCGGGTTCCTTGCTGCGACCTATGGACGCGGTATTGATTACGTCCAGGTCCCTACCACGTTGCTGGCCCAAGTGGATGCGGCAATCGGCGGCAAGACCGCCGTCAATCTTCCGGAAGGCAAAAACCTGCTTGGCGCGTTCCATCAACCGCGTGCGGTGGTGTGTGATCCCGAGACACTGCGCACGTTGCCGGAACGTGAGTACCGGGCCGGCTTGGGCGAAGTGCTGAAGTACGCGTTGTTGGGCGACGCCGAGCTCTTTTCGCTGCTTGCCACCGTTCCCGAGGCATTGCTCGCGCGTGATCCCGCCACCCTTACCGATGTCATCGCGCGTTGCGGGCGCGCCAAAGCCACCGTTGTGGAGTTCGACGAGCATGAGCGTTCGGGGCGCCGTGCCACGTTGAACCTGGGACATACGTTGGGCCATGCGCTCGAGAGCGCCGGAGCCTACGACTTGCGTCACGGCGAAGCGGTCGCGGTGGGATGCGTGTTTGCGTATGCCGTTGCCGCCCAACTCGGGCGCGTTTCCGAAAGCGAGGTCACTCGCGTCCGGGATTTGGCCGAAGCGTTGGGGCTTCCCGTCAGTGCCGGGGGCGCAGATCCCCGCGCGCTCCTTGCCTTTATGCGCCGCGACAAGAAGGCCACCGATGGGTACACCTTCGTTCTGCCCGGCCCCGATGGGGTTGCCGTCGTACACGACGTGCCCGAAGCAGCGCTCATTGCGTCGTTTCCGAGTGTTGGCGTGGGAGGATGAGGTATGCGCACCGTCTTGGTTCTCACCGGCCCGAATCTCAACTTGTTGGGAGAGCGTGAACCCGAGATCTACGGGTCCGACACGCTCGAAGATTGCATCGACGAAGTTCGTAAGGTCGCGGCGGAACACGGTTGGCGGGTAGAAGCGCTGCAGTCGAATCATGAAGGTGCGCTCATCGACGCGATTCACGCAGCGCGCCATCGAATCGAGGCCATCGTGATCAACCCGGGAGCGTTTACGCACTATTCCTACGCAATCGCTGACGCGCTCGCGCTCTACACCGGATACAAGGTCGAGTTGCACATCTCGAACACCGGAGCACGCGAGGCGTGGCGCCGCACTTCAGTAATCGCACCGGTTGTGCACGGCACCATTGCCGGATTCGGTCGTACGGGATATCGCCTGGCTGCCGAAGCAGTGGTGGAGCGCGCCTGATGGAAACGTTGCCGCCGATGGACGTGGCCGGTCGACTCGACCGCTTACGCGCGCAGCTCGACGCCGCCGGTGTCCCGGCGCTCCTCGTGACGCGCTTGCCCAACATTCGGTATCTCACCGGGTTTACGGGATCAGCCGGAATGTTGTTGGTGGGACATGAGCTCGCGGTGTTCACCACCGATGGGCGCTATCGGGATCAGTCCCACGATCAACTCGCGGCAGTCGGAGTTTCCGCCAACATCGCAGTCGAACCTACGATCACGCGCCAACTCGAAGTGCTTGCCGACCATGCCCAGGAGTGCGGCTGGTCGAGTATCGGGCTCGAAGCGCACGGGGTGACCTGGGCACAACAGCGGGCGTGGAGTGATGTGTTTGCCGGCCGTGAGCTCGTGGCGTGTGGACCCATCGTCGAGAACCTCCGCATGGTCAAAGATGCTGGCGAAGTTGCGCGCATTCGCGCCGCGTGTGCAATCGCCGATGATGCGTTGGGGTCCTTGCTCGAAACGTTGCATCAACGTCCAACCGAGTGGGCATTCGCGCGCGCGCTCGAACGCGCCATGGTGGATCGCGGCGCGTCCGGCAACAGTTTCGAGCCCATCGTCGCGTCCGGCCCGAACGCGGCGAAGCCGCACGCGCGACCCAGCGAACGCGTCATCGAAGCTGGCGAACTGGTCGTCATCGACTTTGGCTGCATCATGGACGGGTACTGCTCCGATATGACCCGCACCGTGAGCGCAGGCGAGCCGGACCCCGAGGCGCGCCGAATGTGGGAAACCGTCCGCGAAGCCCAACAACTGGGTCGGGACGCCGTGGCTGCCGGCGTGAGCTGCGCCGACGTTGATCGAGCCTGCCGGGACCACATTGCTGCGGCCGGGTGGGGCGATGCGTTTGTGCACTCCACCGGCCATGGGGTTGGTCTCGAGATTCACGAAGACCCGCGAGTCGCCGCAACGGCGACTGCTACCCTCGGCGCCGGATTCGTCGTCACCGTCGAGCCGGGCGTGTATGTGTCCGGGGTTGGCGGAGTACGTATCGAAGACACCGTGGTGGTCACTGACACGGGCTCCGATCCGTTGACGGCGTTCCCAAAGACGCTGGTCGTCTAGCCAACCGACACACCGCGCGCATGCGCGATGGACCGAGGACTGTTGTGAACATCTCGACGAACGACTTGAAAAACGGAATGACGCTGAACTTGCCCGAAGGGCTCATGAACGTGGTGGAGTTCCAACACGTCAAGCCGGGTAAAGGCGGTGCGTTCGTGCGCACGAAGTTGAAGAACTTCCGTACCGGCGCGGTGATCGACAAGACCTTCCGTGCCGACGAGAAGGTCGGGCTTGCCATGATCGACAAGCGCGAGATGCAGTTCTTGTACCGCGAAGGCACGCGCTATGTGTTCATGGACGTGTCGACCTACGACCAAATCGAAGTCGAATCCAGCCAGCTTGGCGACGCCGTGAACTATCTCAAAGAGAACGACACTGCGATCCTTCCGCAGTACCAAGACGAGGTGCTCGGCGTTGAATTGCCGGCATCAGTCACGCTCGAAGTCACCCAGACCGAGCCGGGAGTGCAAGGCGATCGTGTCTCGGGAGCCCGTAAGCCCGCCACCGTCGAAACCGGGCTCGTCGTTCAAGTTCCCCTCTTTGTGGACATGGGCGATGTCATCAAGGTCGATACGCGCTCGGGCGAATACCTCACCCGAGTCTGAGTGAGTACTCGACGCGACGCTCGCGAACGTGCGCTCGGCCTGTGTTACGAGGCGGAGATTCGCACCATGTCCATCGACGCCACGGTGGACGCATTGCCGATGCTGCCCGACGCCTATGCACTCCAGCTCGCGCGCGGGGTAGCAACCCACCTGACCGACATCGACGAGCTCCTCGCGAAGTACTCCGAGCACTGGACGTTGGATCGTATGCCCGCAATTGATCGGGCAATTCTGCGGATTGGGGTATATGAGCTGGGATGGGAACCCGATCTGCCCCGAGCCGTTGCGGTGAGCGAGGCCGTCGAACTGGCCAAGCTCTATTCGACCAAGGACTCCGGGCGCTTTGTCAATGGGCTGCTTGGCCGGATCGCCGACGATCTCCGGCCGGCCGAATAGGAATCGAGATGTCGACCGCGCCCCTCGAGATCACCGAACGGTATTCGGAAACGTCCGAAGATCTCGCGCGACCGTGGGTCGTCATTGTGTGGAACGACCCAGTCAACTTGATGTCCTACGTGGTGTGGGTGCTCCAAAAGTTGTTCGGCTTCTCGCGCGAGAAGGCGACCAAGTTGATGATGCAGATTCACACGGAAGGCAAGGCGGTGGTTGCAGCGGGATCCCGGGAGTCCGCCGAACACGATGTTGCCCGCCTTCACGCGCACGGCCTGTGGGCCACGATGCAACGGGATGATTGATGGCACGCGTATTCGCTGATGCCACGGGCGTCACCATCGAACTCGAGCACAATGAAGCCGAGCTCTTGGGCGCGCTCCCGAGCGAGTTGCGCGCGTACTTCGACGTGGTGATGGACCCCGAGGACCCGGTGTACCAGCGGCTGTTTCCTCGTGCGTATCTCGATCCCACCGAGGATCAAGCCGAGATGGAGTTCACGGCGTTCGTGCGACCCCAGAGTGTCGAGGAGCGCTTGAGCGCGCTCGATGGGATCACGGTTGCGCTCGAAGACGCGACTCCCGTCTCCGGGATGATGGTGGTGCGCCTCACTCCCGACGAAGCAGACGGATGGGCTCGGGCAATTAACGAGGCCCGACTGACCCTCGGCGTGCAACTGCACATCTCGGAGGAGCACGAGCTCGACGGACTGGATCCCTCCGATCCACGGGCGCCCATCGCTGCGATTTATGGCTGGTTGTCGTGGTTGCAGACCGAGCTCATCGAGGCGCTGCTGCCGGCCTACGAAGACATCCCCGAATCGGAAGACTGAGGGGAGCGAGCTGGGTATTCGCGTGCTATCTTGCGCCGACGTCCGTGAAAGAGATCCCGTGAGGTCTCTACGGAAAGGAACAAATGGCAGAGCGCCACACTGCGGAACCGAATACGCCGACGCCTCCCGCTGGAGGCGTTTTTTCTGCCCGGAAAGCAGTGGTGTTCCAACCGGACGACCTGCGCCGTGCGCACACCCGCATCGCCCACGAGATCGTTGAACGCAACCACGGCGCCGAGCATCTCGTGCTGGTCGGCTTGTACTCCCGGGGCCCGGCCATCGCGCAACGTCTCGCCGAGGCCATTGCGCGCATCGAAGGGGTATCGGTCCCGGTAGGTGCGCTCGATGTGGCGTTCTTCCGCGATGACATCAACCTTCGCCCGGTTGCGCCGGTGGGGCCCACCGATATTCCCGTCGATATTTCCGGACGCGTGGTCGTACTCGTCGACGATGTGCTCTTTACCGGCCGCACCATTCGTGCCGCAATGGAATCGGTCATGGAACTCGGGCGACCAAGCGCCATTCAGCTCGCCGTCTTGGTGGACCGAGGGCATCGCGAGCTTCCCATCCGGGCGGATTTTGTCGGGAAGAACTTGCCCACCAAGCTCACGGAGGATGTGCGGGTCCGATTGACCGAAACCGATGGCGAAGAAGGTATCGAGTTGTGGGGCCCGAGCGAAGAGGGTGGTGTATGAAAGACCTCTGCGCAAGTTCTGATCTGGATCGAGCCGGCATTGAGGACATGCTGGAACTCGCGGACGCGTTCGCCGAAGTGAACCGTCGTGAAATTCCTAAAGTTCCCGCGTTGCGCGGCAAGACCGTGGTGTCGCTCTTTTTCGAAGACTCCACACGGACGCGGTTGTCGTTCGAGACGGCAGCCAAGCGACTGTCTGCCGACACGATGACGTTCAGTGTTTCCACGTCATCGGTGAATAAGGGCGAGAGCTTGCTCGACACCATCCAAACCATCGACGCGATGGGCGTCGACGCCATGGTGGTGCGCCATGGCGCATCGGGGACGCCCCAGCGCATCGCCGGATGGACCGATGCACACGTCATCAACGCGGGAGACGGTCGTCATGAGCACCCCACCCAAGCGTTGTTGGACGCATACACGCTGCGGTGTCATCGCGGTCCGGCGCTCGACGGTTTGCGCATCGGCATCGTGGGGGACATTGCGCACTCGCGGGTGGCGCGCAGCAACACGTACGCGCTCTCGACCCTCGGTTGCGAAGTCACGCTCATTGCGCCGCCGACGCTGTTGCCCGAATCGCTGCTGGGTTGGCCGCCCCATCAGGTGAGCTACGACCTCGATGCGGTCCTCGAAGATCTCGATGTGGTGTATCTGTTGCGGCTGCAGACCGAACGGCAACAACAGGGGTTGTTGCCCAGCATTCGCGAGTACAGCGATCGGTACGGACTCACCGTTTCGCGCGCGGCGCGCTGCAAACCCGATGTGTTGGTGATGCACCCGGGCCCGATGAACCGGGGCGTGGAAATCGCCGCCGAAGTTGCCGACGGCCCGGCGTCGCTGATTACCGAACAAGTCACGAATGGCGTATCGGTACGCATGGCGGTGCTGTATCGCCTGCTCGGCGCCGCCGCCCCGATCGATGGAGGAGCAACCGAATGACCAGCACCGAACTTGTTGTGCGCGGCGGCCGCATTATCGACGCCACGGGTGAACGCACCGCCGACATCCGAATTCGCGACGGCGTGATCGCGGAGGTAGGTACCGGACTCGACGCGGCGACGGTGCTCGATGCGCAGGGTTGCGTGGTGGGTCCCGGACTTGTCGATCTGCACACGCATCTCCGTGAACCCGGAAACGAAGAGGCCGAAACCATCGCGTCGGGGACGCGTGCGGCTGCGCTCGGTGGATTTACCGCGGTAGTGGCAATGCCGAACACCCAACCGGCGGCCGATGACGTGACCGTTATTGAAGCGGTTCGCAACGCTGCGGCTGCTGATGGAAGTTGTGACGTGTTTCCGGCCGGATGCATCACCAAAGGTCGCGCCGGCAAAGAACTTGCTCCGATCGGCGAGCTGTACGCCGCGGGAGTACGCGTGTTTACCGACGATGGCAACTGCGTCGATGACCCGATGATGATGCGCCGCGCACTCGAGTACAGCCTTGCTTTCCCGGGCGCGGTGCTTGCACAACACGCCGAAGACGCGCGCCTCGCTGCCGGCGGGAGCATGCACCTCGGAGAATGGTCGAGCCGGCTTGGTATCCCGGGCCGCGCGGCAGAAGCTGAGACGGTGATCATCGCTCGCGACGTGGTGCTCGCAGCTGCAACGGGTGCGCCGGTGCACTTCTTGCACGTCTCCACTGCGGCTGCGGTCGAATTGGTTCGTGACGCTAAACGTTGCGGGCTTCCGGTGACTGCCGAAGCGGCGCCGCATCACTTCACGCTGACTGATGCCTGTTGCGCGAGCTACGACCCGGTCTTCAAAGTGCATCCGCCGCTGCGATCACAAGCCGATGTCGATGCGATCAAAGCCGGATTGGCTGACGGCACGATCGATGCGATCGCCACCGACCACGCACCACACGCGCCCGAAACCAAAGAACGCCCGTTTGAAGACGCACCGCCCGGCATGCTCGGACTCGAAACGGTCTTGGCGCTGGCGCACACCGAACTGGTCGAAACCGGTGTCGTGTCGATGGCGGCAATGTGGGCCACGCTCAGTGCCAACCCGGCACGCATTGCACGTTGCTCGGACCACGGACACACAATCGCGCCGGGCGTGCCCGCCAACCTCTGCGTGTTCGACCCCACAACGACATGGGAAGTCGACCCGATGCGGCAAGCCAGCAAGTCGCGCAATACGCCGTATGCCGGACGCAAGCTCACCGGTCGAGTACGCCACACCATTTGGCGTGGCGTACCCACCGTGATTGATGAAGGACTCACCCGATGACTATTCCAGGCGCAGTGCTCGTGCTTTCCGATGGCAGCGTGTTCGAAGGCGAAGCCATCGGTGCGCCCGCCGACGCAACGAGTGGCGAGTTCGTCTTCAACACGAGCCTCAGCGGATATCAAGAGATCATTTCGGATCCGTCCTATGCCGGGCAGATCATCACGTTTACCTACCCGCACATCGGTAACTACGGCGTGAACGCGGACGATGACGAAAGTCGCGCGGCATTTTGCTCCGGCATCGTGGTGCGCGATCTTGCACGCCGGTCCAGCAACTGGCGCGCCGTGTCTGGCCTCGATGCGTACCTCGAAGCGAAAAACGTTCCGGGGATCGCAGGGATCGACACGCGCCGGCTCACGCGTGTCCTGCGGGATCGGGGCGCGCTTCCCGGCGCATTCGGCACCGACGAAGGCGCAGTGCGGGCGGCCGCGACTGCGGCGCGCACTACCGATGGTTGCGACTTGGTGGCGAGCGTCACGACGGCCCAGCCCTACACCGTCGGCGATCCGGACGCCCCGTTTTCGGTCGTTGCGTACGACTTCGGTATTAAGCGTCACATCTTGCGCTCCTTGGTTGCGGTGGGCTGTCACGTCGAAGTGGTCCCGGCATCGACGAGCGCAGCAGATGTGCTGGCGCGTAACCCCGACGGCGTGTTTCTCTCCAACGGTCCGGGCGATCCGGCCGCGGTAACGGGCGCGATCGACACGGTACGGGCACTCCTTGGTCAGACGCCGATCTTCGGGATTTGCCTCGGGCATCAGATCCTCGGGATTGCAGCGGGTGGTCAGACCGTGAAGTTGCCGTTCGGGCATCACGGCGCCAACCACCCGGTACGCAACGTCGCGACTGGAAATGTTGAGATCACCAGCCAGAACCACAACTACGCCGTAGACCCGGATTCGATCCCGGGGGGTGTGGAGATCACCCACGTCAACCTCAATGACGGAGTAGTCGAAGGTTTGCGCCTCACCGACGTACCGGCATTCAGCGTGCAGCATCACCCCGAGGCCGCTCCGGGTCCACACGACTCGCGGTATCTGTTCGAATCATTCACCGAACTCATGGCAAGGAGCTGACGTGCCGCGTCGCACTGATATTCACACCATCTTGCTGATCGGCAGTGGGCCGATCGTGATTGGTCAGGCATGCGAGTTCGATTATTCGGGCACGCAGGCGTGTCGGGTGTTGCGCGAAGAGGGATACCGCGTTGTTCTGGTGAACTCGAACCCGGCGACGATCATGACCGACCCGGAGTTCGCCGACGCCACCTACATCGAACCCCTCGATGTGCCGACGGTGACGCGCATCATCGAAGCCGAACGGCCGGACGCACTGCTACCGACGCTGGGCGGCCAAACCGCGCTCAACCTCGCGATTGCGCTCGACGAAGCAGGGGTGTTGGAGCGTTACAACGTCGAGATGATCGGGGCAAACCCAACCGCGATTCGCACTGCCGAGGACCGCGAGCTCTTCAAGCACGCAATGCAAGAGATCGGCATTGCCGTTCCCAAGTCCGGCTTTGCGCGCACACTGGACGAAGCGATGCAAACCGCGGTCGAGGTGGGGTATCCCGTCATTATCCGCCCGTCGTTCATCTTGGGTGGCGGTGGAACCGGGATTGCTCATAACGACGATGAAATGCGCGCCGCAGCCGAACGCGGGTTGGCGGCCAGTCCGATCCATCAGATCCTCGTCGAGCGCTCGGTCGTGGGATGGAAGGAATACGAGCTCGAAGTCATGCGCGACCACACGGATAACGCCGTTGTGGTCTGCACTATCGAGAACCTCGACGCCATGGGAGTGCACACCGGTGACTCCATCACGGTGGCGCCGGCGCAGACGCTGACCGACGTCGAGTATCAGCGGCTGCGCAACGCCGCGTTTGCGTGCATGCGCCGCATCGGCGTCGAAACCGGTGGTTCCAACGTGCAATTCGCCGTTGATCCCGAAGACGGTGAATTCATCATCATCGAGATGAACCCGCGCGTCAGCCGGTCGAGCGCGTTGGCTAGTAAGGCAACGGGCTTCCCGATCGCCAAAATCGCGGCCCGGTTGGCAGTGGGCTACCGCCTCGACGAAATTCTGAATGACATCACGGGGGCAACGCCCGCATCGTTCGAACCCACGATCGACTACGTCGTCACCAAATTCCCGCGTTGGGCATTCGAGAAGCTGCCCGGGTCATCGCCGGTGCTCGGAACACAAATGCAATCCGTGGGTGAAGTCATGGCGATTGGTCGCACGTTCCCGGAAAGTTTGCAGAAAGCAATTCGTTCGCTCGAAACCGGCCGCCACGGACTCAATGCGGACCCGGCCGAGCGCGCGTATGACGCACTCGAGACCGATGATGTCGTTGCGGCGACGGGAACACCGACACCCGAACGGCTTTTCTACGTAGAAGCGGCATTGCGTCGGGGGGTGTCGATCGAGCGGTTACACGACGTTTCACATATCGATCCGTGGTTCCTCGACCAAATGTTGGCGATCACCGAGGAACGGGAGTTTCTCGCGGCGCAGGGACGCGCCACGATGACGGCCCGGGATTGGCGACGGGCGAAGCGTCTCGGATTCGGAGACGCGCAGCTCGCCTACCTGTGGGGTGACGATCCCGACGCCGTCCGCAGCGCGCGCCTCAACGCCGGGGTTCGCATCACCTACAAGACCGTCGACACGTGTGCGGCGGAGTTCGCGGCGCGCACGCCCTATCACTACGGCACCTACGAGGACGAGGACGAAGTCACTCCCGTCGAGCGCCCAGCGGTCGTTATTCTCGGAAGTGGTCCGAACCGGATCGGACAAGGCGTTGAGTTTGACTATTGCTGTGTGCACGCGTCGTTCGCGCTTTCGGATGCCGGGTTCGAAACCGTGATGGTCAACTGCAACCCGGAGACGGTCTCGACCGACTACGACACCAGCGATCGGTTGTTCTTCGAGCCGTTAACGATCGAAGGCGTTCGCAATGTGTGTGATGCAATTCAGCCCCAGGGCGTCATCGTGAGCTTGGGGGGCCAGACGCCACTCAAGTTGGCGCATGCACTCGAGGTCGCGGGCATTCGCATCTTCGGGACGAGCCCGGCATCGATTGATCTCGCCGAAGACCGAGAGCGGTTCAACGCGCTGTGTACCGAACTTGATATTCCGCAACCTCCGGGCGGTACGGCAATTACTGCGGACGCAGCCGTGGCGATCGCGGACCAGATTGGATATCCAGTTCTGGTGCGCCCGTCGTACGTATTGGGTGGGCGCGCGATGCGCATCGTGGACAACGCCGCGGACCTCGCCGAAGCGATGCGCGAACTCGATGTTGCCGGATCGCTGGGTCGCGAAGGGGGATTGTCGGCGGAGCGGCCGGCGTTGATCGACCGGTTCCTCGAAGATGCCATCGAAGTGGATGTCGACGCGTTGCGGGACACGAGTGGCGAGGTGCTGATCGGCGGCATCATGGAGCACATCGAAGAGGCCGGAGTGCATTCTGGTGACTCGGCGTGTGCGCTTCCGCCGCAAACATTGGCACCAGAAGTCCTCGCAACTATCGAACGCCACACGCGGGCGCTCGCGAATGCGCTCAATGTCGTCGGGTTGCTCAACGTGCAGTATGCCGTCAAAGCCGGTGAGGTGTTCGTCATCGAGGCGAACCCGCGTGCGAGTCGCACGGTTCCTTTCGTGAGCAAAGCCACTGGCGTTCCGCTCGCCAAAGTCGCGGCGCGCATCATGGTGGGCGCAACGTTGGCCGAGCTGCGCACCGAAGGGTTGTTGTGCCCGCCGGCTGCGTCCGGTCATGTGGCGGTCAAAGAAGCGGTACTGCCGTTCAATCGATTCCCCGATGTCGACACGGTGCTCGGTCCGGAGATGCGTTCGACCGGCGAAGTTATGGGGATTGATCGCAGCTTCGGATTGGCGTTTGCCAAGAGTCAGACGGCCGCGGGCAATGCGCTTCCGATTCGCGGTCGCGTGTTCTTTTCGCTGTCGGATCGCACCAAAGACGCCGGAATTGTTGCGGCGCGCAATTTCGTCGAACTCGGGCTGTCACTGGTCGCGACCGAGGGCACGGCGAAGGCGCTTGAAGCGGCCGGCGTGCCGGTCGAGATGGTGGTCGCGAAACTCGGCGAAGAAAGCGGTGTTGATGCGGTCGACCTCATTGCATCGGGCAAAGTTGATTTGGTGGTGAACACGCCGCGAGGCGGCGGAACGCGTCTTGACGGCGACCATATTCGTCGCGCGGCGAACAAGCATCGTGTGGCGTGTATCACCACGGTGTCGGCGGCACTCGCGGCGGCAGCAGGGTTGGGCGAATCGATACGTATCGAACCGCGTGTTCGCTCGATCCAGCAGTATCACCGCGACGGCCAGATGCAACTCGAGGTGTGATGCGGCATCGTCATTTCCAGGTTGATGGTCAGGTCCAGGTTGGACCGCTGACGTTGCCGCATCCAATCGTTGCCGCGTCCGGCACGTTTGGATACGGTGACGAAGTGGCGCGCCTGTGCCCACCGACCGAGCTCGGCGCGCTCACTGTGAAGTCCCTGTTGCCCGACCCCTGGCCCGGTAACCCTGCACCTCGGGTCGCGCCGGTTACTGCCGGGATGATGAACGCGGTGGGGCTTCCGGGGCCGGGCATCGCCGCGTGGATCCAAGACGATCTGCCCGTGCTCGTCGCGAGTGGTGCGCGCATCATTGGATCCATCTGGGGTCGATCAGTGACGGACTACGAAACGGCGGCGAAGCAGATCGACGCGGTGCGCGATTCGCTGATTGCGCTCGAGGTCAATGTGAGTTGTCCCAACGTCGAAGCGCGCTCTGAAATTTTCGGACACTCGTGCGAGGCGACCGCGGCGGTGGTGCGCGCCGTGCGCACTGCGACAACGCTCCCGCTGTTCGTCAAGCTTTCACCCAACGTCACCTCGATCGTGGAGATCGCGCGCGTTGCCCTCGACGAAGGTGCTGACGGACTGACATGTGTCAACACGGTCATTGGGCTATCGATCGATCCCGAAACTCGTCGACCGCGGCTTGGCAAAGGTGGCGGCGGGCTATCGGGTCCGGCGATCAAACCCATCGCAATCCGTGCGGTGCGCGACATTCGCGACGCATTCCCCGATGTGCCCATCATCGGTACGGGCGGAGTCGCGACGGGACTCGACGCGGTCGAGATGCTGCTGGCTGGCGCAAACGCGGTGGGGGTCGGAACGGCGACTTTCCAGGAACCTCGCGCCACATTGCGTATCCGCAACGAGTTGTACGCCTGGTGCGATGCGCACAACGTTGTGCGCGTCGCTGATCTCACTGGACAAATGGAGCGCCCATGATTCCCTCGCAAGACTCCGCCGTATCCGCACGCGACCGAATGGTGCTCGCACTCGACGTCGGCGGCCTTGATGAGGCACTCGCGATCGCGCAGCGGCTTGCACCGTGGTTTGCAACGGTCAAGGTTGGAAGCGAGCTCTACGCCGAATCAGGACCGCGCGCCATCGATGCGTTACAAGACCTGGGGTTCCAAATCTTTCTCGATCTCAAACTGCATGACATTCCCAACACCGTCGAGCGTGCGGCGCGTGCACACGCGCGCCGTGGTCTCGCATTTTGCACATTTCACGCATGTGGGGGAGTGGCAATGCTGCAGGCGGGCATCGCCGGTCTCGAGCAAGGCGCGCGCGATGCCGGTGTGGCAGCCCCAGTCGCGTTGGGTGTCACCGTGTTGACGAGCGACATCGACACGAGTCCGTTTGGCGAACGGTTGAGCTGGGCGGCCAAGGCCGGGTGTGGCGGTGTGGTGTGCTCGGGGCAAGAGCTCCCCGAGATTCGCCGGGACTATCCGATGCTCGGCACCATGGTTCCGGGCGTGCGACTCGCCGGCGGTGAGGCGGGCGATCAGGCGCGCGTGGCGACCCCGGATGGCGTCATTGCGGCCGGCGGGGATTGGTTAGTGATCGGGCGAGCCGTTACTGGTGCCTCCGACCCCGAGGCCGCCGCTACCGAAGTCTCGGCACTTATTGCTCGGGCGATCCGGTAGGCAGTCTGCGGCAAATTGGCTGTGTGCCCGACGGGGCACTCATGTGAGTGTCGGTTCCAAGCCGCCCGCCGCGCCCGATTTGTACCATTTTCTGATGCCGAGCTGGTCCGATGACTTCACCGCTGCGCTCCCGATTGCAAGAAGGATTCTCGGCAATGTCGATGAGCCCCGTACCCGACAAGTGACGCAAGCAAGTGCGCCCTAGGTCTTCGCCCAGATTTCGAAAGCCCGAAACGCCGGTGTGGCGTCGACTGAGGATGGAGTCCGAGCGATGGCGGGGTCGTTTCATCGCACGTTTCTCGAAACCATCCGCGGCTTCCGACGTGAACTTTCGGTAGAACAAGTTGCTGCAGGGTACGCACGAGGACTTGAGCAAATAGCGCTCGAGTCCACTCGCAGCGGACACCTAGATATTGCACGAGGATTGCTGCGTAGCGCTGCGCGTGTCTTGGATCTGCAAGCCGCAGAGATTCCTGGCCTCGAACCGGCTCCTCGACTCTCTGCGAAAGAGGCCATACGGATCGAGTCGAATCAATTGATTGGGGGAAGCCAGCGGCTCGAGCGTCTCGATGCGGCTCTGCAAGACCCGGGTGCTGCACCGACCGAGCATTTGCTTGCTGCGGAGGCCATGTCCTGGTCCTTTGGTGCATGGACGAAGTTCGGAGTGGTCCCGGCTGCACGTCAGGCGTACGTGGGGCGCGTGGCCAACGCAGTCATGACGGTCTTGGAAGCGCCGGGAACCTCCGATCACGCGCGTCAAGCTGCAGTGGACCTCTTGACGCGTTCGGAGTCGGATGACCGCGACGGAATAAGAACTGCAGACCTTGCAACGTTCCTTCGGATCGGTCCCGAGGCGCTTTGGCAACCGGTCGAGCAGCTTGCGTAATTGGCGCGAGCCAGTCGCGCGCTAATGGCAAGGGCAAATGACGCTCACATCGATACCGCTCGCGAGCGCGGCCGGGCACTTTGTGTGGGGTACGCCGTTTGTCAGTTGCTTCCGGAAAGTAACGGAAACGGGGCATACCCGATCACAAAACTCGCGTTTGCCGTGCTGCAGAACAATGATCCGTCAGTGCTGAATGAGATTGATGAACAACGTGCCCAGCTCTGTTCGAAACTCTTGCACGCGAAAACGCAAAATGCGTTAGGACTCGAGCTCGCGCAGGCGCAATCCCTCGTTCGCGCGTTCGGATCGCTACATCCGGAGAACGCGGTGCGGTTGGGGATCGGTGCCTGCGGGTTGAACGCATGGATCCGCGCACTCGACGCGTCGGATACCAAACGCTCGATGGCGGACGCTGCGCACTGGTCCTTCCACATCGGGCGTATGGCAAATCAGATGTCGATAGAACTGCAATCGCAACTCACCGCCGATGACCGCAGTGCGCTGGCGAACGCCGGGAGTTCCATGATGGCCACCGCGCGTTCGTTCTACGGCCAGCTCGGCAACTCCGAGATGGTGGCGTACTGCGATCAGTGGCTTGCTCGAGCACAGGATCTGACCCGGACCTAACGAACCGAGGTCCGCAGCGCATCGCCTATGCTACGGCCCGCTTTTCTGCAGTATTCGAATCCACCGGAGGAACCATGCCGCTGCCCCCTGCGCTCACCCCCGAACAGCGCCAGGCTGCGCTCGACAAGGCTGCGGCCGCACGCCGAATCCGCGCCGAAGCCAAAGAGAAGCTCAAAATGGGCTCGCTGACGCTGCGGGAACTCTTCGAGGCGGGCGACGCCGACGAAATCCTCGGCAAGCTCAAGGTCGTGAGCGTGCTCGAATCGCTTCCGGGCGTGGGCAAGGTGCGCGCCAAGCGGCTGATGGAAGAACTCGAAATCAGTGACTCCCGGCGCGTCCGGGGGCTTGGTCGCAACCAGCGCGAAGCGCTGCTCGCTCGGTTCGCGTAACCCCACGTGACCGCCGGTCGCCTCGTCGTCATCGCCGGCCCGTCCGGTGTGGGCAAGGGGTCGATCGTCGCCGGGCTGTGCGCGCAAGACCCCAAGTGTTGGCGATCGGTCTCGATGACGACCCGGCCAATGCGTAACGGCGAGCGCGACGGTGTCGATTATCACTTCGTCACACCCGAAGCATTCCGCGCCGAAGAGCAGTCCGGCGGATTTCTGGAAGCATTCGAAGTGTTCGACCACCTCTACGGCACGCCGCGCCGGGCGGTCGATGAGCACCTTGCGAGTGGCGACACCGTCATTCTCGAAATCGATGTCCAAGGCGCGCTCGCAATTCGCGATCAGCGACCCGATGCACTGTTGATCTTCATTGCGCCGCCCTCCGCCGAGGTCTTGCGCGACCGTCTCTTGGGCCGGGGCGACGGTATGGCCCCCGAGCGGCTCGAAGCTCGGCTTGACGCCGCAGCCGGGGAGCAGGCCCTGGCCGACCGGTTCGATGCTCTGGTCATCAATGACCAGCTCGACCCCACAATTGCGGCGGTAGCTACACTGATCGCCCGGCATCACGCCGATGCCGAAACTGTTCTGGAGTCCTGAATGTCTGATCGCCGCGCCAACCTCATGGATCCTCGTATGGAGGCCCTCCTCGAGGAAGTCGACTCGAAGTTCACGCTGGTCTGCCTCTCCGCGATGCGCGCCCGCGAAATCAACGACTACTACAACCAGTTGGGCGAAGGACTCGGACGCATCGTGCCGCCGCAAGTGACCTCGGTGTCGCGTAAGCCGCTCTCGATGGCGCTCGAAGAAATCGACGCGCGCAAGATCACCTACGAAGCCATCGACCCCGAGGCTGAGGC
>JBMOIW010000010.1:0-37072 GCA_049317145.1 Acidimicrobiia bacterium
ACGGTATTGGCACGGAGCGGATTACGGTCCGCAACGTTGGCGCCGTAGGTGTAATCGCCGAGCAATCCATCGAACTTCAGGGTTCCCACCTCGCTGGCAGCTTTTTGAATACCGCCGCGACTCAGGTCACCGTTGGCGATCGCCTTCGTGAGGATCTGCTCCAACGCCCACGATTGCGCGTACCCGAACGAAAAGTACGAGCCCGGCTGCACCTTAGGGCCGTGCGCGTCGACATCCTTCATCATTTGCGCCATACCCGGCACGGACGTGTCCCCCCATGCTGGACCTTCGGTAACCACGACATAGTTCGACTGCAGGTACGGGTTGGCTGCGTATAGCGGGAAGAAACTCGGTGACACACCGATGAGCTGTGTTGTGAGCCCAATCGACTGCGCTTTCGTACCAATTGCTGCAGTGTCGCCCGGCAACGTCCCAAGCACCACCGCCTGGCAGCCGGCATCTTTGAGTGCCTGTACTTGCGGCGTGAGATCTGGTGCCGGAACCGGGAACTTCTGTTTGGTCTTCACTGTGAACCCAAGCTTCTTGGCCGCGTAGTCCACGCCGGTATTCACGGCGTCACCATACGAGTCGTCCTGGACCATCGTGCACACGACGCTGTTCTTGCCGCTCTTGTTCACCCACCACGACATGCCATTGATGGCTTGCACCTGGTACGGCGTTCCGATCGGGAACAAGTTGGTGTCACAGATCCACTCGGCATCCAATGTTGCTGGTGAACCCGACATGTTGTCGGCACCCATGGTCGTCAGCACCGACTTGGTGACCTGCGTCCCAAAGACCTGGTTCATTGCTACAACTTGGTCTTTGATCTTCTGGTAGGCCTGCGGAGCAACGGTCGGTGAGTACTGCGTGTCTTCCGTTACCAACTCCACCTTGTACTTACCGCCGATTCCACCTCTGGCGTTGACGCTCTTCCAGTACACCTCGTTCCCATACGTGAGAATGCCGCCCACGACCACTGCAGAAAGCACCTGCGATTGGGGTGTCAGCGCACCGAGTTTGATGGTGGTGCCGTCAAAGCCCGGCACCTTTGCCGGCGCGTTACCGGCGTTGCTCACGGCGCCCGAAGTATTCGGCGCCTTACTTGTACAGCCATTCGCAGCCTTTGCCCCACCACCACTCCCTCCGGAGTCGCCGCCACCACAGGCGGCGAGCGCAAACACCGCGATCAACGGGATGGCAAGCCACGTGTTGACGCGACGGGCTCGCTGTTTCGACGAAGCGTGCATGGGTCCCCCTTGCGATCTGCCCGATGGTTTCGGATCTGCGCCAGTATGCCCGGCGTACCAACGGATTAGCGGGATGCCGAACCGGGCGCCGGAGTCGACCGGATCCTGCGCAGCCGGGCCGCAACGCGCCGCCCGATCCCGACCAACCCTCGAGGCTCGAGGATCAAGAACACCACGATCAACACGCCGTAGATGATCTGCGCCAGGGTGCCCGTAAAAATGCCACCGGCGTTCGGAGTGTCGGTGACACCGGGCACGTATTTCGCAAAGTATTTCAGAACGGGTTCAAGACCGATCACGATCAGCGCACCCAGGATGGGTCCATATACGGTGCCGATTCCCCCGATTACTACGACCGCGAGGTACTGGATCGATAGCAAGATTCCGAGGTTGGTTTGATCCGGCGTGACATACGTTGCCCAGATCCCAAACAGCACGCCGCCCATTGTTGCGATTGCGCTCGAGACAACGAACGCGCCGATCTTGTAACGAACGTTGCTGACTCCCGCCACTTCCGCGGCAACGTCACGATCGCGTACCGCCTGGAGCGCGCGTCCCGGACGACGACGCACCACGTTGGCAATAAACACTGTGAGTACTGCCACCAATCCCCAGAACAAGTACAAGAGACTTTGGTTACGCCCCAGACCGCCGATACTCGTGAAGTCGATCCCGAAAAGTTGTGCCGTTTGGGGCATTGGCGCGCCGCGACTTCCGCCCGTCAGATTCACCCCGGTGAGCGTGTCGATTTGTGCGAACAACCAAATCCCAACGAACACCAAGCCCAAAGTGACCACTGCGAGGTAATTGCCCCGCAAGCGCAAGGCCGGCAACCCCACGATCGCGCCAATGATTGCGCCGATCACGCCGGCAGCGAGGAAATACACCAGGAACGGCTGCCCGAGCCCCGCAGGGTCCGCGTTGGTTGCACGGCCGAGATAGCCGGCGGTGAATGCGCCCAGACCGATAAAAAATGCCTGCCCGAGTGACGGCTGGCCGGTGTACCCGGAAAGCAGATTCAGGCCCATTGCGCCAAACGCCGTAAGCCCGGCCAGCGCCAAGATCGTTGCCCAGTAGTCGCTCGCAATCATCGGGACGACGATGTAGAGCGCGACGAGGGGAATCAGGAGCAACTTGCGCGGCACGCCCGGCAACAACGCAAGTTCACGGCGCGTCGCCGCATCGTTGCCGGCAACCGCGCGCTTCGGTGCAGTCGTCGTGGGAACGGATCCGAGCGCCATCACACCCGTCGCACATCATCGCGACCAAACAGCCCGGCTGGTCGTACCAACAAAATCAGCAACATCAGAAGGAATGGCAACACCGTAGTGAAGTTTGCACCCAATTCCGGAAGCCATTTCGCCACAACGTACGTACCGCCGAATTGCTGCGCACACCCGATGATGACGCCTCCGACCACAGCACCCAACGGCGAATCGAGCCCGCCAACAATCGCCGCCGGAAATGCCAACAACGCGTAGAACGCCAAGTCCGGTTGCAGCACTTTTGTTGGTCCGGCACCAACCGCCAGCATCACGCACGCCAACGCAGCCAACCCGCCGGCAATTGCCCATGACGCGGTGAGGACGCGTCGGACGCTAATCCCCTGCGCCATCGCCGCTTCTTGATCGGCGGCCGCGGCCCGCATCGCGATGCCAAAACGCGTGTAGCGAAACGTCACGAAGAATGCGACAACGACAAGACCCGCCAATCCGATTGCGCAGACATCGACCCAGGGAATACCGACGCCGAATACCTGGAACTGCTCGTTACGAAATCCGGGCGCATAATCCACCCGATCTTCCGCGCCCCAAATCCATTGCATCACTGCAGTGAGCGCAACGAGGATGCCCACGGTCGCCAAGATCTGCGCAGTCGGCGCGCGTCCGATGAGCCAACGCAGCACACCCAGCTGCAAGAGCGCCGCGAACGCTGCAGTGGCGAGTACGGCAACAACGGTGCCGAGCCAAAACCCCCAACCCCAATCAATCGCAATCTGCCATGCGAGGTATCCGCCCAGAAGCATCAACGCGCCTTGCGCGAAGTTCAACAACCGCGACGCGCGATACACAATGACGAAACCCAGCGCCACCAACGCGTACACCCCACCCAACGCCACGCCGGAGAAGAGCGTTTTGAGAAAGGTCTCCATCACCGTTCCTCTTGGGCAAGCGCATTCGACGCGCCGAGATAGGCCGCAATCACCATCGGGTCTTGGCGAACCGCCTCGGGCGTACCCGTCATAATCGGTACTCCAAAATCCAATGCCATCACCCGATCAGCGACGGCCATGACGAGATGCATATCGTGCTCGACGAGCACCGTCGAGAGGTGCATTTCGGCCTGCACCTCGAGCACAGCCTTTGCCATCGCCTCGGTTTCTTCGTTATTCATGCCGGCGACCGGTTCATCCAGCAGCAGCAGCCGTGGTTCCATAACTAACGCGCGCGCAAGGTCGACCCGTTTTTGCACGCCGTACGGCAGGATGCCCACTGGCAGCGCTCGATAGGGACCGAGCGCCAACAGATCGAGCACCTCGGCGCAGCGTCGTCGGTGCAGCACTTCGGAATGTGCATCGTTCATACGCCGGAATGCGGAGTGCGATGAGCGAGGCCGACGACGCACGCGCCATCCGTACGTCCACCGGTCCATGAGGCCCCACATGCCGGTCCCACAGCCAACAAACCCGCCACGCATTTGCAGATGGCGACCCAGCATGACGTTGTCGATCACCGAGAGGTGCGAGAACAACGCCAGGTTCTGAAACGTGCGCGCAACGCCTCGTTGCGCGGTTTGCCATGGCTTGCAGTCGAGCAGCGACTGCCCGTCGAGCGTGATGGAACCAACGTTCGGTCGATACACCCCGTTAATGCAATTGAAGATGCTGGTTTTCCCTGCACCATTCGGACCGATGATGGCAAAGAGCTCGCCGGGGAACACTTCGAAGTGAACGTCGTGCAACGCAGTCAGCCCGCCGAACCGTAACGTGATATCCGCGACGCGCAGCCGCGGAGTCGTTACCCCGGAAACCGGCGAGCCTGCAGCAGTCGGCATCGTCATCGCAACCCGCCGGGAGTGAGCGCATTTGCGCGAAACGCATCGCGCATCGCCCGAAAGTCAGAACCGGCGCGCGCATCGCCCCCGAGATAGAACTCCTGGATCGCAGTATCGGCGCGCATTTCCTCCGCCGTGCCGCGTTTTGCCACTACACCGTGTTCGAGCACATACGCATAATCCGCGAGTGCAAGCGCCATCGCCGCGTTTTGCTCTACCAACAACACGCTCGTACCCTGCCGATTGATTTCGGCGATAATTGCGCCAATCTGCTCAACAATTAACGGCGCGAGCCCCAACGAAGGCTCGTCGAGGAGTAGCAGTGTTGGTGACGCCATGAGCGCACGTCCGATCGCCACCATTTGTTGCTCGCCGCCGGAGAGATACCCGGCAGTTTGTGTACGCCGCTCAGCCAGCCGCGGAAATAGTTCGAGGACGCGCTCGTAGTTCGCTCGCACTTCCGCGCGGTTGCGTCGCGTGTGTGCACCGGCTTTGAGGTTTTCGTCGACCGTGAGCTCGGCGAAGATACGCCGAGCTTCCATGACTTGCGCGATTCCACGACGTACCAGCACGGACGCATCGACCCCCAGCGCCGACGCTCCACGAAATTCGATCGTTCCCGCGCGCACGGCACCGTTGTTGGGACGCAACAACCCAGAAACGGCGCGCAACAGCGTGGTTTTTCCGGCGCCGTTTGCGCCAAGGAGCGCAACCACGGAACCTTCCCGAACGACGAGGTTCACGCCCTGCAGCGCACGAATCGCCCCGCCGTAGACCACCGCAAGGTCTCGGACCATCAAGAGTGCGGGCGCGCTGGTGTCTTCGAGCTGCACCGGACCCCCTCCGATTGGCTGATCGCGACGATAGTCCGAAATAGCGTGGGATCCGGACGCGCTACAGCAGTGCGTCGAGCCCGACGGTGAGCCCACGTCGCGCCGGCACCGCTTTGATTGCCAGCAAGACCCCCGGCATGAACGACGCGCGGTCGTACGAGTCGTGGCGAATCGCCAACGTTTGCCCCGTCGTTCCGAGGAGCACTTCTTGATGTGCGACCATGCCACGCATCCGCACCGCATGGATCCGAATCCCCCCAGGTCCCAGCCCTCCGCGCGCGCCCGGCAAAAGTTCTTGGTGTGTCGGATCGGCTGCCCATTGGGCCGAAGCATCGGCGATGCGCTGTGCCGTCAGCATCGCGGTGCCGGATGGAGCATCCGCTTTGGCGTCATGATGCAATTCGATGACTTCGACCGAGTCAAAGTACGGCGCCGCCTGCTCAGCGAACCGCATCATGAGCACTGCACCAATCGCGAAGTTCGGCGCGATAAACGCATTTGCCGTCGCTTCAGCGAACCGGGTGCGCAATGCATCGAGCTCTTCTGCGGTAAAGCCTGTGGTACCGACCACGGAGTGCACGTCGTGGGCTGCGCACCATTCGAGGTTGCGGAGCGCAGCATCATGCGTGGTGAAATCCACAATCACGTCAATATCGAGGGCGGCGCATTGCTCCAAGCCGGCAACGATCTGCACCCCGGATCCATGCACGCCGAGCTGGTCGAGATCGATACCAGAATGGTGCGGATCGACTGCGGCAACGAGTTCGAGCGCAGGGTCGGCAAGCACGGCCTGGCATACCGTGGCACCCATACGCCCACCCGCACCGAGCACGCCAACGCGCAATACATTCACGTGAATGACGCTACCCAATGGCGCGCAACAAACGCGCCACCCCGTAAAACAAATTCGGGCCGAAGTCCGCAAGGGACTTCGGCCCGAATCAAATACGTGGGGCGTTAGCGGCCGCGACCGCCACGTCCGCCACGACGACGTCGGTCACCACCGCGGTCGTTTCCGCGGTCGCCACCACGATCGCTACGCGGACCACCCGTTGCGGCCGGACCCAGGTCGCCGAATGTTGTAGCGGCCTCGCCCTCCCATGCGTCTTCGAACGACACGGTCTCACGGTCACCCGGTGCGGATCCCGAGCGCGCTTCGACACCACCGTCGGTGAGATCGAGTTCGCCCGCTTCGCCAACAAGCGACAAGGACAACTTGCCGCCTTGATCGATGTCGTCCACGCGTACGGACACTTCGTCGCCAAGGTTCAACACGTCTTCGACTCGGTCAATGCGCTTGCCCTGACCGATCTTGGAGATGTGGAGCAACCCGTCGCGACCCGGGAGGATGTTGACGAACGCACCGAACTTGGTGACGTTTACGACGCGGCCTTCGTACACCGCACCGATTTCGGCCACCGGCGGTTCGAGGATCAGCATGATGCGACGCTTAGCTTCGTCGACCATTGCGCCGTCCTTCGAGCCGATCGTGACCGTACCGGCCATGCCGTTGTCGGACACGGTGATTTCGGCGCCGGTCTCCTGCTGGATCGTGTTGATGTTCTTACCCTTCGGACCGATGACTTCGCCGATCTTGTCGATCGGGATTTCGAAGCTGATGATCTTCGGTGCCGTGCCCCGCACTTCGGCACGCGGTGCTTCGATCGCGCCCTTCAGGACGTCCAAGATGGTGAGACGCGCTTCGCGGGCTTGACGCAACGCTTGGGCCAAGACCTCCGCGGGAATGCCGTCGATCTTGGTATCGAGCTGCAGCGCAGTCACTGCGTCGTTCGTGCCGGCCACTTTGAAGTCCATGTCACCGAACGCGTCCTCCGCTCCGAGGATGTCGGTCAGCGTCACGTACTTGCCTTCGGCATACACGAGACCCATTGCGATACCGGCGACCGGTGCCTTGATCGGCACACCGGCGTCCATGAGCGACAACGTCGAACCACATACCGATGCCATCGACGTGGAGCCGTTGGACGCGAGCACATCGGAAACAACGCGCATCGTGTACGGCCATTCGATTGCACTCGGCAACACGGGGATAAGCGCACGCTCGGCCAACGCACCGTGACCAATCTCACGACGCTTCGGCGAACCCACACGACCCGTCTCGCCCGTTGAGAACGGCGGGAAGTTGTAGTGGTGCATGTAGCGCTTCTTCTCGTCGAGCGTGATCGTGTCGAGCATCTGTTCCATGCGCGGCATGCCCAACGTTGCGACCGACAAGACTTGCGTTTCGCCACGCTGGAACAACCCGGTTCCGTGGGCGGTCGAGATCACGCCGATCTCCGACGAGAGCGGACGGATGTCGGCGAGACCACGGCCGTCGATACGACGACCCTCTTCGACGATGCGACGACGCACGACCTGCTTTTGCAGTGACGAGAACGCCTTTTTGACCTGCCCCTCGCTTCCGGCGAGCGTGCCCGGCGCGTCGGCCGATCCGCAGAGCTCGGCAACCAACGAGTTCTTGATTTCGTCCAGACGCACCTGACGGTCGTGTTTGTCCGCAATTTGCATTGCCGCAGTCACTTCGTCACGCACGGCGTTGGCGACGGCATCGAAGATGTCGTTGCTGTAATCGACCATCGGGGTGTATTCGACAACTTCGATCGGACCGCGCGCTTCTTGCACCTTGGCAACGAGCTGCAGTTGGATATCAATTGCCGCCGAGATCCATTCCTTGGCCGCTTCGAGACCTTCGGCAATGGTTTCTTCGGTGACCTTTGGTGCACCGGCTTCGTAGAGGTCCCACGAACCTTCGGTACCGCCGGCTTCGACCATCATGATCGCAACGTCGCCATTGTGGAGGCGTCGTCCGGCGACCACCATCTCGAACGTGGACTCGTCACCCTGTTGGAACGTCGGGTGGGCAATCCAGCGGCCTTCGTAGTGCGCCATGCGCACCGCACCGATGGGGCCGTTGAACGGAATGCCCGACACCATCAGCGCAGCAGACGCACCATTGATGCTCAGCACGTCGTGCGGGTTGACGAGGTCGACACCGAGGATCGTCGAGATCACTTGGACTTCGTTGCGGAAATCGTCAGGGAAACACGGACGCAGCGGACGGTCGGTGAGGCGAGCGGTGAGGATCGCTTGTTCGCCCGGACGACCTTCGCGACGGAAGAACGAACCCGGGATCTTGCCCGCGGCATACATACGCTCTTCGACATCTACGGTGAGCGGGAAAAAGTCCGTGCCTTCGCGCGGCTTGGAGGTAACGACCGTGCTGAGCACCGTGGTCTCACCAATGGTGAGCACCGCGGCGCCTGCGGCCAACTTGGCCAACTTGCCGGTTTCGATGGTCATCATCAGACCATCAGCATTAATGGGACCGGAAACCCGGATTGCCTCTTCCATCGAGGCTCCTTCCTTGAGCAATGAGATTCATTGTCGGTGATGCGGGCCGGTTCCCAGTTGTCGTGCGCCTCGGTGGAAGCACGCGGCAACTGACAACCAACACCGCAGAGATGAAAAAGGAGCGGCGCGGAGCCGCTCCTTTGCGAATTCGTTAGCGCCGGATGCCGAGGCGGGCGATCAGTGATCGGTACCGCTCAACGTCGTTGCGCTTCACGTAGTCGAGCAAACGCCGACGACGACCAACCATCATCAGCAAGCCACGGCGACCGTGGTGATCGTGATCATGACCTTTGAGATGCTCGGTCAAGGTGTTGATGCGATCGGTGAGGAGCGCAATCTGCACTTCGGGCGAGCCGGTGTCGGTCTCGTGGAGGCGGTACTCGGAAATCGTCGCCACTTTTTCGGGCATGCGGAAATTTCGTGCTTTCTGTGAGAGCTCCAGCCACTTGGATCCGGAGTGGGTCGGACGGTGCCGACGCCGGGCGAGATGCTAGCAGTCGACCCTGATTCGATGCCGGGGCGGCCCATGTCCCTATCGCTTAGGCGTTTGGCGCCCCGCCGAGGAGCTGACGGGCCCGGGCGCAGTCCCGGCCCATCTGCTCGACGAGCGCTTCCACCGAGTCGAACCGCTGCTCGCCCCGAAGCCACGCAACGAACCGAACTGCGACCTGCTGGCCGTAGAGATCACCGTCGAAGTCGAGGACATGCGCTTCGAGGAGGGACGCATTGGCCTCGGCGTAAAACGTGGGCCGGCGCCCCAAACTGATCGCGGTCATGCGCTCGACACCATCGGCCCCGACAACGGTGCCAGCGTAAATGCCGTCGGCCGGCAAACACATTTCGGTAGGCACCAGGAGATTCGCAGTCGGATACCCGAGCGTGCGACCCCGTTGATCACCCCGCACCACCGTGCCGCGCACTTCGTGCGGACGCCCGAGGAGTTGCGCAGCCTCAGCAACGGCGCCGGTGGCAACGAGTTCACGGATGCGCGTGCTGGAGATCGGCGCGTGATCGGAAGCAACGAGGTTGAGCCCGATGGCTTCGAATCCCAACTCGGTCCCGAGCTCATCGAGGAGGGCAACGTTGCCGCGCCGCTCTTTCCCGAAGTGAAAGTCTGCCCCGACAACAACTGCACGCGCTCCGAGTCGCTCTACCAACGTTTCTCGCACAAATGTCTCGGCCGACTCTGCGGCGCGTGCCGCATCGAACGTGAGGACGCATGTGCGGTTGACCAGTCCCGTTGCGCCGAGCAGCTCGAGTTTTTGCTCGAGGGTCGTGAGCAATTGCGGAGCGGATTCCGGGCGCACGACGTATGCGGGATGCGTTGCAAACGTGCACACGACCGCATCCAGGCCGCGCGCCGCAGCAAGATCGTGGACGAGTCGCAGTACTGCCTGATGGCCAAGATGCACACCGTCATACGCGCCAATGGTGATCACGGCACCGCGAGTTGACGTGCGAGCGATCGGATCGTGCACAACTTCCATGGCCGCCATCATGCCTCGTTTATTGCGAGCACCACGGATGGCTTGACGGAATTTCCCCGTCGCTCGTACACCGCAAGGAGCACGCCCTGCGGGCTCAACACCGCAAACGGTCCCACCGCCGATGTTTCGCCGATGAGCGCGGTCGCGGGAAACACCATGCCGTGTTGCACGGGAGCGACTCGGTCCTGGGTGATGGTGACCAATTCAAGCTCGTGCGCCGCACGCTCGATGGGTAACAACGCTGCGTCCGGATCGGCAATCACTCCGTCGAGCGCATGCGCGTCAGTCAAGGTGAACCCACCCACCGAAGTTCGGCGCAAGTGCGCGAGGTGTGCGCATCCTCCGAGTGCAACACCGATATCCGATGCCAGCGCGCGAATGTACGTGCCGCTTCCACACGTCACGGTGATGCGAGCGCGCGGAAACGGACCGGGAGTGAACTCCTCGAGCGTAATGGCGTCGATGCGAACGGTGCGCGGTGTGCGCTCCACGGTTTCGCCGCGCCGCGCTGCTTCGTACAGCTTTTGGCCCGCCACCTTGACCGCCGACACCATCGGCGGAAGCTGCTGAATCTCACCCAGGAAACTGGGGAGCACTGCTTCGACCATGGCTGCGTCGATCTGCATGGGCGCCCGTTCGAGCACCGCACCGGACGCGTCCAGCGTGTCGGTTGCGACTCCGAATGCGATTTCGCCTTCGTAGGACTTTTCCGCCAACTGCAGGTATCGCACCAAGCGGGTTGCACGCCCCAACGCAACGACCAACACTCCGGTTGCATCGGGATCGAGCGTTCCGGTGTGGCCGATACGGCGCTGGCCGTATACGCCACGCAACTTGGCAACGACATCGTGTGATGTCCAGCCCGCAGGCTTGTCGATGATTACCAGTCCGTCGCGCACAGGCGTCCAGGCTCGCGCATTTGCTCACCGCGGCGCATCTTGATCGAGAACGGCGCCCGCAGCGGCCAGAAATCTCCGGGTCAGCTCGCGATCTGCGAACGTTCGCGAATCACCAGTTCCGTGAGGCGTTCGCCGATGACTGCCACAGGAAGCTCGCTCGTAAAGCCGGCCGCGTGCCGGTGGCCACCGCCGTGAAACGCATCGGCGATTGCGGCAACGTCTACCTCGCCCAACGAACGGAGACTGGCGCGTACCGAACCATCGGGCGCTTCCTTGAGAATGACCGTGACATCGGCTTCTTGCGTGCGACGCAACACATCGATGAGCCCTTCGGTTTCGTCGATGTGCACCCCGTAGTGCTCCAAGTCCGCTGCAGTGATTGCCGACCACACGAACTTGAGATCGGGACGCAGCACTGCGCGCTGCAATACCGCCGCCATGAGCTGAATGTAGGCAAACCGATGCTCTTCGAAGAGCTGGCGCGTCAGCGTGGTGATCGGCACGTCAAAGCGCGACAACTCTTGGGCGAGACCAAACACTTCGGGCGTCGTTTGTTCGTATTGGAAGCGCCCCGTGTCACAGACGAGCGCGCAATACAAACACACTGCTGCCGGCTCGTTCAGCGGCAATCCAAGGTACGCAAGCAAATTACGCACTACCGAACCACTCGACGCAGCCGTGGGATCAATCACGTTGAGCGTGCCGAATCGATCGTTGCTCTTGTGATGGTCGATCACGATCAATTGGCGGGCAGCCTTTGCCGCATCGCCGAGATTGCCGAGACGTGCAATCGATCCGCAATCAAAGGTAACCATCACATCGGGCTCGACGGGAAATTCCGCGGGCGGAACTAACACGTTGAGACCCGGCAATGATCGATAGTGCGGCGCCACCACAAACGGGTCGGGGAACGAGGCCACGACGTCGCGTCCGTCGGCGCGCATGACGTGCATGAATGCAAGCATTGATCCGAGCGCATCCCCATCGGGACTGATGTGACACGCAAGGGCGAGCGACGACGCTTCGTTGATGGCCGTGGTGGCCCGCGCAAGGTCGTCGTGGATACTCATTACTGTTCCCCATCGGCAGACTCGGGAGCATCGGTGAGCCCCCGCTCGGCCTCGCGGGCGTGTTCCGCCCGAAGGATCTCCTCGACCCGCGCCCCAGCAGCAATCGCCGGGTCGATCTTGAAATGCAGATCGGGCAGGTATTTCATACGCACCTCACGCGACAAGGAGGCTTTGAGGTGTTTCTTGGCCGCTTCGAGCGCCTCCGCGGTCTTGGTCCGTTGCTGATCGTCGCCGAGCACCGTGTAATACACCGTCGCGTGACGCAGATCGCCGGTGACTTCGACGCCGGTAATGGTGGTGAGGCCAAGGCGCGGGTCCGACATGCGCTCGAGCTCATCGGCGAGGACTTCACGGACCAATTCGTTGACCCGTGCGGTGCGCGGATAGCGATTGCCGGCCATGTCAGTCCTCCTCGAACCAGGTTGTTTGCATTTCGAGCACTTCGACATCGGCAGCGCTTTCGACGAAACGCTCGATGTCGTCGATCACCGACCGTAGTACGCCATCGCTGGCGGCCACGATGGCGACCCCGATCTCGGCGCGCTGCCAAGTGTCCTGATAGCCGATCTCGGCCACCGAGACCCGGTATCGATGCCGGAGTCCCTCGATGATGGGCGTGATCGCCGCGCGCTTGGTCTTGAGCGACTGACTGGCCGGAACGTGCAGATCAATCGACAGGGCCACCGCATGCATGACCCCATTGTGGCGCGCCCGGCGTATCCGTTCCGACTTGGCAGCTAGCGGCCGAGCACTCCAACGAGTTCGTCGACGGGATAGTCGTAGGTGCTCGAGAGCCCGGCCGACGGAAACGTCAGCGACTGCGAGTAACCAAACGGGCCGGTGATGGTGCCGGAGGCGCCCCAAACGGCGGTACCGGTAACGCGGTACGTGCCTTTTGTGCGAAACCGAAATGTTGCGAGCGGGCTACCAGCCGAGCCAGCGCCGTTGGAATCACCCGTCGGACCGATTGATCCCTCGGACGCGACCACGGTATCGGTAGCTGCATCCGAAACACGCCACTCATATCCGCGTAAGTACACCGTCGCGGTTACCGTCCACGAACCGATCGTTCGCGAGATCGGCAACGCTTCCGACCCGGAGCGGGACAACCACAATGGGGTGTTGAGTCCCGTGAGGCCATGACCGGATGGCTGCAGCTCGACGGTGGGGGCGTTGCCGGAAATGCTCGCTTCTCTCCAGATTTCTTCCGCGGAGGGCGGCGACGTGATCGTAATGCTGGAGGAAGAGGATCCTTTGCAGTAGATGCCAACCGAGCGATTCGTGAACGCATCAAAGGCTTTGGAGATGGGGCTCGAGCTATACAGAATGAGGGTTCCGGTGTAGGGATCGGGGGGAACCGGCCCGGAGCTTGCGAACATCTGAAAATCGCTGCCATCGCGCACTTCCGGGTTGCAGAGGAAACTGACGACGATCGAACCCCCAACCACAGCCAGGACGGTGCTACGAAACTCAATGAAGTAAAAATCCACGACGGACTGGGTCCATGATTTCGCACTGACACTCGATGCTGCCCCGACCGAAACCGTCGCAGTCGCCGTCGGCCTCGACCATGCCACCGCACCCGACGGGTCGGCCGTTGCAAGACGCGGATTGCTGAGCAGCACGACGATGCACACCACGACCACCGCGATCGCGCTCGACCGCCAACGCTGCAACCAACCCCTGCCCATGACCGGAGATTCTTACGGCTGGAATCTCCCGCCAGCAACCCTCGAACCACCCGTTGGGTCGGGTTTGCAATGAATTGACTGCCTTACACCCGCTCGAACCCTGCCACTTCGACGTTAAAGGTCGCCAGCATTTCGGCACTGATCGAAGGCCGTGTGCGGGCGATGGCGTCCGAAAGGTCCTGAATCGTCACGACTGCAGCAGACGGTTCCTCGCCCCGCAATCGAACAAACGCGGCCGCCGCCGCCCGCTGTGCCGCAAGATCAACATCGCCGGGAGTAAAGCCTGCGCAGCGGGATGCGAGCTGATCGAAGTTCACCCCGGACTCAACGTTGGCGGCAGCGAGGGCGCGTTCCCAAAGCGCAACAAGGGCAACGTGGTCCGGTGGACCGATCCCGATCAGTAAATCGAACCGACCCGGACGCAGCACTGCGGGGTCAATGGTGCCCACCGCATTGGTCGCACAAATCAACAGCCGACCCGGGCGGCGACGAATCTCGGGAATCAACTTCAGCAGTTCGTTTACCACGCCCGCAGAGCCCGGACGATCTTGGCGCGCCGGCGCAATTTCGTCGAACTCATCGATAAAGATCACAACGTGATCGAGTTGCATGAGTTCTTGCAACGCGTCGCGCACTTCCGAGGCCAACGAACCTTCGCCACTCGACAGCTTCGACGGCAACAATTCAACGAACGGCCACGCAAGCCGGCTCGCCGCTGCGCGAGCGAACGTGGTCTTGCCAGTCCCAGGTGGACCAAACATCAACACGGTGGCCGGCGGACGCAACCCCACTTCGGCCGCGCGTTCCGGATCGGCAAGCGGCGCAACAATTCGCTGATCGATGAGGGACTTCTCGCGCTCCATGCCTGCCGCGCGTTCCCACAGATCGCTATCGAGAATTTGCCCGCCCCAGCGATCGATGATCTGTACGTCTTCGGGTTCGATAGACAGGTGCTTTTCGTACAGCACCATGCCCGTCGTTGGCGTGAAACCGCGGCTAAGCAATGCTTGTTCACCAACTACTCCCGGTCCAAGCAGCGCCGAAATTCGCCGCACACCACGATGCATCAACCGGTCCTCGAGCCCCTTGGCGAGCGCAGAACCAATGCCTTGGCGACGCCATGCTGGCGCGATCGCAACGAGCTGATTCCAAGCGCGATCGCCAACGACGCGCGCCGTCGCCAACCCGACCACTCCGCCGCCGGCCAACGCAACGACGATTACCGCGCCGTTATTTACGTCAGCAAGGAACTCTGCGATGTCGACCGGGACACTGTCAGGGAGCGGCCGAAGTTCCTCGATCAGCGCAATAGCGCCGCCAAGATCCGCTGGCGCAAAGTCGCAAACTTGGAAGTCCATGACTCGAGTGTACGACCGTCGGCAAGCACTCCCGACCGCTGCCCCCGTTGCGGATTGGTCCGCTCGACAGCATCGCCGAGCGGACCGAGCGGTTAACTCTTGCGCTCAACCTCGCGCACGTCGTAGGTCTCGATAATGTCGCCGGGCTTGAGATCCTGGAAGTTCTCGAGGCCGACTCCGCATTCGAAGCCCTCGCGGACTTCCTTGGCGTCTTCTTTGAACCGCCGCAGCGAGGCAATCGAGCCCTTCCAAATGATTGTGCCTTCCCGCAAGAAGCGCACCTTCGAGCCACGCGTGATGACTCCATCGCGCACGTAGCAACCGGCGATCTTGCCGACCTTGGGTACACCAAAGATCTCACGAACTTCGGCTTCACCCGTCACGACTTCTTCGAACTCGGGCGAGAGCATGCCGAGCAACGCAGCATTGACATCTTCGAGGGCCTTATAGATGACTTCGTACAGTCGAACTTCGACGTGTTGCCCTTCGGCAAGTTCGCGGGCCTTCTTGTCCGGGCGCACATTGAAACCAATCACCGTGGCATTGGAGACCGCCGCCAGGTTGATGTCGGACTCGGTGATCCCGCCAACACCGCGGTGCACAAAGGCAAGCCGCACCTCTTCGTGCTCGGCATCGACTTTGCGCAACGCTTCGGTAAGCGCTTCGAGCGAGCCCTGCACATCGGCTTTGAGCACCAAGTTCAGTGCCGCGACTTCACCGCGTTGTACGAGCGCGAACACGTCTTCGAGACGCGCACCGGCACCGACCGTCATGGTCTGGCGCAACGCGGCCGCACGACGACGACGGGCTCGCGCATCAGCAACGGTGCGCGCAACGCGCTCATCGGGTGCGACCCGCAGTTCGTCACCGGCCAGCGGAACATCGCTCAGGCCGAGCACCTCGACTGGCACGGACGGTCCGGCTTCTTGGACTTGGTTACCACTCGCATCGAACATCGCTCGGACGCGACCCCACGCGCCACCGGCAACAATTGGGTCACCCACCCGCAACGTGCCGCGCTCTACGAGTGCGGTCACCACCGGACCGCGGCCCGAATCGAGGTTGGACTCGAGCACGAACGCTCGCGCTGGCGCTTTGGGGTTCGCAACGAGTTCCTCGACTTCGGAGACCAGCAAGATGGACTCGAGCAACTCGTCAATCCCTTGGCCCGTCGTTGCAGCAACATCGTTGACAATGATCTCTCCGCCCCACTCTTCGGGGACCAGTTCTTGCTCGACCAGGCCTTGCCGCGCTCGGGTCGGATCGGCGTCGTCGCGATCGACTTTGGTGACCGCAACCACGATCGGCACTTCGGCCGCGCGAGCGTGACTGATGGCTTCGATGGTCTGGGGCATGATGCCGTCGTTCGCAGCAACCACAAGCACGACAACATCGGTGGCTTGTGCACCGCGGGCGCGCATCGAGGTGAACGCTTCGTGACCCGGCGTGTCGATGAACGTGATGGGTTTGCCGTTGTGCACCACCTGGTACGCACCGATGTGCTGGGTGATACCGCCGGCTTCCCCCGCGACCACATTTGCCGACCGAATGCGATCGAGCAACGTGGTCTTACCGTGGTCGACGTGACCCATCACGGTGACGACTGGTGCGCGCGTTTCGAGCAGCGCTTCGTCTTCGCCTTCTTCATCGTCGCCGAGCAAGGCCTGCAACTCGAGCTCGGCCTCTTCGCCCGGATCAACGAGCAACACTTCGGCGCCGAGTTCTTCGGCAATGAGCTCCACCATTTCGTCGGCCAATGATTGGGTGGCGGTCACCATTTCACCCGCGTCAAAGAGCAGGCGGACAAGGTCGGCAGACGTGCGATTCAGTTTGGGCGCAAGTTCTTGGATTGTGGTTCCACGCGTGACGACAATCTCGCCTTCGGGAACCGGTGCTTCGCGAGGCGTGAATACCGGCGCTGCCTGCGGCTGGAATTCTTCGACACGACGACGCTTTTTCTTGCCGCCCTTGCGTTGCGGCGGTCGACCGCGACCCGCAGGGCCACCACGACCACCACCGGGCGGCGGCGGAGCGCCAGCGCCCGGAGTCGGAACACGAAATGTTGCGGACGGTCCGCCGCGAAAGCCTCCGCCGTCGCCACTGCGACCGCGACTATCTCCACTGCGGCCCTCGCCCCCGCGACCCTCTCCACCACGGCCGCGACCACCACCGCCTGCTCCCCCACCGGGACGACCCGCTCCCGCCTGCGGCGGAATACGACGGCCCGGCGGCGGAGGTATGACCCGACCACCACCCGGCGGCGGCGGAATCGGACGACCAGTTGCACTGCGCGGAACAACCGGACCCGGCGGAGGGGGCGGTGTGGGCTTGGCCCGCTCCGGCGCAGGCGGTGCACTCGGTACTACCGGTGCGCTCGGTGCTACCGGTGCGCTCGGTGTTGCTGGTGCGTTCGGTGTTGCTGGTGCGTTCGGTGTTGCTGGTGCGTTCGGTGTTATCGCTGAACTCGGTGCCACTGGAGTACTTGCGGCCGGCGCAATGGGCGCCGATGTCGGCGGGACACCACCCGTTGAACGCACGACGCGATGAGGCGTAACGGGCGCAACCGGTTCGGATGCAATCGTCGGCGCAACCGGTGCGACCGGCGCGACTTCGGAAACGGCCTCGGCCGAAACATTGGAGGCAGTCGTGGCCTTCTTTGCCTTAGTGGCCTTCTCGACCTTCTCGGGCTTGGCCTCGACGATCGGTTCGCCGCGCATTCCTTTGGAGTCGCACAGTCGGCGAACGCGATCGGCCTGTGGGTCCTCGATGCTCGACGAGTGGCTCTTGACCCCAATACGCAATTCGTCGGCGAGGTCGAGCACCACTTGGTTATCGACGCCGAGTTCGCGCGCTAGTTCATAGACCCGAATTTTTTTGGTGGCCAAGACCGTTTCTTCTCTCTTGCTCGCTTCGCACCCAACGGGTGATCATTAACTTCCTATCAGTGTCGCACGAAGGGCCTCGCCTTCGCCGACGGAGACCGGCTGGCGCAACGCCCGAGCCAATGCCCCTCGCTGTAGCGCTGCATCCAAGCAGGCTCCAGCGTTGTTGCAAATCCAGGCGCCCCGTCCGGGTTCATTGCGCCCAATCCGCAGTCCCTGCGGACCGGCGGCAATCCGAACGAATGCCTCCGGGTTGGACCGGCGCCGGCACCCGACGCAGGTCCGCTCAGTGTTAGCCGCGGTCATCCTCCTCGCGAACTTCGACGTCCGCTTCGGCGCGGGCATCGGCTTGATCGCCTTCAAGCTCCGCGTCGGAAGCGACATCGTCTTCCGCTTCGATGACGTGCATCGCCGCCTCTTCAGCCGACATCACTACATCGTCGTCCCCGCCAGGCTGGGACGCCGCCTCCTCGACAGGCGCGTACCCTGCCTCGGCGGCACTAATTGCTGCGCCCCCCTCAGCCGGTTGCCACACCATTTCGCCGGTCGCGCCTTCAACCCATTCGCCTTCAGCGTATTCAACACCTTCTTCGGCGTACGCAATCCCGCCACCCGCGACCTCTTCGGCGAGTTGCGTTTCGCTCTTGATGTCGACGCGCCATCCCGTCAGGCGGGCAGCAAGCCGCGCGTTTTGTCCCTCTTTACCGATCGCCAACGAGAGCTGGAAATCGGGAACGATGACCTCCGCCGTTGCGGTTTCGTGATGGATGCGAACTTCTTTCACGCGCGCAGGGGCGAGCGCACGCATCACGAACTCCGCAGCGTCTTCACTGAACGGCACGATGTCGACTTTTTCGCCGTGCAGTTCGGTAACGACTTGCCGGACGCGCGCGCCACGAGCGCCAACGCACGCGCCGACCGGGTCCACGTTGTGATCGTTGGATGCAACGGCAATCTTCGTGCGATGGCCCGGTTCGCGCGCAATGGCTTTGAGCTCGACGACACCGTCGACGATCTCGGGAACCTCGAGCTCGAACAGGCGCTTGATCAAACCCGGGTGCGTACGGGACACCACGATCTGGGGGCCCTTGGCAGTCTTACGCACTTCGACGATGTAGGCCTTGAGCCGGCTGCCGTGGTCGTAGCGCTCGTTTTGTACTTGCTCCGCCTGCGGCAGCAGCGCCTCAACCTTGCCGAGGTCGAGGAGGGTGTAGCGCTGGTCCGACTGTTGGATGATGCCGGTAACGATGTCGCCTTCGCGGCCTGCGTACTCCTCGTATTTCATCTCGCGCTCGGCCTCACGCATGCGCTGCAGAATCACCTGCTTGGCCGTTTGCGCGGCGATGCGACCGAAGTCGTTCGGAGTGTCATCCCATTCCCGGGTGACGTGACCGTCTTCGTCGAGCTCTTGGGCAATCACTCGAATCTCGCCGGTCTCGACATCGATCTCGACGAGGGCTTCCTCGGCAGCATCGGGCATGCGCTTGTACGCAGTAACCAGCGCATTGGCGAGTGCCTCGAGCATGATTTCGACCGAGATGCCCTTCTCACGCTCGATGTTTTCGAGGGCTTCCATCATTTCGCGGTTCATGATGCGTGCTTCTCCTTCGAACGCGTCTGACGCGTCGGGCGAGTGGAAACGCCCCATTCGAATACGGTGCGAACATTGGTGGCATCGCTATAGGTGATGCGCTGAGTTTCGCCGTCGACTTCGAGCACAAAGCCTGTGTCGTCGCAAGCGGTAAGTACGCCGCGCCAACGCGCGCCCGTGGTCTTGCAAGTCACGACCTGCCCAAGCGCCCGGGCAAAGTGGGCCGGACGTCGCAGCGCACGCTCCAAACCCGGGCTGCTTACTTCGAGGGTGTATGCACCACGCAGCGAGTCATCGGCGTCGAGCACCGGGTCAATCGCCCGCGATGCATCGGCGATGGCCTCGAGATCAATCGGGCCACCATCGGCGCGCTCAACGCTGACGCGCACGGTGCGAGTTCGACCTTCACCAGAAATGGAAAGGTCGTACATGGCCAGGCTGAGTTCAGCCAGGACTGGGGCAACGAGTGTTTCGAGGTGTTCGGCGCGCGCCGGAGTTCCCGCCATCGCCGCACCTCCTTCGTCGCGTAAAAAAACGTGGGCTTTCGCCCACGTAGGCGGTGGTCACCAGTCCAAAGGACCAGAGACCGTTTTCGATCGCCCGGGATCCTAGCCGATAGGGGCACAACCGCCCAAGGGTCGACGGGAACCGAGGGCGAGGCGAGCGGACTAGCGCTCGAAGTGCAGGGACTCCTGGGCTCCGCTGTGCTTCGCATGGCGGCCCGCGTACGGCAGCACGGTCCCGAGGTTGGCCTTGAACGAAACCTGGCCGATCGGCATTTCGGGGTAGACACGCACGGGCTTGAGGCAGCGCAGTTCGAGCGTCCATTGATGACAGGCGGTGGTATGACCAAGGTCGGCGTCGATTTGTATCCAGAGCCCCAAACGACCGATCGACCGTTTTCCGGTTAGGCGCATCGCGTACATATCGCTACCGATTATCTCGCTCGTGTGCCCCAGATAGAACTCCCCCGGCTGCAGCTCGTAGCCGTCGTCGGGAATCACGATCGCCTCGAACTGATGGCGGTTATATCCGTCGGTTCCGATACACCGTTTGAGTTCGCGCCCGAGATGAAAATCAACGCTGATTTCTCCGATGGCGAGCTCATCAAAGGGCGTAATGGTGATCGCCCCACGATCAATTGCGTCGCGAATCGCCGGTCCAGTCAACGTCACTGAGGATTCGCTTTCATCGAGTGAACTCGCCGCGGTTCGCATTCGCTTGCGCAGCGCGATCCGCGGACCACGTTTGCGAACGATCGCGCGTCACCACGTTACCGAGCGGGAGCTCGAAGGAGAGCTGCGCAATGGGTTGGTTGGGATACACGCGCACGTCCACCGTGGGCGCGAGATGAAATTCGATGTGGCCGTCGTGTCCGGGCGCAATCAGATCGGCCGTGATGTGCACGTGCAATCCCAGGCGCGCGATTCCGGACTTGGCGTGTAACACCTGGACAAACTTGGGCGATGTCACGCGCTCCACACTGCGCCCAATCCAGAGCGTTCCTGCCGGAAGCACAAACCCTTCCTCGGGAATGGTGGTCTCCGCCGTCGGGTTGTGTCCGCGCGCATCGAGCGTGGCTTGCGTGTAGTACTCGAGGGTGGGGGCGAGGCGCAGGTCGTAGGAGTTCGACGACACGAACCCAGGATCGAACGGCTCAATGCCGATGTCGCCGTTGCGCACGCGCTGGTCGATTTCGGTGCCCGTGAGCTTCACGCTGCCTCCCCAGGAGCGATTCCGCAGGTCCGGGCATACTGCCCACTGGTCCCGGCGGAGGGATATGCATTATCGACGCGTTGCGGCGCGAACCTGAGCGACGATGGTCGAACCGGCCTCGGCCAACGGCAACTCCCGGCGCTCGCCCGTCGCGCGCACCTTGCACTCCACCGAGCCCGCCGCCAAGCCTTTCGCCCCGATCGTGACCTGCAGTGGCATTCCGATGAGGTCCGCGTCGGCGAACTTCACGCCCGGGCTCACATCGCGGTCATCGACGAGCGCTTCGATACCGGCCTGACCGAGCTCGGCGACGAACGCATCCGCCGCAGCCCACACTGCGGCTGCCGCGTCGCTTTTCCCGGGCAGCACCACCACGTGCACTTCGTAGGGTGCAAGTCCGTGCGGCCAACAGATGCCGTATTCGTCGTGATGCTCTTCGGCGACTGCGGCGACGATGCGCGAAACGCCGACGCCGTAACACCCCATGTACATCGGATGCCGAACGCCTTGGTCGTCGAGATACACCGCATCGAGTTTCTCGGAGTACTTAGTGCCGAGCTGGAACACGTGCCCTACTTCGATACCGCGATCTACCGATAGGGCCGAACCACAACGCGGACACGCGTCACCGGTGCGCACCGTCGCAATATCGACAAATGCATCCGGGGTGAAGTCGCGACCGAGCGCGACGTTGACCGCGTGATGATCGGCATTGTTTGCCCCCGTCACCCACGATGCGCGCGCCCGGACGGACGGGTCCGCAACGAGGTGCTTCACGTCGGGGTGATGCGGGCCAACGTACCCCCGGGGCAATCCCGGGTTTGCCACAAAATCTTCGGCTTCGTACAAGCGCACGTTGGGCGTGCCAAACGCACGCGATAACGCAAACTCGTTAACTTCGCGATCGCCGGGCACTAACGCCAGACCCAGCGCGCCATCGACGTCAACGCAAATGCACTTCAGCGTTTCGTCCGCGGTGATGTTCAGCAATTCGCACACCGCTTCGATGGTGGCAGTGCCCGGGGTGTGCACCACCGTCACGTCCGGAATTGATGCATCGGCGGCTATTGCCGTCGGCGCTTGGCGCGTCGCAGCTTCGACGTTTGCCGCGTACGAACACACCGTGCAGCGCACAAAATCGTCTTCCCCGATGGCGGCAACAGCCATGAATTCGTGGTTGATATCGCCGCCAATTTCGCCGGCTTGCGCCTCAACCGGACGCGTTGTCAGCCCGCACCGATCAAAAATGCGCGTATACGAGTCGTACATCACCTGGTACGAGGCGCGCAGGCCATCTGCATCAACGTCGAAGGAGTATCCGTCCTTCATGAGGAACTCGCGACACCGCAACAACCCAAACCGCGGTCGGAACTCGTCGCGGAACTTCCACTGAAACTGGTACAGGTTTACCGGAAGGTCTTTGTGGCTGGAGTATTCGCTCGCTACCAAGGTGGTGATGACTTCTTCAGCAGTCGGCGCCAAGCAGTAGTGGTTGTCGCGACGATCGGAAAGGCGAAACATCGCCGGTCCATACGTCGTGTCGCGGCCAGTGCGCGCCCACAGGTCAAGCGGCTGGAGAATCGGGAGGGTGACCTCTTGGGCACCACTTGCCTCCATCTCGCGTCGAACGATGTCCTCAACGTTGGCCAAGACTCGTTGTCCGAGTGGCAACCACGCGTACACACCACTCGCAATACGGCGGATATACCCCGCACGAACCAAGAGTTTGTGGCTCACGACCTCGGCGTCAGCCGGGTCTTCTCGCAAAGTTCGAAGGAATAGCTGTGACATGCGCATGAATGGAGCCTACCGACCGCGCATCGCTCGGAGCAGCGGTAGCGATAGTTCTCCCCTGCCCGCACCGCCTGCAACAATGATCGCCATGACTTCGACCCCGCCGGAACGTTTTCGTGGCCGGCGCGCGCTGCGTTCTCGGGTCGCACTCACCGCCGGGCGTGCTGCCGGGTGGGCGTCGCGAGCAACCGGACGGGGTGCAGGTGCCCAAGTGAGCGGCCGCGTCATGCTGCGGATCGACCCAACCCTGATTCGTTCGCTCGCCACCGACAAACGGGTCCTCGTCATCTCCGCCACCAACGGCAAGACCACGACCACGCGTTTGCTGCGAGCGATCCTCGAAGCGCAGGGCGAACCGGTCGCCAGCAATGACACCGGAGCAAACCTGGCCTCTGGAATCGCCAGCGCTTTGGCGCGGACCGCACCGAGCAGCTTTTGTGTCCTGGAAGTCGATGAACGGGCGTTGCCTCGGATCTATAACGCGTTACGCCCTGAGCTGCTTGTCCTCGGTAACTTAAGTCGCGACCAGCTTGATCGCTTCGGCGAAGTGCATACGATGGCGAATGCGTGGCGTGCCATGCTCGACACCCATCCAGGACAGGTCGTAATCGCAAACGCCACCGATCCGTCCATTGCCTGGGCCGCGGCCCCAGCGAACACAACTTGGGTGCAACTTCCACCCGGTTGGCGCGACGACGCCACCACCTGTCCGCAATGCGGCGCGCTCTTGCATTTCGATGGCCCAAGCTACACGTGCGTTACGTGCGCCTGGCACAACCCCGATGCCACCATTGCACTCGACGAGCACATCCTTACGCTCCACCACCCGACTGCACCGGAGGGCGCACCACGTCACCAACAGATCCCCTTGACCCTGTCGCTCCCGGGACGCTGGAACCTCGAGAACGCTGCGCTCGCAATTGCTGCTGCTACGCAACTCGGAATTCGCCCCGCACATGCTGCTGCTGCGGCACAAACGGTTGGCGCAGTGTCCGGCCGCTACACGCAATACTCCCTTGCCGACGGTCGTCCGGCGCGCGTCATGCTGGCGAAAAACCCGGCGGGTTGGAGCGAAGTGCTCGAATACTTGCGCGACGGCGACGCTGCCATTGTGCTCACCATTAATGCGCGCGCCGCTGACGGCAAAGACCCGTCATGGCTATGGGATGTTCCCTACGAACTGCTCGCTGGCAAAACGGTGGCCGCCGCTGGCGAACGCGCGCTCGATGTCGCCGTGCGCTTACGGCACGCGGGCGTGGAGTGCACCGTCTTCGAAGATCCACTGGACGCGGCGCACCACCTTCCCGGAAGACGCATCGAGATCGTCGCGAGCTACACGCAATTCCATGCGCTCACGCGTCGACTCCACCGATCGATCATTGCACCTTCTGCCGAGGAGATTTCATGACGAATGACTCCGCAGTGCGCATTGCGCTCGTCTACCCCGAGTTGTTATGCACGTACGGCGATCGTGGCAACGCAATCGTATTGACGAATCGATTGCGGTGGCGCAACTTCGCGGTCGAGCTCATCGAATGCCCGGCAAACGCACCGCTCCCCGCCGCGGTCGACATCTATTGCATTGGCGGCGGAGAAGATGCGCCACAAGCGCTCGCCGCAACCGGTTTGCGGGAGAGCGCAACGACAATTTCCAACGCTCGCGACCGTGGCGCAGCCGTGCTCGCCGTCTGTGCCGGATTTCAGTTGATTTGTGAGTCCTACACCGACACCGACGGCACGACCTCTGCGGGGCTGGGGCTCGTCGATGCGACCACTACCGCGCGTGCACCGCGCTGTATCGGCGAAGTGCTGATGCGCGCGCATGAGTCCCTCGGCTTGACGGGAGAGGATGCACTCGTCACCGGATTCGAAAATCACGGTGGCCGCACAACACTCGGACCCGGGGTGATCCCCTTTGGAACCGTCAGCATCGGTACCGGTAACGACGATGCTCCGGAGCACGGAACGCGCGTCGATGGCGCGCTCGGCGAACGACTGATCGGCACCTATCTTCACGGTCCCGTGCTTGCACGGAATCCCGCCCTCGCCGATCGCCTCCTCGAATGGATTATCGGCCCTCTGCCCGCACTGCCCTCGCCGCTCGAAGCTCGGCTCCACGCCGAGCGGCTCGACAATGCGCGCCGCCGAGGGTTTTCGGCGTGGAGACGCGACAAGCGTCTTGCTCGCGGCTAAGCAGCACTGCGCGCAACACTGCGCCGTGCGCGTTCACTGCGTGAAGTTCAACTCTTTTTTGTCGAACTCACGATTGTGAGCGCGTTGGACGGAGCCGACAACGGGCTCGTTCCCGCCCTATTGGTGGCACTGACGGCGAAGGAATACGACTTTCCAGGCGTGAGCCCACCAATCATCACCGCGGTGTACTGCCCCGGAATCGGAAGTGATCCAATCACCTTTTTGCCGTCGTAAATAACCATCGTCTGGCGAATCAGTGGCGCTCCGCCATCGTCACCGCGCTGCCAGAGCAAGACTGCTGCGTTTTGCCACGCAACGGCCTGCACGTTTTTCGGCGGGTCGGGAATCCGAACTCGCGGCGCCGTAGTCGTTGTCGTCGCAGGCGGCTTCGTTGTGGTCGTGGTTGCGGGTTTATTGGTCGTGGTTGTCGTCCTCGGCGCCGTAGTCGTTGTCGTCGCAGGCGGCTTCGTTGTGGTCGTCGTTGGAGTCGGCGGAGCCTTCGTTTCGCCGGCTGGATCGTTAAAGAGCAACCGGTTCGGGCTTCCGGATCCCGAATCCGTTACGACCCCGGTGGTGGCCGACGTGACAATGCGGTTCGCCACGTCTGCGGGGGTCAGTGTCGGGCGCTGTCCAAGCAGTACCGCGGCTGCACCGGCCACATGGGGCGAGGCCATCGAAGTACCCGAGAGCGATGCAGTGGACGAGGGAGAGGTAAACCACGACGAGGTAATTCCTACGCCGGGTGCGAACACATCAACACACGTTCCAAAATTCGAGAACGACGCACGCGCATCGACCGAACTCGTTGCACCCACGGTGATCGCAGCCGGCGCACGCGCCGGCGAAGACGTGCACGCGTCGACATTGGAGTTGCCAGCAGCAACAACTGCGGTAATGCCGTCATCCACCGCGGTTTGCACCGCCGCGTCCAAGCTAGCGCTCACCCCACCGCCCAAGCTCAAGTTGACTACTGCAGGAACCCCCGCCGCGTGGTCTTGCACCGCCCAATCCAATCCAGCGATCACCCCAGAAATGCTCCCCGAGCCGGTGCAATCCAAGACGCGCACCGCGACCAGAGACACCGATTTTGCAATCCCGTACGTTGCACCACCGACGGTTCCTGCCACGTGCGTGCCGTGTCCATGACAGTCCGTAGTTCCTTTTCCGTCGGTAATCACGCTGTAACCCGAGCGCACCCGACCACCGAAGTCGGCGTGCGTCCCTAGGATGCCGGTGTCCACGATGTACGCAGTGACCCCGCTTCCCGATGCGGCATACGCGTAGGAATTCGAAAGCGGAAGCGCGCGTTGATCGATGCGATCAAGTCCCCACGGAGGACTCGTCTGCGTTGCGCTGATTTTCACGGGCGCGTCCTTCTCGACCGAGGCGACGCCGACTTCGGTACGCAACGCGTCGGCTTGCGCTTTGGTGAGTTTGGTGATCGCTCCGGGGAAGACGTTTGCTACTCCATACGTCACTTTGATGCCCCGTCGCGACAAGTTGCTTGACGCAACATGCGCATTCGTCGCCGGGACGAATCGAACGATGTAGGTCTCTTCCGGGCCGGCGGGAGTGGTCTGCGCGAACACAGGAAGTGGCGTCGAAGCAATGAGTGCAACGGTTGCGATGAACACACCGAATCGAAGCTTCACCCGTGTCACCATCCATTGTTCGCGTTTACGAACCGACGCGCCGAACCCGTGCACGCGTTTGCTCCGCAAACGATTCATCCTGGAAAACCCTCTTCGCCGCTGGTAACGACACAGACACTCGGAAAGCTGAAGGAAAACGCAAAGAAATGAGTCCAAGGGCCCATGCTGCAGGCGCCTGGCCGCGCGGGACTTCCCGGTACCGGCTCAAGACTTGGCGCGCTATTCGTCCGCAAGTTCACGAATGCGAGCGATGCGATCTTCGGCATGGTTGGCGTCGAGGCCCTGAATCTGGAGGAGTTCTTCGCGAGTCGCTTCGGCAATTGCGGCTGCATCCGCATCGGCGGCCGCAAGTCGAGCGTCGATTCCCTCGGCCACAATGCGCTCGGCCTCTTCGACCAACGCAGCAACCATCTCGGCTTCGGGGACAACGCGCACGACTTGCCCTTTCACAAACAAGTGCCCTTTGCCGCGCCCAGCCGCTATTCCCAGATCGGCATCTCGCGCCTCACCCGGTCCGTTCACGACGCACCCCATGACTGCGACCTGCAGCGGAATGTTGCGCTCCTGCAATGCGTGTTGTGCATCGGCGGCAACTTTGATGACGTCGACTTCGGCACGACCACAACTCGGGCACGCGATGAGGTCTAACCCTTTGCGCTCGCGCAGACCGAGCGCTTCGAGGAGCTGTCGGCCCGCGCGCGCTTCTTCGACGGGATCGGCAGTTAACGAAAATCGAATCGTGTCGCCGATTCCTTCGGCCAACAACGTACCGATCCCCGCTGAGCACTTCACGAGACCACCGGGAAGCGGACCCGCCTCGGTCACTCCCAAATGCAAGGGCACATCGGTCGTTTCGGAAAGCAAGCGATACGACTCGATCATCACGCGCACATTGGAGCTCTTCACCGAGATCTTGACCGTGTCGAAATCGACTTCACGGAAATAATCGAGCTCCCGCATTGCGGATGCAACCAGGCTTTCGGGAGTGTTGTTGCCGTACTGCTCAGCAATATCGGGATCGAGCGAACCGGCGTTGACGCCGATCCGGATCGGCAGCCCACGATCGCGCGCTTCGGAAGCAACCAGTTTGATGTGCTCGGGTTTGCGAATGTTGCCCGGGTTCAGACGCAAGCCATGCACGCCAGCTTCCATGGCCGCCAGCGCCAACTTGTACTGGAAATGAATGTCGGCCACGATCGGAATTGGTGAACGCGGAACGATTTGGGCAAGTCCCTCCGCTGCCGCTTCCTCGTTGCAGGTGCAGCGCACAATGTCGCAACCGTTCGCGGCCAGGGAGTAGATCTGCGCCAGGGTGCCTTCGACATCGGCAGTCTTGGTGGTCGTCATCGACTGCAGCGAAATCGGTGCGTCCCCTCCGACTGCAACGGAGCCCACGCGAATCTGCTTGGTCTTGCGGCGCTCGAACTTCACGGGCGACAGGCTAGGCGCATCACCAGGACGCGTGCCGATCCGAGCCATTCTGCGGTGTTGCCTTGGGCAACTGCGGCCTTGCGCTACTGCGGGCTCATGCGCAAGGCACCATCGACGCGGATGACCTCGGCGTTGACCATGACATTCTCCGCCAAGAACTTCACGGTCATCGCGTACTCCGATGCAGACCCAAGCCGCTTCGGGAATGGGGTCGCCGCCGTCCGCGCGGCTTTCGCCGAATCGGGCAACCCTGCGATCATCGGCGTCTCGAACGGGCCTGGCGCAATGGTGTTGACGCGCACTCCGACCGACGCCAAGTCCCGCGCGGTGGGCAGCATCCTTGGAGGGGTTGCGCTATCCGAAGATCTGCGCGATGTCCAGCAAGAACGCAGGAATCGCTAAGACCAACAGCACCGCAAACACACCTACCGCAACGGGCATCAGCCGGTTGTAATCGACCACCACTTTGCGCCGCGCCACTTTTGACGCGATGCCTTCGTAGATCGCGATCACGGCGTGGCCACCGTCGAACGGCAGGAGCGGAATCAAGTTAAACAGCGCCAGAAACAAGTTCAGTCCACCGAGCATGGCAACTAACGCCCACGGATCGCGGTCCATTGCCCGGTTGGTTTCGGTGGCAATACCTACGACAGTGCGCGGCCGGTTGGGGTCTGATGCATTGCCGTCGGTAACGGTTTTCGCGTAGCTCTTTAAGAAACCCGGTGTTACCAATTTCGCGATACCGCCTACCATACGAACGCCGGTTTGCTCCATGATCACTGCGGCACGCCACGGAACTTCCGCTATCGGATACTGCTCCAGCACCAACGCATCCGACGCGCGGACGCCGATGCGGACTTTGCTGTCCGACTCGACGACCGGGGTCACCGTGAGCGTTTCGTCGATACCATTGCGCTGCACCACAAGTTCTGTCGGCTGGGCGCCACGCGGAGCAATGCGTTCAGCGATTTGGGAGAACTGCGTCACCGGAGTCCCGTCGATCGACACGATGCGATCACCAGTCTTGATCCCAGCGACTGCGGCCGGACTGTCGGCTACAACCTCACCAACGACGGGCTGCAACCCGACGGCAACCCCTTGGCCGATCAGCGCGATCGAAATGCAGAGGTACGCCAAAATCAAGTTGACCGTGACACCGGCGAGAATCACGATGAGTTTGCGGGGCGTCGTCGAGGCTCGGTACGTACGGGGCTCGTCTTCCGGCGCGACTTCTTCGACATTGTTCATGCCGATGATGCGCACATATCCGCCCAGCGGCAACGCTTTAAGGCCGTACTCGGTTTCCCCGCGCCGAAACGACCAAATACGCGGGCCGAACCCGACAAAAAACTCGGTGACTTTCATTCCAGTCTTCTTCGCCGCGATGTAGTGCCCGAATTCGTGGAGCATGACCACTCCGGTCAAGCCAATAACGATGAGCACAATGTTGAGCAGTGAAGGGCGCAGCACGAGCATGAAGGCAATGGCCGCTACGAACAACACGATTGTCCCGATCACTCTCCGGCGCTCGGCCGGATCCTGAACGTCCAAGGGATCCCTCATCGTTCGTTACGCCCTTCGTCCTATGGCAGCGTGAGCTCGCTCCCGAGCTACCCGGTCAGCTTCGAGAACGTCCGCAACGCTCGAAACGTTCCCGGTCCCCTGATTGAGTACCTCGGCAACCACTTCTGGAATCATCGTCCAGGCGATTCGTTCCGTGAGGAAGGCCTCGACCGCAATTTCATTGGCCCCGCTCAGCATTGCGGGAGCGGCGCCCCCGGCCCGGCCCGCCTCGTACGCCAGCCCCAAACTGGGGAAGGTCTCGAAGTCCGGCGCCTCGAAGCTCAGTGCGCCCAGCGTGGCCCAGTCGATGGCCCCGAACGGTTCACCCAAACGATCGGGCGCCGACAACCCCAGCCCGATCGGCAAGCGCATGTCGGGCATGGAGAGCTGCGCAATAGTTGAACCGTCGATGTACTCGACCATCGAGTGCACCACCGACTGTGGGTGGACCACCACATCGATACGCGCGAATTCATCGGCGGCGTCCGGCATGCCGGGACGCGGACCGTGCAATGCATCCCCGAAGAGCTCACGCGCTTCGATGACCTCAAGCCCCTTGTTCATCAGCGTGGATGAATCGATGGTGATCTTCGCGCCCATCGTCCACGTCGGGTGCGCCAACGCATCTTTTACCGTGACGCGTTCGAGCTCGGCACGGGTTCGGCCCCGGAACGGTCCGCCACTGGCAGTCAGGATGATGCGCCGCACCTCGTGGGCGCGCCCGGAACGCAGCGCTTGAAAAATCGCAGAGTGCTCAGAATCAACCGGCACAATCTCGCCGCCGCCGCTGTGGCGAACTTTTGCGACAACCGGTCCGCCTGCAATGAGTGACTCTTTGTTGGCGAGCGCCAACACCTTGCCGCACTCGAGCGCCGCCAGCGTTGCGGGCAACCCGGCAAAACCGACCACGGCGTTCACCACAACGTCTGCTTCGGGGAGCGCCGCAAGTTCGGCAAGCAGCGCCGGATCATCCACCGCACTGCGCGCCCGATCAGCGGGCACACCAAACGCAGCCGCTTGGGCTGCCAACAGGTCAGTGTTGCGACCGGCAGCTAACGCAATGACCTCGAAGTCGTCGGGATGCCGAGCAATGACATCGAGCGTTTGGGTGCCAATCGAACCGGTGGAACCAAGCAGCACCACTCTCCGGCGAGCACGCGAGGTCGTCATGAACGACAATTCTGGTCGATCGGCGACACCAAAGCGAGCCGAGAACGCGCTCGCGCGCCGTATCCGAAGAGACTCGTATGCCTTACCCGAAGAGATAGGTCAGCAAAAAAAGGCCCGCAGGCAGGCAGAACAGAATCGTGTCGAAGCGGTCTAGGGCGCCGCCGTGGCCGGGAAGCAAATCACCAAAGTCCTTCACGCCCAGATCCCGTTTAAGCATGGATTCGCAGAGATCTCCGAGAGGCGCCATAAACGCACACAGGACCCCGATCCCCAATCCGGCACCAATACCGTCCCAGGGGCCAGCATGAAGAATGCCCATGAAGACTCCCACAACGACCGAAGCCAACATGCCGGCGATCAGTCCTTCCAGCGTCTTGTTCGGTGAGATGTGTGGAGTGATGCGGGTCTTGCCCATCATGGACCCGATCAGATATCCGGCTGTGTCGTAGGCAACTGCACAGGCCGCAATGCCGACGAGCGCTCCCACACCGCTCGGTCGCCGCAACAACAAACCGGCGAAACCGGCGAGGATGCCGACGTAACCAAAGCCGAACAGCGTCATTGCAACACCCACGACGGGGCGTCCGTTACCGACTTTGAAGAGATACCACAACAACGTAAAGACCAGCACCACTGCGCCCATCACCGGGAATGCTCGATCCCCGACGTTGTAGGCCGCGATCGGCATTGCGGCACACGCAATGATGCCGAGCAACGTGGCGGGATGCGCGTGTTGTTTTTGGAACGCGCCGTACAACTCGATGGCAACAAGCCCGGCGAGCACTGCAACTAAGCCAGTGGTCCACGCCGGGCCCAGCAAGAAAAACACGATGGCGATACCGCCAACCGCTATCCCAACGCCAACGCGCAACACCAGATTGGCCGGTGCCTTGCTGGTTTGGAATGCTGCTCCCGGCATCGTCATACCAGAGCCTGCGCCACTCGGCGCCCCGGGAGTACCCGCAAGCACGCCCCGCGGTCCAACGGCAGTGCTTATTGGCCCATCGGGCAACGCCCCCGGACCAGTGCGGCGCACACCGCGTACCGATGGGGTCGACGCAGTGCGCCGGGTCCGCCGTGCCGCGACCGCTTCGTCGAAATCGTCGTCACGATCGGGCGCGTCTTCGACAAAGGGAGTCGCCGCGGTGCGCACCTCGGCATCGTCGCCCGAGGTCAATGCCTCGTGCAGTTCCTCGTCATGCCAGCCTCCAGCATCGTCGATGTGGAACCGCAACGCACCGGTTGCATCCGTATCGATGGGTTCGAGATCGGCGTCGACTGCAATCGGGACTTCACCGGTCGGAGGTTCGGTCCAATGCGGGAGCGGGACGACACCCGTGGGCTCTTCGGTGACAATTGCTTCCACTGCTTGCATTTCGCTCGTATCGTCAAAGAGCGTTGAGCGCGTCGCACCGGTCGACACGGGAGTCGAAACAACGGCAGGCGTTATCGGCTCGTCGGGAGTGATGCGCTCGGCCGCACGCCCAGAAGCCATAACCGCCTGTGCTTCGTCGGCACCGATGATGCGGACTCCCTCGCCTGCCGGGGCAGGAGGACTGGCGAAAATATCTTCGTTTTCGTTCTCGGTCTCGCGCTCAGACATGGGACTCCCGTCTAGACCTCGAGCAGCTCTTGCTCCTTGGCATGGAGCATCTGATCGATTTCCGCAACGAATCCGTTCGTGACCTTGTCGAGATCCTTCTCGGCTCGGTCAAGATCGTCTTCGGAGATCTCACCATTCTTTTGCAGTACTTCGAGATCGTGACGCGCTTGACGGCGCACGTTGCGCACTGCCACCTTGCCTTCTTCGGCGCGTGTCTTGACGACTTTCACGAGCTCTTTACGGCGATCCTCGGTCAGTGCCGGGAACGACAACCGAATGACGACACCGTCATTCGAGGGCGTGACTCCCAAATCGCTTTGCTGAATCGCCTTTTCGATCGCGGTCATCGCGCCCTTGTCGTACGGCGAGATGACCAGCACGCGCGCTTCGGGGACGGTGAACCCGGCAAGCTGTTGTAACGGTGTCTCGGCGCCGTAGTAGTCCACTTTGAGTTTCTCGACGAGCGCAGGAGTGGCGCGCCCGGTCCGCACACCGGAGAACTCTTCCCGCAAGTGGTCGACGGCCTTACGCATCTTGTCCTTGCAGTCGTCGGTAATTGCTGCCGTCATTTGTTCTCCTCTGCGCCGACCACTGTGCCAATTGCTTCGCCCAGTAACGCCCGCCGGATATTTCCCGGCTTGAGTACATCAAAGACGACAATCGGAAGATGGTTGTCCATACAGAACGTAATTGCGGTCGAATCCATGACCTTGAGGCCACGGTTGAGCACCTCGAGATGGGACACCTGAGCGAGCTTCACTGCATTGGCATCGAGGCGCGGGTCAGCGCTGTACACACCATCGATTCCCGAATGCGTTCCCTTCAGGATCGCCTCGGCGCCGATCTCCGCTGCCCGGAGTGCCGCCGTGGTGTCGGTCGTAAAGAACGGGTTGCCGGTACCAGCCGCAAAAATCACGACGCGACCCTTTTCGAGGTGTCGACGCGCCCGCAATGGGATGTACGGCTCTGCCACCTGAGACATCGTGATTGCGGTCTGCACGCGTGTCGGCTGATCGAACTGCTCCAATGCGTCCTGCAACGCCAGCGCGTTGATGACGGTGGCGAGCATGCCCATGTAGTCCGCGCGGGCGCGATCCATACCGCGCGTTGCGCCAGCCATCCCGCGGAAGATGTTGCCGCCACCGACGACCACCGCGATCTCGACATCGAGCTCGCGGTGGACTTCGGTGATCTCTTCGGCAATCTGCGTCACGATGGACGAGTCAATTCCAAAACCCGTTGAGGTGTCTGCGAACGCCTCACCGGATAGTTTCAGAACCACCCTGCGGTACTGACTCGTTGTCATCGTTCCCCCTCGGACGGGTTATTCCTCGCCGATTTTGATTCGCGTAAAGCGACGCACGGTCGTGTCGGGACCCGCGCTCGCCAGGAGCGATGCAATGGTGACTTTCGGGTCTTTCACAAATCCCTGCTCCAACAAGCAGTTGTCTTTGTAAAAACCGTTGAGTCGACCTTCGACGATCTTCGCCACTGCCGCTTCGGGCTTGCCTTCGTTGCGCGTGAGCTCTTCGAGCACTGCACGCTCTTTTTCGATGACATCGGCCGTGACTTCGTCGCGCGAGATAAAACGCGGGGCCGCCGAAGCGATGTGCAACACGAGGTCGTGGGCAAGCTCGCGTGCTTTTGTTACATCTCCTGCGCCGCCGATTTCGATGAGCACACCGATGGTGCCTCGCTCGTTTTGGATGTGCTTGTAGCCGTCGACCACTCCGTCCGTGGTTTCGTAACGCACCACGCGACCGAGCTCAATCTTTTCTTGCAGCTTGGCGCCGAGTTGCGTAACCGCTTCTTGGACGGTGGTGCCGTCGAAGGACTGCTGGGCCAGGTCCGCGTCGGAGTTGCTGGCAACGTGCTTGGCGAGCGACGCCACCATGTTGGTGAAGTCCGCACCCTTGGCGACAAAGTCCGTCTCGCAGGTGAGCTCGATCAACGCTGCCACGGGTCCGTCGACAACCACATCAACTGCGCCTTGCTCTGCGCTTCGACCGGCGCGCTTGCTGGCACCGGCGAGACCTTTGGCCCGCAGCCAGTCCTTGGCGGCGTTGAGGTCGCCATTACTTTCGGCGAGGGCCTTCTTGCAGTCCATCATGCCGGCGCCGGTTGCTTTCCGCAGCGCCGCGACGTCTGCTGCCGATACGTCAGCCATTCTGCTCGGACTCCTTGGTCTCGGGTTCGGTTGCGGTTTCGGTTTCGGTTTGGGCGGCTGCCGCTGCTGCTGCCTTCTTTTCTTCCTTGGCTGCAGCCGCACGTGCTTCCCGAGCCGCTTGCGCTGCTGCGGCTTCGGCCTTGGCGCGCTGTTGCTGTTCGGCCTTGGCCGCACGCTCCTCGGGGCTCAGCACCTTGGGTTCGGGTGCCGCCGGTGCGGTCGGGGCAACTTTGCCCTTCGCCTGCGCCAACATGCGACCCTCCTCGACGGCGTCCGCAATCACGCGCGCCATCAAATTGGCGGAGCGAATTGCATCGTCGTTACCCGGGATGACGTAGTCGATGACGTCCGGATCACAGTTCGTGTCGACCACCGCAACCACCGGAATGCCAAGACGGTTCGCCTCGGTAACGGCGATGTGTTCTTTCTTCGTGTCGATTACAAAGATCGCTTTGGGCACACGATCCAGCGTGCGCATGCCGCCCAGGTTGCGCTGAAGCTTGGCGAGTTCCCGCTTGAGCTTGAGGGCTTCCTTCTTGATCATTTGGTCGGCTTCGCCCGACGCGACGATGCGCTCGAGTTCGCGCATCTTTTCGACCCGCGCGTGCATGGTCTGGAAGTTGGTGAGCATGCCACCCAACCAGCGGTAATTCACGTACGGCATGCCGCAACGTTGCGCCTGCTGTTGGACCGGTTCTTGGCTTTGCTTCTTTGTGCCCACGAAGAGAATCAGGCCACCGTCTTCGACGGTCGAGCGGACAAAGCGGTACGAGGCGTCGATGCGCTCGAGCGTTTGCTGAAGATCAATGATGTAAATACCGTTGCGCTCACCGAAGATGAATCGCTTCATCTTCGGGTTCCAGCGTCGGGTCTGGTGACCGAAGTGCACTCCGGCTTCCAGAAGTTGTTTCATGGTGACTACAGCCACCGGTTCCTCCCTCGGTTCGGCGGGGCGAGCCCCTCATCGCCTGCGGGCGCGCGTGGCGACCGGGGTATTGCAGGCGAATCGTGATGGATAAGCGCGGCCGGAATGGCCGAGCGGCAGTGTAGTGCCGGGCCATTCTTCGGCCCAAGTCCGCTCCCCTAGGGCTCGAGCGGAGCAAGATGCACGATGGCCCCCAAATCCACAGGCCGAAATAGCTCCATCGGATCGCGGTATTCCTCGCCGACCCGCAACGAGAAATGCACCGTATCTACGCCGTGTTCTGCCGTACCCACGCCGGGCCCAGCCCGTCCGAGCACTGCGCCGGCGGATACCCGTTCGCCCGGCGTCACGGAAATTTCTGCCAGATAGGAGTACCCGGTCCGGATTCCGTTGGGATGGGCGACCACTACATGGAGTGTCCCGGCCACCGCACCAGCAAACGTCACGACACCCGGACCAGCGGCGCGTACGGGCTCGTTGGGCGCGACCGCGAAATCCACGCCCCGATGCCCCGGACCATACGGATGGCTCGGCGCAATGAACACGCGCACGATTGCTCCGGGAACGGGACGCAGCCATGCCCCAGGCGCCAACGGGCGCGAGCCTGGCGCCAAAGCGCGTATGTCCGGAGCCGAAGCGCGCGCGCCCGCACGGTGCGCGTCCGCATGCGTCATAGCCCCAATCGAGATCACGACCAGGCTCGTCACATCAAGCGCGAGGCGACGGTTCATGCGATGCAGTGTGCGCACGCGCGGAACACGCGTGCCTCAGTGAGAACCGAGTTGGGGCGATTTACCGACGATGTGCCGAGCAGCTACGCCCGCGCGTTATCTGCCAGCGCCCGCGCATTATCTGCCAGCGCGGGCGCGGCGCGTGGAAAGTCGTGCTCGCAATGTCTGGATCTCGGGCACTGCTTTCTTGTCATCCCCCAAGGTGCGCAGGTTGTGTTTGACCAACGCCAACTCCGACAGATCGCGGTAGAAGCGCTCCTTCGCGCGCAACGATCCCGGTCCACCGGTAAACAACGCGCCGATTTCAGTACCGGCGCGCCGCCACACCGAACACGTGCGCTGCACCTCATCAGCGGTCACGAGTCCGTATCCGGCTTCTTCCGTGAGCTCGGCCAGCATCCAGCGCCGCTCGCGCGCCACATACACACCGATTAACACCATGAGCCCGACAAACGCGCCCCAATGCAATGCCAGCACCCAAAAAGGGTGCCCCAGGACTAACGAGCCATTCCACATGCCGTGCATGAGCATCGCACCCGCCATGCCAAGAATCGGTGCGGCAATGCGCCAGCCACCACGCCCAAAGCGTGCGTACGCAAACCCCAAACCAGCAACACCAGTAAAGAGCGCATGCCCGAAC
>JBMOIW010000011.1:0-36240 GCA_049317145.1 Acidimicrobiia bacterium
CGGGAACCCACACTGACGGTCAAGACTTCTTCGCTTCTCGGATCCATGGCAGCCCCCGGCGCGCACCGTGCGTTCCTGCCACCTCGTCGGCCTCTCCTTCCCAGAGTTGAGGCGATCGGCCTAGCGATCCTGGGTCGAGCTAATGCCGGGGCGTAATAACCAGCGTTTCGGCTTCAGCACAGAGCCCGTCGGGGCCATCGAGTCGCCCACGCACGATCATCGACCGGCCGGAGGTTCGCACCGGCTCCGCGGAGTACTCGAGCACCACCCCGAGCGGAACGGGCCGGCGATATTTCACCTGCAGCGAACCAGTGACCCCGGCAGCATCGTGCAGGAACGCCGTCAGCACCGTGATGTAATCGAACGCCAGCGCAATGAACCCACCGTGAACAAGACCGGGCATGCCTTCATACGCAACGCCATACGTCACTTCAGCCACCGGCACCGGATGCAGACTGCGCATCTTGAGCGGTGGCGCAAGGGGATGCCAACGCCCGACGAGGGGATGGGTGCGGAACAACTCATGATCCTCGTGCAGTGCTGCACCACCGCGTTCATAGGCAGCTGCCGTCGCAACCTCGGGATCCTCGTAGCGCGAGGACTTTGTGTGCGGTTCTAGTTCCCGAGCCACGCGTTCGAGCTCTGCGGCGACGAGCTCTGCGCGCGCGTCCGACAAATCACTTGCCACCAGCGTGGCGATGATCGCTCGGGCTGCACGTGCAGCGCGACCCCGCGCATCCCCGGCGATACGGTCGCCGAGCCGTGAAGTTTCGGACATCCCCGGACACTATCGACAAGCCGTGCCGGAACAGCGTTGCGGGAACGCCATTCGACCGATAGAACATGCCTATGGGCTGGAGTTGGAGCGCGCGATGAGCGACGCAGACGAACAATCACGCGATCTCACCGTCGACCCGCTCGATGACCTGACGGAACTTGGCGATATCGGCGCCCAGGCGCGCTCGGAATGGCGAGCCGAATACGACGAAACCGTGGGCGAAGCGCGGATGCAGTGGGAGCACGGTCGAACGCTGATGGAGCGCGTCCGGGATCTCATGAGCCGCGGCGATCAGGTCCGCATCGACACCGCTGGGGCAACGTTCATCGGAGTGCTGATCGACCTCGGAACCAATTGGTGCTCCTGCGCAACCCCAGCAGGCAGCGTTGACATCCAACTACTCAACGCTGCGGGAACTCCCCTACCGGTCGTCATTCGACGCATCACCCGTGAACAATCCGGAGGGCGTCGATCCCCCCACCAACCAATTTCTTTTCGCGCCCATCTCTACGAGCTCGAGATGAACGGCGCTCCTATTCGGGTTGGTTCGTACGCGCTCGCAGATAGCGCGACCGGGCTGCTCACGGTAAGCGCGGATCACATGACGGTTGATTCGGGCGAGCAATGCGCGTGGCTGCCGATCGATGTTGTGAGCTGGCTCACCGTCGAATAGCACCCAACGCCACCCACCGAGCGGCGTGCGATTGGCGGGGTTATGACCGCTTCGCTTCTTCGGCCTCGGTACTCGGAGAGCGATCGGCACCACTTTGCTCGGCCAACCACGCGATCAACTCATCCCGCAGGAAACGCATCTCTCGCCCACCCGGAAAGCGATGGCACGGCACCCGACCCTCTCGCACCATTTGGCGGAGGTACTCGACGTGGACCTGCAGCAGCTCGGCGGCCATGGCCGTGGTGAGGACCGGCGGGAACTCGGTTCGAGGGGTGGTGTCGTCCATAGAAGAAGATAGTAACAAGTTCTCACAAGGTGAAGCAGCTAGTTGCGGTTTTACCCAATTGGAAAATATCCCTTTTTTCCGACTTGGGTATTGACGCGCCCCCACTCGGCCATGAAAACTCTCGCCTCCATACGTTCCGGGCAGGGAGTATCGACGGTGGCAGCACCCGTACAAACTCGAACTACGCCGCAAGCACAAATCAAGGTCGCGCCGACCCGGACTCGTCGGCGATGGTCAGGCGGTCACATCGTGATGTTAATCGCCGGGCTCCTCGGGGCAGTCCTCACGCTGGTCGCGCTGCGCGCTGCCGACACTCGCGTTGCAGTACCCGTTGCTGCTACCGATCTCACTGCGGGCACGCGTATTGCCGCCACGTCATTCACCGTGCGCAACGTTCGCATCGATGCAGCATTGCGCGACAAACTCGTTCGTCCCCAGGACCTCAGTGCGCTCACGGACGCCGTCTTACTGACACCAATCAGTGCCGGCGCGCCAATACCGCGAACCGCACTCGTTACCGGAATTGCTGGGGACAATCGCCGAGCCGTGAGTCTTCCAATCGCCCCCGAGCGTGCGGTAGGTGGTCGCTTACGCGCGGGGGATCGCGTCGATGTTTACACCAGCGGACAACGCGGTGCGCTTATCTCAAACAACGTGGAAGTACTGGAAGTAATCAAGACCGACAAAGGTCCGCTTACGGCTCGTGACACCATAACGATTGTCCTGGCAGTCGACAGCGAACAGGCAAACAAGATTGCGCCGATTGTCGGCTCGCAAGATGTTGTCCTCGTGCAAACGACGGGCGCACCAACGAACAAAGCGACTCCGCCAGCCCCCTCCACGACTGCCGCGTCCGCACCCGGGGCAGCCGTACCGGCCACCGGAGGAACTGGTGGCTGAGCTGTCCGCGGGCGACGAACCCGAAGTCGCAATCGTCTTTACCCCCGAACCCTGGGTCGGAACCCTTCACCACTTTCTTGCCGATCACGGTGGCGCGCGCGTTCGAGAGATCGTTATGGATCAGCGCCTTGCGCTGGAGGACGGGTACGACGTACTCGTCGTGAGTCACCGATGGCCCGCGCTCACGCGCAGCTTTGTTCGTCAGCTCCACGATCGGAATCGCAAAGTTCTTGGCGTCTATGACGGCGATGAACCAACAAGTCGCGTCTTTCTCGCGAACTTGGGCGTCGATGGCGTAGTGGCCAGCGCTGCTCCAATGGCCGAGTTCCTTGAAGCAATCGAAGTCATTACTCCGGACCGGATTTCCCCACTAACCGAAACGGTCTTTGGCGAATCTGAACCTGCACCTTCGCATGCACGTGGTCTAGTCATTGCGATTGGTGGACCCACCGGAGCCGGTAAGACCGAGGTCGCGTGCGCGCTCCACCAATTGGCACAACCCGGCACGCACGTACTCGTTGACGCCGACGATCTTGCTCCCGCCGTTGCCCAACGGATGTCCCTAGCAATCGAACCCAACATCCGCACGGCAATCGATGCAGTTGCATTCGGCCTAGGACACCTCGAAACGGTTACGCAAACGGCGCCAACCGGTGCCATCGTGTGCGGTATACCGAATGTCACTGCGTGGGGCCAGGTACGTGCTCCCGAAGTAATCGATGTCATCGACGAATTAGCGGCGCACTTTGCGTTCGTTTTGGTTGACGTGAGTGGCCAACTCGAAGATCTCGACACCACCCCGCGCGAGCGCAACGCAGTCACCCGCAGCGTCATAGAGCGAGCAGATCGCATTGCGGTGGTTGTCGACGCCAATCCGCGCGGAATTGCTCGAGCAATAAATTGGGCGGCCGAATTCCGTGGACTCGCAACGCACGCGACCACCCACGCAATCCTGAACCGCACAACGCGCGACCGATTTCGCCGCAGCGAATGCATCGACGAACTGCAGCGTGCATTCACCTTCAATTCCATACACGTCGTTCCTGAGGACGTCCGAGTCAGTCGGGCGCACTGGGAGGGCACTGCAGTTGCGAAGGGACCGTTCCTGCGCTCCATGCGTCCGATCGCCGCAACGCTGTTCACCCCCGTCGAAGTACCCGAGATTGTCGATCTGACCATCGATCGGGAAAGCTCCGATTCACTCATCGAGGCAACGGCATGACCGCCGTCAACGCCCGACCCGACGCGTACGACGTCATTCGACGCGACGTACTCACACGCTTGGAACGCAAGCGTCTGAACGCCGACACTGATTTGGCAACCATCCGTGTCGAGATCGAACGCGCGGTCGACGAATATCAGCGTCGAGCCCACCTTGGCACCGAAACGCCGTTGCACGATCCGCGCACAATGGTAGAGCGAGTCTTGCGATCCGTAACGGAATTCGGAGCGCTCTCCGACCTACTCGCGCGCCGCGACGTCGAAGAGATTTTTGTCGAAGGCCCGCGCGTGTCGTTTCTCGACTCCCACGGCCGACTTCGGGGTCTTACCGAACCGACCTCCGAGGCCGAGAACCTGCAAATCATCGACCGACTCCTGGCACAAACCGAGCGACAACTCAACGCCAAGAACCCCATCGTGCAAGCCCGCGTACTCAACGGCTCTGCCCGACTCACGGCTGCGATCCCACCGGTCGCGGACCAACTCTCCGCAACCTTGCGCCGCTACACCGTGCGCAACGTTTCGCTCATTGATCTCGTGGGTCGACAAGCACTCTCGTATGAAGCAGCGGCGTTTTTGTGGGGCGCCATGCAACTCCGTAGCCGCGTCACCATTTCGGGAGAGCCGGGCGCCGGCAAGACCACCCTCCTCGCCGCAATGCTTGCCGCGGCACCGACGAGCCATTGCGTGCGCGCCTGCGAAGAGATTCGCGAGCTGTCCGTTCCCATTACGCACGGTGCGTACTACGAAGTTCGCCCGCCTGCACTCGATGGCACCGGCGAAATCTCGCTTCGGGATCTCGTGAAGTTCGTGCTGGCCATGCGGCCGGATCGCATTGTCTGTGGCGAGGTCCGCGGGGCCGAGGCGTTCGAGTTGAGCCGGGCGGTGAACGCCGGCTGTGGTTTTTTGTGCACCGTCCATGCCAACAGTGCGATCGATGCGCTCAGCGCCTTGGTGAACGCGGCGCTCATGGCCGGCGAAAACGTCGCCGAGCGCGTCGTGCGCAAGGTGTTCGCCGAGTCGCTCGATCTTGTGATTCACGTCGACCGCGAAGATCGCGGAAGCGAGCAAGGCATCCGTCGCCAGGTGATGGAAGTTGCCGCAGTGCTTCCCTCAATGGGTGATGACTTCACGATCGAACCGATCTTCACTCGAGCGCACCCGAGCGCGCCGCTGCAATGGAGTGGTCACATGCCAGAACACCTCGAGGTTCGCATCAATCGGGCGCTTGGCCCCGAACTTACGACTCGTGCGCTGCTCGAAGGGAAGGTTCGCCCGCTATGAGCCTTCTTGCCGCCGTTGCGATTGGCGTGTTCTGTTCCCTGCTCGCTGGTTTGGCATTCGGTATCCGCCCCGCAATGCCCAAGCGCCTTCGCACACGTCCATCACGGCAAAGCACGAGTGCACTGTGGTTGCAACAGGCAGGCGCCAACCTCACCCCGGCGCAGTTCTGGACCGGTTCGGTTGCCGCTGGCATCGCCATGTTTGTTGTCCTTACTGCGCTCACCCAAACCCCCGTGGTCGCAATCGTGCCGGCCCTCGCCGTTGCGAGCCTGCCCCGCGCCTTCTTTGCGCGGCGACGACGTGCCCGCCTCGACGAAGTGCAACAAGCCTGGCCCGACGGGCTGCGGGATGTCCTTGCATCCGTGAGCGCAGGAAGGCCCATTTCGCAGGCGCTGGTAAGCCTCGCCGAACACGGACCAACACCGCTTCAGGTTGCGTTCGCACGGTTCCCATCGTTAGCGCGAATGCTCGGCACGGTTCCGGCGCTGGAAATCGTCAAAGAAGAACTGGCCGACCCCACCAGCGATCGCGTCATCGAAGTCCTGATCCTGGCGCATCAACGCGGGGGGCGAATCGTGCGCGACATCATCGAGGACCTTATTGCCGCAACGACCCGCGACCTCAAAGCCACCGATGAGGTACGCACCCAAGGCCTCGAAATGCGCATCAACGCGCGCGCAGTGATTGTGTTGCCCTGGTCCGTCTTGGTGGTACTTGCGCTCACATCGCCGCAGTACCGGGTGTTTTACCGCAGCTCCTCAGGGCTGGCGGTTGTCGCAGTTGGGGCAATTCTCAGCGTTGTCGGCGGACTATTGATTGCGCGACTCGGGCGCAGTCAGACCGAGACGCGTGTGTTTGGAGCAACGGGGGACGCCTCATGACCGCGATCCTGGCCGCCGCCTGCATCGGGCTCTTCTGCGCCGAAGTGGCAGCACTCATCGTGCGTCCCACCTCGCGTCTGCGCCATCGGGTGCGTCCGTATACCGTCGTAGCCCGGGTCGAACTCGGCCGTGGAGCGGACCTGGCAGTGGCACCTCCAGGATTTCTTGGCGACGGTGTAGTCGGCCGCCTCTTCGGTGTACCCCTCGCAACGTTTGCCCGTCGAAGTAGTCGCCTCATCGAACGCCAGGGGGACGACGCATTGGCATTGCGACTTCGTCAAGCCGGTCTTGATGCCACACCCGAGGAATATCGCGTTCGCCAGGTCACCGGTGCGCTCATCGCTGGTGCCGCGGGATTCTTGATCGTCACGGTATTCGTCGGGCCGCTCCTCGGAATCGCGATCGGTGCCGTTGCCTTCATCGGAGGCGCAGCACGCGCACGGGCCCGCGTGGACGGCGCCATTACCGAGCGGGCCGAAGCAATTCGATTGCAGCTCGCGACGATCGATCAACTCCTTGCGCTCCACCTGCGCGCCGGTGCTGGGCCGGTACAAGCGTTGCAACGCATTGTGGATCGCGGCCATGGCCCATTTGTTGACGAGTGCGCAGAAGCGCTCCGAGCAATTCGCTCGGGCATGAGCGAAACCGAGGCGTTCCGCCGTGCTGCGAACCAAACCTCTGAACCAGCCGCGGCACGCACCTTCATGCTCTTTGCTGCGACCGCCGAGCGCGGCGCCGATCTCGCTGGCGCGCTCTTGGATCTCTCGAACGACATCCGCGATGAGCGCCGCGAGGAGCTGCGCGCATCCGCGACCAAACGTCGTGCCGCGATGCTCGTGCCCACAATTGCCGTCCTCGCTCCAATCATGTTGCTGTTCATCGCTGCCCCACTCCCCCAAATGGTGCTCGGCGCTCGCTAGCCCTGTTTTCATCACTGAAAGGAACCCCAATGCAATACCTCATGACCATTCTTCTCGCCGCAATGCGTCGCCACGACCAGCGCAGTGAGGCCGGGATGACCACCGCAGAGCTCCTCGCAAACGCGGCACTGGCAGTGGCGGCCCTCGTTGCCATCTGGGCTGCGCTCACCACGATCGGCTCCGGCATCACGAACTGGATCAGCGCGCAACTCCCCGGTTGATGCAACTGCAAATTCACGCTCGACGCGGATCGCAGCCAGCATCCGATCAACGCGGCATGACGACCGCTGCCATGGTGGCAGCGGTCGGCTTCTCGATGATCGTGCTCGTTTGGGCAATGAACGCCGTCGTGCTCTTCTACGTCAAGGGTGCGGTACGGCAATCGCTCGATGAGGCGGTGCACGCCGGCGTTGCTTCCGGCATTGGCGGCGACCCAATAGGTGCCTGTACTGCACGACTCGACGAGGCGTTACAGGGCTTGTTGGCGCTCCCGATGCGCAACGGTATCGCTGCGCAATGTTCAGCCAACGCCGACGAGGTCGTTGCGAGCGCTTCGGTGAACCTCGAGGGCTGGGGTGGTGTGATCTTTGGCGGTAGCGCCTTGCAGTATCGCGACACCGTGGTCCGTCGCGCCCCGCTCGAATTTGATCCGGCTCGTCGAGGGCGTGTCTGATGCGACGCGATAAACGCGGCAGCGTCCCGATTGAGTTTGTACTCGGAATGGCATTTCTTGTTCTTCCGATCACCTTGCTCGTCGTGCAGATCCCCCAGTGGCTCGATCGCGTGCACCTCGCGGAGAGCACCGCACTCGAATCGGCGCGACTCTGCGCCCGTGCGTCCGACCTGGGTAGTGGTCAAGTGGTTGCCACGCAATACGCGTCAAGTATTCCCCACGTCCTCAGTGTCACGTGCTTTGCCCCATCGGGCGCACTCGATCCCGGCGGCGCAGTGCAAGGACGCGCCACCGTTTCCGTACCGGCGATCAGCGTCCCACTCCTCGGCATCAACACCGGGCCATTCGCGCTGACCCGCACGCACGCCGAGCCGGTCGATCCATATAGGAGTTTTGGACCATGACCCCCAAGCGGACACACCCTCGCCACGCACGCCGTATCGACGAACGCGGCAGCTTCACGATTTGGGCATTGGGCTTGGCGGTAACGCTCTTGTTCTTTGGTGGAATCGCCATTGATTGCTGGCGCATGTTCGGTGCGCGGCGCGATCTTGTCCAAGCAACCGAAGCGGCGGCCCGCGCCGGCGCATCGGGCATTGATGAGAACCGTCTGCGAAACGACGGCATCCTCACGCTCGACCCATCCGTCGTGAACGCTCGGGCGCAAGCCGCAATCGCTGACCGCTCAAACAACGCACAGCTTGACGGGCCAGCGAGCGTGCGCATCAATGGATTTGCCGTGACGGTGCGTGCGCAAAGCACCGTCACGCTCCCCCTTATCGGTATTTTGAGCCCGGGGAGCGCGGAGCGCACGATGTACGCATCCGCAACGGCTCGGCCCCAAGTCGGCTAAACCACTGCGATCTCCGGTCAACGGCTACGCGTGGTGCAGCGTCCGGGTAACCTGCGCCCCGACCCGAGGAGCAGTGCATGGAAATCGACATCGTTGTTGAGATCCCGAAGGGGTCGCGCAATAAGTACGAGCTCGACCACGCGACCGGCAAGGTGTGGCTCGATCGCATGCTGTTCACAGCGACCATTTACCCGGCCGACTACGGATTCGTGCCGAACACGTTGAGCGAGGACGGTGATCCCCTCGATGCGCTCGTGCTGCTGGACGAACCGACCTTTCCCGGTTGTCACATCAAAGCGCGTGCGGTCGGCGTGTTCTGGATGGTGGACGAAGCGGGCCCCGACGCCAAAGTGCTGTGCGTGCCCGCAACGGATCCGCGCTGGGCTGACGTCAACGACCTCGAAGATGTTCCCCTCTTTTTGCGGAATGAGATCGAACACTTCTTCGAGGTCTATAAAGATCTGGAACCCGGTAAGGGCGTCCATGTCGATGGCTGGCAACCGCGTGCCTCTGCCGAAAAAGCGATCAACGACGCCTTTGCTCGTTACCGACCCGAATCTTCGTAACTGGTCGGCACACCTTCCCCGGGTCCCGTTCGGGGGTGTTGCTAGGCAGGTAGGCGAACCGGGCATCCCGGTGGCACCGGAGCTCCCGTAAAGCGCGCGTCAATCCAGGGGCCGGCGGTCGCGAAGTCATCGCGTGCGACACCGCCGTGATCCCGATCTGGCTTCGTCAGCACTTCGACGGATGCCCCTTGCGCACACACGCGCGCGATGTAACGCTCCACCATCGCCGGGGTCGCCAACGTATCTTTCCCGCCGTTGATGATCAGAACCGGACCCTCGGGTGGGGCCGCACCGGCCGAGCTCTCGGCCAACAACTTCGCCACCGTGGGGTTGCTGACAAGCGATGGGTTAAACACCTTTTCGAGCGGTCGGGAAGCCAGCGCAAAAAAGGTGAGCTGGCTACATGTCGTCTCGACGACCTCGGACTGATCAACAACTTCACGGGCAAGAACCGCGTCGAGTGGAACCTGATTCGGGTAGGCCGCGTGCAAACCAAATGCCGCCAGCACTCCGAATCCGTAGAGCTCGCGGTCGGTCGCGAGTTGTGTTGGTACCTGCGACAAGTCGGCGGGCGGTGCAACTGCGACGCTGCCAACGATGCTCAGCTCGGGCGCGTAACTCGACGCATATTGCGCGGCGAACAACGTTGCGTGCCCACCCTGGGAATATCCATAGATTGCGGCGCGTGTCCCAGCACCCGTTTCGGACATCGCGTGAGCGGCGCGTACCGAATCCAACACGCTGCGCGCTTCGGATGCACCAACGAGGTACGGGTGGGTGCCTGTGGTCCCAAGCCCCTCGTAGTCCGTCGCAGTAACGACGTACCCCCGGGTGAGCAACGCGCGCAGGTCAGTGCTCGACATCGTTGGCTCGCCCGAACGCGACGGTGCACAGTCGTCCGCGATTCCTGTGGTCTCGTGCGCCCACGCAACCACGGGCCGACCACCCGCGGGGGCTGCACCCACCGGAACAAACACCAGCCCCGAGGTCACGATCGGGGCGTCGCTCACCGAGCGTGAGCGATACAAGACGCGCCAACCCTGCGCACCAGCAGGCGCAGTCACGGGTTGAGTGCGCAGCACCGTTCCCGGAGCACCAGCAACATCACCGGCCGCAACCTCGTAGAACGCTCGCACCTCGGGCGCGACTGTGGATACGGTCGGCGAAGCACTCGAGTTGCTCCCGGCAGAAGAGGCGCTGCACGCGCTCAGTGCACCACACGTCAACATTGCAACCACGAGCACAAGGGATCGAGCACGCATCATTGCGAGACCCTACCAGGCACAATCTGTTATTTATCCGCGCGGCGCGTAAAGACACTCACCGTCTCCACATGCGTTGTGTGCGGGAACAAATCCACCGGGGTCACGGTCGTAAGGTCATATTCCGCGGCAATCAGCAGGGCGGCATCGCGTCCGAGAGCCGCCGGATCGCAGTGCACCGCCACGATGCGGTTGGGCGCACAGCCCACTGCAACGGCGACGCCGCGTGTACCGAGGCCGTTGCGAGCAGGATCGGCAACCACAACCTCGGCGGGCTCGGGGACCCAACGATGGACATCGTGCTCTTCGACCCGCGCCTCGAGATTGCGGAGATTCACGCGCGCATCTGCAGCAGCCCACCGGTCGCCTTCGACGGCGATGGCCATTGTCCCGGCCGCTGCTGCAACTCCAGCAAATAACCCAACGCCGGCATACAGATCGATCACATTGCGAGGCATTCCGCCCTCGGGACGCTTGACGCCAGCGAGCACCAATTCCGCCAACGCATCTGCCCCGTCGGGGCGGATCTGAAAGAACGCTCCGGCGGAAATACGCCAGCGTCGACCCGCCACTTCTTCATGAATCCACGCGTTGTGTCCAGCTTCCAGATCGTCCATGCCGACCACTTGCACGTCGGAGGGCATCTCAATTCCGGCTGCGGTGGGGTCGCCAAGCACCATGCGTTCGCCAGTGCGCGCGCCAATCCGCAGCTCGACCTCATGTGCATCGCTACCGAAACGGCCTTCGGCGAGGAGATCATCAAGGCTCGGATGCGAAATCCAACAGTGATCAATCGCGACAGGATCATGGGACTGCGCCGCGCGATATGCCGGCCGGCCACCCACAACCAGTACGCGTGCTGTGGTGCGGTATGCGTTGTCGATCAGTGCGATCGTGTCGTTGACCGGCGGTTCGCTGATCTTGCCGAGATGACGCAACGCGTCGACCACAATGTCGTGCTTTAAGGCGCGCTGCGTCTCCGGGGTGACCCATTGCCACGGGCATCCTCCGCACCCGTCGGCGACGTGGACACACGGCGCGGTGCGACGTGCCGGACTCGCTTCGAGAATCTCGTGCACTCGGCCGCGCGCAAAACGCGCTTTGTCCTCAGTGAGCTCGACGGTCACGGTCTCGCCCGGCAGCGCGCCATCAACGAGCACGACGCGCCCCGAGGCGTCACGCGCCAAACCGTCGCCGCCGGCTACAACTCGTTCAATCCGAAGTTCGAGCATTATGAACGCGTCAGCGGTTTGTAGGTGATGCGGTGCGGTTGGTCGGCTTCGACGCCGAGTCGCTTGCGACGGTCCGTCTCGTAGTCCGAGAAGTTGCCTTCGAACCACACCACTTGCGAGTCACCTTCGAATGCAAGCACGTGCGTCGCAATCCGGTCGAGGAACCAACGGTCGTGACTGATGACGAGCGCGCAACCTGGAAAGTCAAGCAATGCATCCTCGAGCGCTCGCAACGTGTCGACATCAAGATCGTTCGTAGGTTCGTCCAAGAGCAATACGTTGCCGCCGGACCGCAACACCTTCGCTAATTGCAACCGGTTGCGCTCACCGCCCGAAAGCACACCAACTTTCTTTTGTTGGTCCGAGCCCTTGAAGTTGAATCCCGCGCAGTACGCGCGCCCATGAATTTCACGACCACCGACGACCAAGTGATCGACGCCACCCGTGATCTCTTCGTACACGGTGTTCTCGGCGTTGAGTGAGTCACGCGACTGATCGACATAGGCCAGCTCGACCGTGGGGCCCACCCGGATCGCACCGCTATCTGGCTGTTCTTCGCCGGTGAGCATCCGAAACAGCGTGGTCTTTCCGGCGCCGTTGGCGCCGACAATTCCGACAATGCCTGCACGCGGCAGGGTGAAGCTGAGGTCGTCGATGAGCAAGCGATCGCCGAAACCCTTGGTGACGTGTTCCGCTTCGACAACGACATCTCCCAAGCGCGGCCCCGGGGAATCGAGATCTGGAGTTTCTCCGCTCGCTGGTCGGCGTTCGCCGCTTCGGCTTCGGCAGCGAGCTGCTCGTAGGCGTTCAGACGCGCCTTGCCCTTGGCTTGGCGCGCGCGAGGCGACATGCGCACCCACTCGAGTTCCCGCGCCAACGTGCGCCGACGCGTTTCGTCGACCTTTTCTTCTTGCGCGATGCGCGCTTCTTTTTGCTCGAGCCACGAGGTGTAGTTGCCTTCCCACGGAATCCCGTGCCCCTTGTCGAGCTCGAGGATCCAGCCGGCAACGTTGTCGAGGAAGTACCGGTCGTGCGTTACCGCCACAACAGTGCCGTCGTACTCCTGCAGGTGTCGCTCCAGCCATGCAACGGACTCGGCGTCGAGATGGTTGGTCGGCTCGTCGAGCAACAACAAATCGGGCTTGGACAACAACAGGCGACAAAGCGCAACGCGTCGACGCTCTCCTCCGGAAAGCTTTGTGACGTCCGCATCGCCGGGAGGACACCGCAACGCGTCCATTGCGATATCGAGCGTGCGCTCCAGATCCCAACCATTGGCCGCATCGATGGTGTCTTGCAGCTCAGCTTGTTCGGCCAACAACTTGTCGAAGTCCGCGTCGGGTTGTCCCATCGCCTCGCAGACTTCGTTAAAACGCGCGACCGCGGCTGCGATTGCGCCGAGCCCCTCGGTCACGTTGCCCAACACGTCTTTGTTGGGATCCAGGGCCGGCTCTTGTGACAAGAACCCCACCGTAAAGCCCGGCGTGAGGCGCACCTCGCCCTGATAACCATCATCGAGTCCCGCCATGATCTTGAGCAGCGAGCTCTTGCCAGCGCCGTTGGCACCCAGCACACCGATCTTGGCGCCCGGGTACATCGAGATGTTGATGCCGCGCAGAATCTCTTTGTCCGGCGGGATGAAGCGACGAAGATCGCGCATCGTGATGATGAATTGCGGGGCCACTGGCGCTCCTTAAGTGCTGAGGCGGCGCCCCAGGCTAGACGGCAGCGGAGCGATGACTGTTGGGACGATGCGAAACCGACAGGGTGCGCTCCCACTTTCGCTCGCCTTCACCCATCGAGCAAAATGTCCGCTTTCTCCGATCTGATTAGTGCAGGGGCAATGAACGACAACAAGAGAGAACTCCGCGCGCACCCGCGCCAGGCCCGCCTCCCCGAGTGGATGAGCAAGCGCAGCGAACGCAAGACCTTCCTCGACGCACTCCGGTATCTCGATTGCTCACAGCCATTGCCGACTCGTGTCCCGGTGCCGCAGTACTCAAAATATCCGTTTTCCCGACGCGTCCTCGAGATTGACCGGTTTGAGGGTGAACTCGATCCCGAGTTTTGGGATGCGCTGGAGTCCGCAGGCTTTCCGTGGAAAGCGCCGAACGCCACACGCCACTTCGGCCGCACCAGCGAACGTGCGCCACAAACATCCCTGGCCCTCACGAGCAGGAACTCCCTCTCCAGCGAACTCGAAGCACTACGACGTGGGACCATCACCTTCTCGCAAGTGATGGATCTGCGCAATCAACGCGCACTGGAGTCCGATCCCGTAGTTGCGTGGTGTAATCGGGGATTGCAGATGATGCAGCGGGCCAATATGTCGCTCGTTGAGGCGTGCGCCTCGCCGAACTTTCGACTCGCGCTCCCCAATAGTGAATACGACTTGGGAACATTCACGCGCGAGTTGCTCGAAGCCGCCACCGCAGGCGTCCTCGGAGCGGTTACGCCACAGCTCGACCACAAACTGTCGAAGCGGGATCTCCTACTTCTCCGGAACCTAGGCCACGCTGCCGCCTGGCACCGAGAGCATCCCACGATGCAATTCCCGGTTGAGCGGGTGGTCGCGTTGCACGACGGTAGTCAGTACGAACTCGGGCGATGGGTCCTCTACGTGCGTCAGACGATCCGCAAAGGTACGGCGCACCCGCGCCTCATTGATGCGCTCCGGATCGTTGGCATCGAAGCGTTTCCCTCGCGTTTCGATCGTGCCTGGGTGCGCGGGATAACTGCTTTTACTCAATTCATCGAACGCGAAGGACATTCGCGAGTTCCGCACGACCACGTGGAATACCTTCTGGACGGTTCGCAGCTCGACCTTGAGGGCTGGTGGCGGCGCACTCGCGCGCAGTACCGCCAGGGCGAACTTCCCCCAGATTGCATCGAAACCTTTCACCGCTTGGGGATTTCCCTCGAAGGAGTTGTGCGCGTTCGGGAAGACGCGTTCCGACTCCGACTTGCGGACATCGACCGCTTCATCGCGCAACACGGTCATGCGGAGATTCCTGCCAAGTACATTGCGACTCGCCCGAACGGAAAACGCACGTATCTCGGCAGTTGGATTACCTACATTCGTACACGCGCAGAAGCAGGCCTCCTCGAACCACGTCATCTCGACGCGTTGCAATTGCGCGGGCTTCGAATCGATCTCCGCAACGCCGACAATCTTTGGGCGGTGGGCGTCCAGGCGCTCGAGCAATACCGAGCACGTGAGGGCGATCAGGTTCTCTCTGAACGGCACATCGAATATCTGCCCGATGGTACCGAGGTTCCCCTCGGCGCCTGGGTCGCCCGCCACAAACTGCGTCATCGCGAAGGCAAGCTCACTCCGGAGCGCCAAGCCACGCTGCGTTCGTTGGGAATCAACATCGAGTCCTACCGAGATCTCGAACGAGAGTGGCAGACCGGTCTGGCAGCATTTCGTCAGTTCGTCACCCGCGAAGGCCACGGCGCGGTGCCCGTTAGCCATCGTGAGCAGCTTCCCGACGGGACGATGGTCTCACTCGGAAACTGGGTAAGCACCAAACGCAAGCAGCACAAAGCACAACGGCTGTCGGATGATCGCATCGCCACCCTCGAAGCACTGGGGTTCGCATGGACTGCAGATGCGCAATACGTACGCATTGGTTTTGAGCTACTCCACCAATTCCGCGAGCGCGAGGGGCATCTCGATGTTCCTGAGCGGTACGTGACAGCCGATCCGGAGGGGAAACCGTTCGCGCTGGGCTCATTCCTTGCGACGCGCCGGAAACGACTGCGTGACGGCAAGCTCGTCGGCGCGCAACGGGATCAACTCCTCGAACTCGGAGTCGATGGCGAGCATCGATACGACCGCGTGTTTCGCGAGGGATTCGAATCCTTGACGCGATTTGTCGCCGAACACGGCCACGGGGTTGTTCCCCGCGCCTATATCGAACACCTGGAGGACGGTCGCACGATCAAGCTGGGCTCCTGGGCGACCAATATGTTGAACCAGCGACGGGAAGGACGGCTCGCACCGGACCGCATCGCACTGCTTGACGCTGCCGGGTTTGTTTGGAGCCACATCGAACAGCGCTTCCAGTGGAATCTTGCCGCACTCGAAGCGTTCCGCGCCGAGCATGGTCATCTCCGGATCCCGGACACCCACGAAGTACAACTCCCGGATGGCTCCACGACGAAGCTCGCCTCATGGCTACGAAGCCAACAAGAACGCGTCCGCGACGGCTACATGCGACCGGACCAGCTTGCGGCACTAAAAGAGCGTGGTGCGCTCCTCCACGTTGACGCGTCGCGCTACGAACCTGACCTCGGCCGCTAGCGAATACCAAGCGCCACGAAGGCAATTATTCGCTTGGCGGCAAGTTCCCCGACGCAGCAAAACGGGGGCGAATGAATCGCGCCCACACGACATAGGCCACTGCGCCAACGATCACCACGATCACCACGCCTTGCAGCAACCCAACGACGTCGCCTACGCGCTCCCAGCGATCGCCGAGAACTGCGCCGGCGCCGATGAGCGCCGAATTCCAAATTGCGCTTCCTAGCGCAGTCAGGATCGTGAAGCGCACGAATGGCATTCGACGAAATCCAGCAGGCACCGAGATGAGCGACCGAATGAGCGGAATGCAGCGACCAAAGAGCACCGCGGCATTGGAACGGCGGTCAAACCATGCCTCGGCCCGCTGAAGGTCCCGTTCTGTGAGACGCACCCACTTTCCGAACCGCACCACAAACCGATGGACGCGGTCGGGACCAAAAGCTGCAGAGATTCCGTAGAGGATCCACGATCCGACCACCGAACCGACAGTCGCCGCAGCGATCATCCCAACGAGCGACGCTTCGCCCTTACCGGCGACGAATCCTGCGAGCGGAAGAATGACCTCGGATGGGATGGGCGGGAAGAGGTTTTCGAGCGCGACGAGCAGTGCAACACCGACATAGCCCAGCGTGTTGACGACTTCGGTTACGAACTGTGTGAGCCCATCGAGCACGAACATCGCTCCAGATCGGTGGCCGGCATGACGCCCGAGAGGCTAGCCGCCCCGGCACAGATACCGGAAATCGATTTCCGCTATTTGAGGACCGCAACAACGCTGTGGGCGGATGCCCGGAACGGAGCTACGGCCGCGGGCACATCAGGATTCACTACGGATGCACCATTTCTTCGGGGCGTAGCGCCGCGTCGAATTCCTCCTCAGTGAGGAATCCCATCGCAAGCGCGGCAGCCTTAAGGTTGGTGCCGTCCTTGTGCGCCTTCTTGGCGATCTGCGCCGCCTTGTCGTAGCCAATGACCGGGTTCAATGCAGTCACAAGCATCAATGAGTTCTCGACGTGTTCACGAATGCGTTCCACGTTGGCTTCAAGACCCTCGATGCAGAACTCCCGGAACGTTCGGCACACATCGGCGAGCAGATCGGAACTGTGCAGCAAGTTAAAGATCATCACCGGCTTGAACACGTTGAGCTCGAAGTTCCCCATAGAACCGGCAAGCGCAACGGCGGTGTCATTCCCGATGACTTGCACACAGACCATTGTCATCGCTTCCGACTGCGTGGGATTGACTTTGCCCGGCATGATCGAGGAACCCGGTTCGTTCTCGGGCAATATCAGCTCACCGATTCCGGCACGCGGCCCCGAACCCAACCACCGGATATCGTTCGCGATCTTCATGAGATCGGTTGCCAGCGTTCGCAGCGTTCCACTCGCCGCCACGATTGCACCGTGTGATGCCAGCGCGGCGAACTTGTTCGGGGCGCTCGTAAACGGAAGCTTCGTCAGCTCAGCAATCGTGGCCGCGGCGCGATCCGCGAATTCAGGATGCGCGTTGAGCCCCGTCCCCACCGCGGTCCCGCCGATGGCCAACTCGCACAGGTCCGGGATAGCGCCCTCAATCCGGGCGATATCGGCATCGAGTTGTGCGACGTAGCCGGAGAACTCCTGGCCCAAGGTCAATGGGACGGCATCCTGCAGGTGCGTACGACCAATTTTCACGATTGCATCGAACTCGGTGGCCTTGGCATCGAGCGCGTTGCGCAACGCGCGCACGGATGGCAACAACTGATGCGTCAACTCCTCTACGGCGGCGATGCTCATTGCCGTTGGGTACGTGTCGTTGCTTGACTGGCTCATGTTGACGTGATCGTTCGGGTGAATGGGTTCTTTGCCACCACGCACACCCGTTGCGAATTCATTGGCGCGCCCGGCGATCACCTCGTTGACGTTCATGTTGGTCTGGGTACCCGAACCCGTTTGCCACACGTACAGCGGAAACTCGTCAACGAGATTGCCGGCCAAAACATCGTCGGCGGCGCGCACAATGAGATCGGTGTGTTCGGCGGACAGCTTGCCGAGATCGTGGTTGACGAGCGCCGCTGCCTTTTTGAGCGTGGCCATGCCGCGCACAACTGCGCCCGGCATTCGATCATCACCAATGGAAAAGTGATGCAGCGATCGTTGTGTTTGCGCGCCCCAATAATGCGCGTCCGGTACTTCGATCGGCCCCATGCTGTCGGTCTCGGTGCGGGACGGACCTGTAAAACTTTCGCCGGACATATGAACTCCTTGAACGAGGGTGCGGGGAACATCCCGTGGCGAACAATCGCGCTACGGGAACGTAGTTTGTCGCCGGTGCCCGCCGCATGCTTCTGCGCCCCGAAATACGAAGGAACCACCGCTAGCATCCAGTCCATGACTTTGCCCGATGAGCGCATTTCCGAGCTGTCTTCCGCCTACGTCGACTGGTACGCCGCCGCCGATCCCACGAACGCCACGCAGGCCGGGCTCACCGCTCACGAAACCGCGCTCACCGACTGGTCGCCCGACGCACTCGAAGCCAATGTCGACCATACGCGAGCGGTCGTACGCGACCTCGATGAACTGGCGGGGGTCCCCGACCTGACCGAGCGCACCCGCGTTGCCATCGATGTCATGCGCGAGCAACTCGGCGCCGAGCTTGCGATCCACGATGCGGGCGAGAGCTACCGGCCGCTGCGCGTGTTGGGTTCCCCGGTGAGTGGTACACGCGAATGCTTTGACCTGATGCCGACCGAAACCAACAGCGAATGGGAACGTATTGCCGAGCGCATGCGTCATGTACCTACGTCGCTCGCGTCGCTCACCGAATTGCTTCGCCAGGGACTGCATCACCAACACATCTCCGAATATCGCCACGTTGTGGGATGTGCGCAGCAAGCGCAGGTATGGGGCGGCGTCGCTCCGCATGAGGGCACACCGTTTTTCATTGCGCTCGCCGAGCAGTACGCAGCGCGCCACGACGCGTCAACTGTGCTGGCTAGCGAGCTCCAGAACGCGGCCGATGCCGCGACGGGCGCGTACGCGCACCTTGCCTCGTTCCTCCTCAATGAATATGCCCCGCACGCGCCGCACACCGACGGCGTCGGTCCGCAGCGTTACCGGGCCTGGGCGCGCCTGTTCAACGGTATCGATCTCGATCTTGAGGTCACCTACGCGTGGGGCTGGGAAGAACTCGCACGCATCGAGAACGAGATGACACGCGTCGCAGAACAGATCCGTCCCGGCGCCAGCGTCCAGGCCACCTGCGATTGGCTGATGCACGAGGACCACGCGCACCGCATCGAAGGAGTCGACGCCTTCCGCGCGTGGCTCCAAGAGATCATGGACACAGCGATAAGCGAACTGAACGGAACCCACTTCGATATTCCGGAACCGATTCAGCGCGTCGAGGCGATGATTGCTCCCCCGGGCGGGGCGGCAGCGATGTATTACACCCCGCCCACCGAAGACTTTTCGCGACCAGGCCGCACGTGGTACCCCACCTCCGGAAAGACCGTGTTCCCGACGTGGCATGAGGTGTCGACGGCGTACCACGAAGGTGTTCCTGGACATCATCTCCAGCTTGCGCAAGTGCGGTTCCTCGCCGACACCCTCACGCGCTTTCAACGCGTGCTCGCCTGGTCTTACGGACACGGCGAAGGCTGGGCGCTGTACGCCGAGCGCCTGATGGGTGAACTCGGATACCTCGATGACCCGGCCTACGAACTCGGCATGTTGCGCGCCCACGCATTCCGAGCCGCGCGCGTCGTCGTCGACATCGGGCTGCACTGCGGCATGACGGTTCCTGCGCATTCCACGATTGGTGCGAACGAACGCTGGAATGCAGATCTCGCGCTCGCGTTCATGCTCGAGCACGGGCGCGAGTCGGAGGCCTTCATGCGCAGCGAGGTCGACCGCTATCTCGGCCTACCCGGCCAAGCCATCAGCTACAAGGTTGGCGAACGCGTTTGGCTCGATGCGCGAGCCGAAGTGCAACAGCGCATGGGCGCACGGTTCGATCTCAAGCGCTTTCACTCTGCTGCGCTCGACTTGGGCCCGATGGGACTCAGCCAGTTGCGCGTTGAGCTCTTACGCCTCGCCGACGCGTAGGCCGTTCGCCTCATTTCGTATTCTGCCGACACAGCCACCGCGCATTTCGCGAAAACTTTTCGCAGCGCGCGCTTAAGTCGTTCGAACATAGCGCCGAAGGAAGTGTGTACGCCGGAACAGCTCCCCGAGCAACCCCGACTGCAAAGCACAACAGCGCAAGCAATAAAGAACTTGTGAAACCCTCGCCTCGGTAGATAAGTCGCCGATCGAGGGCGCTCAGTAGGTGAGCCACCACGGAATGGTGGCCCGATCGTGAAGGACCAGGGATGGCATACCGCAGGAGCGGAGCGCTCGAGTACTACCCGGCCCGGGAGGGCTGAGCGGTGGAAAAGGGCTCGGTTTTCGGACTCATTGCGTGCTGCATTGGCGTATTCGTCGGTGCTGTAATGGACGGCGCGAACATTCCTGCGCTCCTCACCAACGTGCCGGCACTCCTTATCGTGCTCGTCGGCAGTTTGGGCGCGACGATGCTGGCGTTCCCGTTCCTGGCGACGGCATCGATCCCGAAGTATTTCAAGAAGGCACTGTTGCCCGGCGCGCAGCCAGACCCCAAATCACTGATCGAACTCATCGTAAAACTCACGAACCGTGCCCGCACCGAAGGGTTGCTCGCCCTCGACGACGAAGCGAAGAACATTGAAGACCCCTTCTTCCGCCGTGGAATTCAGATGGCCGTCGACGGTACGGACCCCAACGTGCTTGGCGAAGGGCTCAAGGCCGAAGTTAAAGCGATGCAAGAGCGCCACAAGCTTGGCTCCGCATTCATGACTCAGTGGGGCGTGTTTGCACCAACCTTCGGCATTATCGGTGCGGTATTCGGACTGATGCACGTCATGAGCGACCTTTCCGATCCTGCCAAGATCGGTGCCGGAATTGCGGCGGCATTCATCGCCACATTCCTTGGTGTCTTCATTGCGAACGGAATTTTCCTGCCCATTGGCAACAAGCTCAAACAATTGAGCAACGAAGAGGCCGCATATCGCAAGATGATGATAGAAGGCATCATGGCGATCCAAGCCGGTACGAGTCCTCGTGTTGTCGAAGCCGTGCTGCTCTCGCAGCTCCCGCCCAAGGCCCGCGCCGAAGCCGAGGCGAAGGCGGCATAACCCATGGGCGGTCACGGAAATGATCATGGCGGCGACCACGGTGGTGGTCACGCCAAACACGAAGAACACGAAGAACACGAAGAGCACGTCAACCACGAGGCATGGGTTATCCCATACGCCGACATGCTGACGTTGCTCATGGCACTTTTTGTGGTGCTCTTCGCCACATCAATCATGGACGTACAAAAGTTCAAAGCACTCGCGAAATCGCTCAATCAAGCACTCAGCGGCCCTGAACTTAAGACCGGAGTCTTTGCCGCATCCGGATCATCGCCCGTTCCGGCGACGGGGTACACCGGAGGGAAGGGAACGTCACCCCAGGATCCACAGGCTGCGCAGACACCGACAAACACGCTGCCGAGCGTTGAACTGGCACAACAGATCTTGAACCAGCAGGCTGCGGCGGCAGCGGCGCGCAAAGCCGAAGCAGATCGCATGGCATCGCTCGATGCGCAGCTCACCAGTAGAGCAAAGGAGCTTGGGTTTTCTGATGCGATCAACGTGCGGAAAGAGTCGCGCGGGCTTGTCATCACGGTTGTTACCGACCAGGTGCTCTTTGATTCTGGTGCTGCAGATCTCCAAACCCAAGGGGAAGTAGTGCTCGAACAGGTGGGGCAAGTGATCAAAGGCGTTCCCAACCAAATTGCAGTCGAGGGCCACACCGATAGCGCTCCGATTAGTACGGCGCGTTTTCCGTCGAACTGGGAACTGTCGACAGCACGTGCTACGAGCGTTTTGCGCTTCATGATTTCTCGAGGCGGGCTCAATGCGGTGAAGGCCGCCGGCGGTGGCTACGCCGACCAACGTCCACTCGACACGAACGACACAGCGGAAGGTCGCCAGCGCAATCGCCGAGTGGAAATCGTGATTCTGAACGAGAATCAAAACGCAGTAGGAAGTTCGCAGGTGGCAAACCCGGTCGCGAAGAGCGGGTAAGCCCCACCAGCGGCACCTGATCCTGCCGGCACACAGGATCAGGGGTGTGAGAGGTGCCGGGCTCTCCTGGTCCGGAGTCCCGGCACCTTTTCGCGGGGAAGCATCGCTTCTCGGGGTTATAGACGCCCAGCGGCGCGTGCAGCGGCTTCTGCGGTTTCGAGTTGTGTCTCGATGATGGCAAGGCCTCCATCCCAAAATCCGGGATCGGCGAGGTCGACCCCCACGATTGCTCCGAGCTCCTCGGGTGGCAACGAACCCCCGGCGCGCAGCAACGCTAAATACGCCGGCACAAACGCTTCGCCGTGTTCTTCATACTGTCGATATACCGACAGTGCCAACAACTGGCCGTACGCGTACGCGTACACGTATCCGGGCGTTGAAATAAAGTGTGGAACATAACTCCACCACGTGCGATAGCCGTCGGTTATTTCGACAGCATCACCCAACATTGCGTGCTGAGCGTTGTACCAGCACTCCCCAAACCGCTCGACGGAAAGCTCGCCTTCCGTACGGCGCGCCGTGTGTACTGCATCCTCGAAACGATTCATCGCGACCTGACGAAACACCGTGGCAATAGCCCCTTCAAGGCTCTCAGCACACAGCGCCAGACGATCTTCGGGATCGGTGGTTTGCGCAAGGAGTCGGCCAAACGTGACGGTTTCGCCAAAGACTGACGCCGTTTCGGCCAGCGTGAGCGGCGTTGCCTGATGGAACGGCCCTTGCGGACGCGCGAGATGCGCATGCAACGCGTGGCCAAGCTCGTGCGCCAACGTCAACACATCACGACGCCGGGCCGTCCAGTTCAGCATCACGAAGGGATGCACGCTCGGAACCGTGTACGCGCAAAACGCGCCGGGGCGCTTGCCGTCCCGCACCGGAGCATCAATCCACGGCTCGGTCACGAACTCGCGTGCGACACCCGCCAACTCCTCGGAAAAGCTGGCGTAGCTCTCCAGCACAATGTCGCAACCCGCTTGCCAACCGAATTCGGGATCGCGGTCGGTAACACTTGCCATGCGGTCATAGTCATACAGCCGATCCACACCGAGCAGCTGTGCTTTCAGCGCATACCAACGCTGCGGAATGTCGTAACGCCGCTGGACCGCATCGATGAGCGCCTGCACACTCGCGTCTGAAGCTTCATTGCTGAGGTTGCGGCTCGACACCCACGACGGATACCGCCGGAAACGATCGTCGATCGCCTTGTCTGCCAACAAGGTGTTGTAGATGAAGGCGCGTGTACGCAATCCTGGGGCCAATGCGGCAGTAATTGCCTCGGCCGTTGCTTTGCGAACTGCGTGATCCGGCGACGCCAATCGGGACAGTGCCGCTTCGAGCGAGGTGGGGGCGCCGTCGAGGTTCACCATCACCGCGGAAACCTGCTCGGAGAACAATCGGTCCCACGCGTTTGCACCCGTGACCGCTTTCTCGGCCATGAGCACTTCTTCGTGCTCCGTGAGCATGTGTTCGCGGTAGCGCCGGATATTGCGCAAGTGATGCGCGCAAAACGCGAGACGCGGGTCGGCCAACAGCGCCTCGGCGCGTGCTTCATCAAGCCCCGCCCATTCCAGTTCAAAAAACACGAGCTTGGTTCCGATTGCGGTAGCGCGCTCTTCCACCATTTGCAACCGCTGCCCGTTGGCCGGATCGTTCATGTCGGTGGCGAACCGCAACCCGGCGTACGAGCTGACGCGCCCCACAAGCTCTTCGATCGCGGCCAGATCCTGCATCGCCTGCACAAACGCATCCGCATCAAGGTCGGCCAGCGTGCCGCGTAACTGCGCGAGCCGCACCGCGATCACATCGGCGCGATCGAGCAACTCGCCGCATTGCTCCGGAGTTACATCATCTAAGAGTGGGGTGAGATCCCAGGCAACATCACTCGCAAGTCGGTCAGATTCGGTGAGCGTCATGCGCGGCAGTGTACGCGCCCGCCTCGCGCAGCTCAGCGATCGGGCCTATTGGTTGTGCAAGTGCGCTACACGCCAACCGGCGCGTCGAGGCCGGGCGGGAGCGGAGCGGCATGCACGATCGTAAGGGTTTGCGTGGCCCGGGTGAGCGACACGAATAACAGTCGGAGTCCCGCGTCATCTTGCGGAACGAGCGTGGCCGGCTCGAGGAGCACCACATGGTCGAACTCCAACCCTTTGGCATCCGTGGCATCCAGGATTGCAACCGGTGCGTCGAGCGCTTCGATCCCGTGACCGATTGCACCAAGATCGGCGAGCTGCGCGGCCAACGTATCGTGATAATCAGGAGCGGCAAGCACCGCAACTTTGCCGCTGCGTGCCCGCGCTGTACGCGCAGCATCGGCTGCGGCATTGAGCAGCGCCGGCACATCAACGAGCTCAATACGCGGTTCCTCGCCGACATGGCGTACTGCTTCGGTCGGCGGAATCCACGGTGCCGCAATCGCAAGCACACTATGCGCAAGCGCCATGATCTCGGCGGGGGTGCGGTAGTTCACCGTCAGCGCGCCCAGGCGCGGCGGATATCGCTCGGGAAGTTGGGCCAGGACTTGATCCCAGTTGTTACATGCACCCGGGCGACTCGCCTGTCCGAAGTCCCCCACCAATGTCATCGAACCACTCGGGCCCCGCCGCGCCAACATGCGCCATTGCATCGGCGTGAGGTCTTGTGCTTCATCGACCAACACGTGCCCGAACGTGCGCACCTCGTCGTCACCCGCTTCGGCTTCGCGCTCGCCGTCGTAACGAGCCGCAAGATCGGCAGCACTTACGTACGCACCCAATCCGAGGTCAGAGATTACCGCGGCTGCATCTGCCTCGGCGCGCCGGGAACGTTTGCGGCGCTTCTGGGTTTTCGCCAGCGCGACCGGGCCGCACAACGCATCAGCCTCATCAACCAAGGCGAGATCCGCCTCGGTCCAAGCAACGTCGGCAACCGAATGCGCACGCGCGCGCACGAGTTGGCGTTGCTCCGCTTCCGTGAGCACACCGCGCGCTGCGGACCGCACCAATGCCGCAAAGCTGAAGAGATCGTGCACGAGTTCTGCACCCGACAGCACCGGCCACATACGCTCCAACGCTTCCCGCACCGCGCCATGGCGACGAATGCGGCTCGCAACTTCGGCCCGCCACTCCGGCGGTGACGGCTCGTGCCGAGCCAACATGGCGGCCACTTCGGGATCGTCAAGTACGGGACCGATTTCGCTGGTATCGAGGGGCTGCACGTTGGCCGGGTATTCACTCAGCCGCTGGGAGCCACGCGTGTATTGCGCCGCTAACCCGCGTTCGTACTGATGTACCAACTGGTCGACGAGCGACCGCACGATCGATGGTCGCCGCTCATTGTGCGTTCCCCGCTTGCGCTGTAGTCGCTCGATGAGATGACGCGAATCCGAACGTCGGATCCGCAAGGTGATGCCGTTGAGCTCAAAAACTGTGTCTTTCGGAAGTGGATGCTGACGGTCGCGTAATGCGTTGGCAAGGACCTGCGCCATGCGCGCATCGCCCTTCAGCGCAGCACGCGCATCCGGTTCGCTACCCGTGCAGCGCAATTGTGGTTTGAGCGTTCGAATGGTGGAGAGCTGCACTTCGTCCTCGCCGAGTGCCGGGAGCACTTCGTCGATGTAATGCAAGAACGTCGATGATGGACCGATCAGCAACACTCCGGACGATGCCAGCTTCTTGCGGTAGGTGTAGAGCAAATACGCCGCACGATGCAGCGCGACCGCAGTCTTTCCGGTACCAGGACCACCAGTGACAATCAATACGCCTTCGAGCGCGCCCCGAATCACTTCGTCCTGTTCGGACTGAATCGTTGCGACAATGTCCCCCATCTTGCCGGTGCGTTCGCGATTAAGCGCCGCAAGGAGGGCCCCTTCCCCGACGACCGTGAGGCCGGCTGCTTCCGCAGCCGTTTGATCGAAAATCTCGTCATCAATACCAACGAGCGTGCGCCCGCTGCACAAAAAATGACGACGCCGCACGACGTCCATCGGTGCCAGCGGCGTTGCCCGATAGAACGGTTCCGCGATCGGTGCGCGCCAATCGATAATGAGCGGAACCTGACCTTCGTCAGCAACCGCAACGCGCCCAACATAAAACGTCTCGCCCACTTCGGCATTCCGGGCCGCAGCTTGCAGATCGATACGTCCGAAGCACAGCGGCAAGTTCCCGATGCGCAAGGCGGCGAGTCGACGGCGGCTCACAGCCTCGGCGGCTTCCCGTTCAAGGCGGGCCTGATGGGTTCCGCCGACGCCAACATCCGCGTATCCCTCAGCAATCCGGGCCGCAGCCTCGCGCTGCGCGTCAAGAGACGCGTAGGCCCGATCGATGAGGGCCTGCTCTTGCGCAATGTCGTCTGGACGAGGGCCGGTGCCCTGGGATGCGTGCACTTTTGCTCCCGAAAATGGGGTCGAAGCAGGTTAGTGCACTGGGCGGGACGCACCGAACGCTGACCGGTCCGCTGCTGGTAGGGCTGATCAGGAGGTCCGGAGCACGATCTTGCCCACCGTATCTCGCTGGCCAAGGCGGACCATCGCTTCGGGCAGGGCAGTAAAGGGCAACTCCTCCGTGACGAGCGGCGCGATACGGCCGTCACCGTATTGGCGAAGCAGATTCTGGTGCGCAGCGGCAAAGAGCTCGGGCGCGTAACGGTCGTAGAGCCCCCAGTGCAGCCCGACGACGCTGTAGTTCTTGACGAGCACGTGGTTGGTCGGCACTTCGGGAATCCGACCGCTGGTGAACCCGACCACCACAATTCGACCCTCGAACGCAATGCATTTACGCGACCGGTCAAAGACCTCGCCACCAACGGGATCAACGATGACGTCGGCACCCCGGCCGTCGGTTGCATCTTTGACTGCCGTAACGAAGTCTTCCGTCGTGTAGTCGATTGCGAGATCGGCGCCCAACTGTCGACACACCTCGACCTTGTGCGAACCACCTGCGGATGCAATCACGAATGCATCATGCGCTTTGGCGAGTTGTATCGCGGCTGACCCCACACCACCAGCTCCGGCATGCACCAACACTGTTTCTCCACGGCGCAGTTGCGCTCGCCGATGCAGGGCGAACCATGCGGTCTGATACGTCATCGCAAATGAGGCAGCGTGCCCCCAATCCATTGCCGCATCAACGGCAAACGTTGTACGGGTCGACGCGATCGTGTGCTCAGCGAATCCGCCCGGGCCGATCAGCGGAATTGCACACACCGATTGGCCGATCAGCGCGGAATCAACGTCGTCCCCGACGGCGCGTACAACCCCGGCGACCTCGACTCCCGGGGTGAACGGCAAGTCAGGACGGACTTGATACAGGCCTTGGCACATCAAGAGATCAGGAAAGTTAAGGCTTGCGGCATGCACATCGATGCCAACCTGCCCAGCCCGTGGAACGGGTGGTTCGCAGGTTTCGAGCGACAAGCACTCCGGAGGTGCACCGAATTCGTGAACTCGCCATGCGCGCATTGTTTCCTCCTGGAGCGAGCGCTATGCCGTGTCGATGCGCCGAAACGCCTCGGCACATCGACCGTGTTCCAACCCGGCTTGTTCTGCGGTGTGGGTCATCCACTCGCGTACCCGAGCGTCCATGGCTGCTGGATCGGCATGCTGACTCTCATGCGCGTGCAATGCGCTGAGTTTGCGATCCACGGCGTCGGTGACATCAACGTAATGATCGCTGTCGGGATGTGCAGTCAGCCACACTTCTCGCACGCGGTGCGCATCCCATCCTTCGGCGAGTAACTCTGGATGCGCGTACGGATTTCGGGCATCGGGGTACACCGCGCACAGTGTTGCTTCCCCGGTCGCAAGGTGGTCGGGATGACTTGCGTAGATTCGGTCCAGGTACCGTTCGGGGGATTGGCAAATGACGAGATCAGGTCGGGTCTGGCGAATCACGCGTGATAGGTCGCGCCGCAGCTCGAGCGTCACCTCAACACGACCGTCGGGATAGCCGAGGAAGTGCAAGTCGTTCACACCAACGAATGCGGCAGCCGCAGTTTGTTCGGCTCGGCGAATGGCGGGAATGTCTTCTCGCGGCACTGCCGGGTCGAAGCCGCCGGCGTCCCCGTCGGTCACCAGGCAGTACGCGACGTACACGCTGGCGTCGGTGAGGCACGCCACGGTTCCCGCCGCACCAAAATCAATATCGTCGGGATGCGCCCCGACCACCAAGACGCGCTCAAATTCTTCAAACATGCGACGACGTTACTGCGCGCCGTTCTCGGTTTCGGTCTCCTTCGGGTGCCACGCGCCGAGTGCACGGAACGGTACCGACGCAGCGTGGGCCGCAGCGATGTCACCGACGCAACGGCGACTCGTGAGGACCGTAGGGGCCTTCGGCGCGAAACCGCGCGGGAAAAGCGCCGGTGGACACATTCCCAGCCAGTAGCGTTCTGCACCATGACCGCATTCGCCGCCGATCTCACCTGCACCTGCCCGCGCTGCGGCACCGCAACACTCGCCCGCTTTTACGGCCCGTGCGACGCGTGTCGCAACGCCCTACGCGCCCGCTTCTCGGGGCTTGAGCGCAGCATCGACGTTGCGCACTACGAGCCGAAAATGAATGTCACGCCCAACGCAGTCGCTCTCAAAGACGACTGAGGTCGCGCCTACGCAACACCGCGCCTACGCAACACCGCGCCTACGCAACACCGCGCCTACGCAACGTCGCGTGCTTCGAATCCGGCAAGGCGCTCGGATATTTCGGCGCACTCGGCGCACACTGACTGTGGGATAACCCCAATCCGCATCAGCCCGGCAAAGATTGCGCAACCTAAGCAAAGCGCGAACGCGCTCTCAAGAAAGGCCGCCGCAGCAATCATCGCAGCGAGCATCCGACCAAGCATCGGTGCGTCAGCGACAAACGTCGCGACGCATGCTGCGATCGACAACGTTGCTCCAATCGCTTGGGCAAACCGTTTCGGCGGCCCGGCCACGAGTTTTTGGCGGACCCGCAGGCGCGGCACGACGAGTCGGGTGACGACGAGCGCCAGTGGCGACCACCGTGGCCCAGCGGCGACGCGCAGGACAAAGCCGAGCGCGAGGGGTATTAAGAGCCACGTCCAGCCAAACAGCACAACCGGCAGGCTCATGACGACTACCCCGGCCGCAACCAATCGTGCCGCGACCTCATTCACCGGGTTCGGGAAACGCAACATGCGCGCGACTGACATCAGCAACCTCTCACCAGAATTCCCCGCGAGGATAAACGCCCCTCGGGTCGATGCCTAGCCCCCATTTTGCTGGCCTCTACTGCAACGGCGTAGGCCTAACGAAACATTCCGCAGGGACTTTGGTCCCTACTTCGTCAACTGCGCGTGCGCAACCGCCGACCCACCAATACGGTTGCGTCGTTGGGAAAGGCAGGCACGTGGACATTGCATCGGTATTGCTCGTGGACGACGATCCGGACATCCGTCGTATCGGTGAACTGAGTTTTGGAGTCGTTGCCGGATGGCGCACCTTCACGGCACCCAGCGGTGACGTTGCGCTCGAACTCGCAGCACTCCACCCGGTCGATGTGATTGTTCTCGACATGATGATGCCCGGTCGGGACGGCATTTCCACCCTTGCTGCACTGCGCACGATCCCAACGGCGTCAACAACGCCCGTGGTGTTCATGACCGCCAAGGTACAGGCGAACGAAATTCAGCAATATCTCGATTCCGGTGCCCACGGCGTAATCGCAAAACCGTTTGATCCGATGACGGTGGCGGAAGAAGTTCGACAAATCGTCAACAACCCTGAGGAGTGCGCGTGATGCTGGAGATCACCCAGACCCGTTATGTCGCCCCCGAGTTACCGTCAAATGAGTCCGAGCGCCTCGCAGCACTGCACGCGATCAGCGTGCTTGACACTGATCCATCCGACGCGCTCGATCGCATCGTGCAACTCGTCGCCCGAGCGCTGCGGGTTCCCATCGCGCTGGTCTCGCTCGTCGACGAGGACCGTCAATGGTTCAAAGCACGCGTGGGACTCGACGCTACAGAAACTCCTCGCGCTGTCTCTTTCTGCGGACACGCAATTTTGCAAGACAATATTTTTGTCGTGCTCGACGCACATGCGGATCCGCGTTTTGCCGAGAACCCGCTTGTCACGAGTGCGCCTCACGTACGGTTTTACGCCGGCGCTCCGTTGCGCACCTCGAACGGGCAAGCGATCGGCACTTTGTGTGCCATCGACTCCACATCGCGCGCATCGTTTCCTGACGATGCAGCAGAGATGCTCAAGGTGCTCGCCGATACTGTCGTGAGTCACCTCGAATTACAAAGTACGCATACCGAGCTCGCGTCGCGCCATCTCGAACTCGCCCGCTACGAAGCCATCATTAATGCCAGCACCGACATGATCGGCATTGCCGGCACGGATGGTCGCGCAATCCTCGTCAACCCTGCGGGGCGCGCGATGATCGGCATCGACGCTAATGCAGATGTTTCGCAATACACGATTGCAGACTTCCATCCTCCGGCAGTTGCTCTGCGCATCCTCGAGGAAGGACTCCCGGTCGCAGTCGCCAATGGTGCATGGCAGGGCGAGACCGCTATCCGGTCGTTCACCGGAGCGGAGCGCCCGATGGACCAGGTCGTGCTCGCGCACCGCGGCGTCGACGGCGACGTTGCCTTCTTCTCTACCATCGCGCGCGACATATCCCAGCGCGCCGAAATTCAGCGCCTTATGGAGCTACAGCGCCTCAAAGATGCGTTCGTTGCGACGGTGTCTCACGAACTCCGCACTCCCCTGACTGCGATTCAAGGATCGTTGGGATTGCTTGCGAATGGCGCGGTCGGAATGCTCGCTCCAGCAGCATCAGAGTTGGTCGAGCTGGCATCGCGTAACACGCAGCGGCTCACGCGCATCGTGAACGACATCTTGGACATTGAAAAAATTCGGGGCGGCAAACTTGCAATGGACTTTGCGCCCATTGACGCCCGAGACCCGATTCGGCTTGCGATGCAAACCGTTGGAGCGCTCGCGACCGCTCGCAATATCTCTATGGAATGCGACTGCCATCTCGGCACCGAAAGCGTGGTGCTCGGCGACGTCGAACGCCTCACCCAGGTATATGTGAACTTGCTTGGAAACGCGATCAAGTTTGCTCCGGAGAACAGCAACATCTTGGTGCGCACCGAACGCACCAACGACGAAATTGCGGTACACGTCATCGATCACGGACCCGGCATTCGCGTGGAAGATCACGCGCGTCTCTTTGAACCGTTCTGGCAATCCGACGATTCGGATGCGCGCACGGTCGGCGGAAGTGGCCTTGGCCTGGCCATCAGCCAGGCAATTGTCCAACGACACCAGGGCGAGATCGAAGTGCAGAGCGAACTCGGCGCCGGAGCAGATTTCATCGTGCGCCTTCCGCTCCACCGCGCAAACGCATTGAGTACCGCAACGCAACTCACGGAGCCCACGAACAACAGACCGTCGGGAGGTGCCGCATGATTCAAACCGTGCTCCTCGTTGATGACGATCCGGCAATTCGCGTGCTCGGCGAGATGAGCTTTACTGCAGTGGGCCGTTGGCGGACAGTGGTTGCGAGTTCTGGCTTCGAAGCATTGAGCCTTGCGTCGCGCATCCCCGTTGACGTCATCGTGCTCGACATGGAGATGCCTGGACTCGACGGTCTTGCGACGTTGCGCCAGCTTCGACTGGCACCGCAAACCGCGAACACGCCAATCGTGTTTCTCACTGCGAGTGTGACGCGTCACGATGTGGCGCGCTACCTCGAGGCTGGTGCCGATGGAGTGATCGCAAAACCGTTTCATCCCATGACCTTGCCGCAGCACCTCCAGCGCGTCGTGGATGGCGAGGTGTGTGTCGCATGACCACCCCGGAACCCGACGCGATCTACGAAGCATTGGCGCACCTGTGGGTCGAGGCCCATGCTGATGCGTGGGCGCGCTACGACACCATCGCCGCGTATGTCGACGCGCGAACAACGCGCGAGCCGTGGGTGCGCACGGATGCGCACGATGCATTGGCGGCCGCGGCAACACATGCCGCACACCAACTGGCTGGCTCACTCGGCACGTTTGGGTTTCCCACGGGCTCCGAAGTTGCTCGCATGCTCGAGCGCGCAATAATGACCGACTCCGGTGACGCGACTACGTGCGCACACCTCAACGAGCTCACCCGGGCGCTGGCCGAAATCTTGGCCACCAATGCACCGAGTTCGACACCAGCCTGAGCACCTGCGCGAGACTCGGCGGCGTGACTGCTGCAACGATTCCCTCCCCCGCTCGTCCTCGCTCCCGTGCCCCCTTCGCTCCGTGGTGGATCTCCGTGCCCCTCGATGCCGCATGCATCGTGGCGTTCGTGCTCGGTGGCAAAGAAAGTCACAACATCCGCGAAGGATTCACCTGGTTATTCGAGGTGATCTTTCCGCTCTCGCTCGGTTTCTTCGCCGTCGCGTTTGCGGCGCAGCTCTACCGCAAGCCGGAACTGCGCTGGGTACGCCTCCTCATTGCGATCGCGGGTGGTGTCGTCCTGTGGGGCGCGATTCGTTGGATGTTCTTCGACCGCTTCTTTCTCAGCGTCTCCAATCTGGTCGGTGCCGCCTTCTTGCTGTTGACCATGGGTGGATGGAGAGCGATCGCAGTGCTGGTCACTAGGCCACGTGCGCCACAGGCGACGCAATCGCACTAACCGTGCCAGCCCGCAGCACCGGATCTGCCGAATGCGAACCCGGACCATCAATCCTGGCTGAACACGCGGTCCAGAAATACCCAATGAAGCGGATCCGATCGGGGTAGCGTACGACTGTTCACCATCCGCTCAAGGAGCTCCGATGCACGTTTCGGTCGATTTCAAGAAGTGTCAGAGCAACGCGTTGTGTATGGACGCCGCACCTGAAGTCTTTGAGGTGCGCGACGACGGCTACTTGTACATCCTCGACGAAAACCCTTCCGAGGACTTGCGTGCCAAGGTGGAGCAGGCCGCCCGACTCTGCCCGCAGCAAGCGATCACCGTCGAAAGCTGAGTAACACATCCGCATGACCGCAGTGCAAACCATCGCGGTCATCGGCGCATCGCTCGCGGGCCTGCGCGCGGTCGAGACGCTGCGCGCCGAAGGGTTTGCGGGACGCATCGAGTGGATCGGTGCAGAAGCGCATCTTCCCTACGACCGTCCACCGCTCTCCAAGTCGTTTCTCACCAGTTTTGAGGAGCCGGAGCCGATCGCGTTACGGAGCACGTCCTACGACGCGCTCGACTGCACGCCGCACCTGGGTGTGCGCGCCACCGCGCTTGATGTTGAGCGTCAAACCGTGACGCTCGAAACCGGCATGACGATCCACTACGACGGTGCGGTGCTCGCACCAGGTGCTACCGCACGGCGACTACCGGGACAGCCTGACTTGCCCGGAGTGCACATGTTGCGCACGCTCGATGACGCCCGGGCGCTACGCGCTGCACTCGTCGATGATCCACGCGTGGTCATTATTGGCGCCGGGTTCATCGGTGCCGAAGTCGCATCGAGTTGTCGAGCCCGGGGCATCTCGTCCGTGACCATGCTCGAAGCCGGCGCCATACCAATGGAGCGCGTGTTTGGCCCCGAACTCGGTGCCGTGCTCGCGCAATTGCACCGCAGCCACGGCGTGGACTTGCGCTGCAATGCGTCAGTCGCCGGCATCGAAGGGACCGTGCACGCTACGGGCGTTCGACTCACGGACAGCACCATCGTCCCCGCCGATGTCGTGCTCGTTGCGGTGGGTGCCGCACCGGCAACCGACTGGCTTATTGGTTCGGGTCTGACGATCGACAACGGGATCGTCTGCGATTCCACCCTGCTTGCAGCACCGAACATTGTTGCTGCAGGCGATGCGTGCGCGTGGATGCATCCGCTCTTCGAAGAACGCATCCGCATCGAACATTGGACCAATGCGGTCGAACAAGGTGTTGCTGCGTCGCGGCGCCTGATGTTTTCTGGCGCACGCGCACCCGAGTTCGCCTCGATCCCGTTCGTGTGGTCCGATCAACACGGCAGCAAGTTTCAGGTGGTAGGGCGAGTACGTGGCGATGCCAACGTGCACGTGGCGGTGGGCAGCTTCGACGAGCCAATATTTGTTGCCGTCTTCGAAACCGAGGGGCGGGTCATGGGAGTGGTGGGCTGTAACCAGCCCCGCCGAATGGTGCGCGCCCGCCATATCGTGGGCTCGTCGGATCTCACCGCCACGATCGCAACGTTACGCGCGTAGTCCCTACCAGTTCTGGTTTCCACTCAGTGGGAATCGCAGCGTGAATGCGCCTGCGGGAAGTGGTGCCCTCACCTCTTGAATTGTCCGACACCACGTGATGAGATCTCGCATCTCCTCGGGCAGAAGGTGGCGGACCATGGGCAGGTCGTTCTCGCACGCGAGTTACTTCGTTCGGCGCGGGTGGTATCGAACTGCGACGGCACTCGTCGTTGCTGGCGCAGTGATCCTGGTTGGATCCCCCGCCGCCAATGCACTCCCTGCGCGCAGTGAGCGCGCCGCGTCACGCGCGCGTCGCAGCGCCGCTTCCAGCACCGGATCGACGGTTGCCAACAAAAAGCCGATGAGCGAGGTGGCGCCCGACGCACCGTCGGCTACTCCCCAGCTTGCGGATCGGTTCTCGCCACTTCCCGGGCGCGACGGCGCAGGAAAAATTGCTCCGGCCGCGACAACGGTTGCGGCGCTGCCTGCGGTGAAGGTGCTCGCAGCGAACCCGCTCACCGCACTTGCAACGACCGCGGCGACGACTGCAGCCGCCGGGAGCCCCATCGTTGCGATTACGCACGCAACCCTGGGCGGGTTTACGTATTTCCACGCCGATGGCAACATCGACGGATCCAGCAGCGCGTTTTGCACCAGAGCGCCGGCAACCAACATTTCCGCCGCCGCAGTGACCGCAAATGGCACCGGGTGTTACCTACTCGGCAGCGATGGTGGCGTGTTCGCCACCGGCCGCACGCCGTATTTGGGCAACGCAGTCACAAAGAGCGTCAACCCCATGATCGCCATCGCGATGACTCCCTCCGAAAAGGGCCACTGGATCGTTTCGTCCGATGGCGCGGTATTCACCGTGGGCGACGCGCTGTACAAAGGCGGCATCAACAACGCTGGCGCCGGCAGCACGAACGCACTCGTCGTTGGCGACAAGGCCGTCGGTATCGCAGCATCCCCCACCGGAGTTGGGTATTGGATCGTCACCGCATTGGGATACGTGTATGCCTTTGGTGATGCGAAACATCAGGGTGGCGCGAACACCGCGCTCGCGGCCGGAGATACCGCTACAGGAATCGTTGCATTACCAAGCGGAGGGGGCTACTGGATCAGCTCAAGTCGCGGCGGCGTGTTCACCTTTGGCACCGCGCAGTTTTACGGCAGCTTGGGTGGACAAGCAATTACGGCAGCAGTCATCGGCATCGCAGCAACCCCTACTGGTAAGGGTTATGCAATCACGGGTTCGAATGGCCGTTCGACCGGGTTCGGCGATGCAGTCGGCGCGATTACTGCGTCGCTTACCGTCGCGAACGCCCCATACCTCGCCATTGCTGCTACCAAAACGGGCGCTGGATATTGGGCACTCGGGCGCGACGGCGGCATCTTTAGCTTCGGCGATGCGCGTTTCTACGGATCAGCCGCGGCGAACAACCTGACATCACCTGCACTCGCAATGACCGCAACTCCTTCCGGAAACGGCTATTGGATTCTGGGCTCAGATGGCGGCGTGTTCTCCTTCGGTGACGCGCAGTACAAAGGTGGCGTAAACAACGCGGGACTGAACGGAACAAGTGCACTCGTCGCCGGGGATTACGCGGTTGCGATTACGGCCAATGCAGCGGGAACTGGCTACCGAATCACAACAACGCTTGGATTTGTTTACAGCTTCGGTGATGCACTGCACAAAGGTGGGGTCAACAACGCAGGTCCGGGCGGAACGAACGGACTCTCCGGCACGGACCACGTTATTGCGATGGCGTCGACGACTACCGGTGCGGGCTATTGGATCCTGACCGGCCAAGGCGCACTCTTTGGGTTTGGCCTCGCGTGTCGCCTTTACCGGGGTCATTGACCGGGATCGTGTGCCCGAGCTTGTGGCCGCTTTTGATATTGCGCTGCAGCCTGCCGTCACCCCCTATGCCTCGCCGCTGAAGTTGATGGAGTATCTGGTGCTGGGCAAGGCCATCGTGGCACCACGCGAACCCAATTTGCTTGAAATCCTGACCGACGGCGACAACGCCTTGCTGTTTGATGACAAGCTGCCCGGCAGCTTTGAAACGGCGCTGACCAGGCTGTGCGCTGACCCGGCGCTGCGGCAACACTTGGCCCAAGGGGCGCACCA
>JBMOIW010000012.1:0-34665 GCA_049317145.1 Acidimicrobiia bacterium
CCGATTGCGTTGGTCGCCGACGGTGATCACATCACCATCGATGCCGAAGCGCACACTATCGATCTGCTCGTCGATGAGACAGAACTCGAGCGTCGTCGCGCCAACTGGAAACCACTCGAGCCGCGCTACACCTCGGGCTTCCTCGCCAAATACGCCAAGCTGGCGCAGGGCGCGGAGCGCGGCGCCATCACCAACGTGTGATCGCATCCGATGCCGGAGCTCCTGGAAGCAGAAGCCGCGCGTACCTGCATTGAAGCGTTCGCGTTACGGCGCACGATCGCGTCGGTCGACGCATCGGATCACTGGTACCTCAAACGCGGCGTGACTGCCGCTGCGATTGCGGGTGCGCTTGTCGGGCGCACGTTTATCGCGGCGCGCCGAATCGGAAAACAACTGCTGGTCGATACGTCACGCAGCGGTCCAACGCTCGGGCTGCATCTCGGCATGAGCGGACGCGTCGTCGTCGATGGTGTGGCAGCGGGGGATCCACTCGTCTATGCGAGCAATCGTGACGATGTTGCGTGGTACCGATTCGTGGTGCGTTTTCGCGACGGTGGGATGTTGGGGTTGCGCGATCCGCGTCGACTCGGTGGTGTCGAGCTCGATCCGGACGAAACGCGCTTTGGCCCAGACGCCACCGCAATTACCACAACCCAGTTTGCCAACGCGTTACGCAGCAGTGGGCCCGTGAAGGCCGCGCTCATGAATCAGGCGCGCATCGCCGGCCTCGGCAATTTGTTGACGGACGAAGCGTTGTGGCGGGCGGGGATACAGCCCGGTCGGCGCGCCGAGGAACTCACGCCGACGGAACGAGCTGCGTTGCTACGCGCAGTGCGCACGACATTACGAACCTTGGGGCGGCGGGGCGGATCACATACGGGTGACCTCATGGACGCCCGTGTTCCCGGCGGGTGCTGCCCAAAAGACGGAATGGCCCTTCAGCGAGGCACAGTTGGTGGCCGAACCACATATTGGTGCCCGCAGCACCAACGCTGATGGATGACAGTACCCAGGTTGGGTTTTCCAGATGCGAGACGGGAGTCCCTACCGATATCTTCATTGCACGCGCCGCCGTGATGGGGCGCACGCGATCGCGAGGTTGCCGACCACCTGCCCGGTTGGTGCCTCGCCGCTGGGTGGCCGGGCCAATTGCCCCGGGCGCGGACCCCAACCCTGCGCCCGACTCGGGCGTTGGTCTGGCCCCCAGCACCTTTTAAATAATCCCGGTTCGGGGTTGCCAGTTTCGTTGTTATCCGTCAAACTGCTGTCCGTGACGAACTCGCTTCGACTTCTGGTAGTTACCTAGCGCACGGGCCGTCTCGCGTCCGTGCGCTTTTCCACCCCTCGCCGAAGGCGAGGGGTTTTTCGTACCAAGGGAACCCTGATGAAACTCACTGGAGCACAAGCACTAATCAAGAGCCTCGAGATGCAAGGCACCGAGGTGATGTTCGGTCTCCCGGGCGGTGCGATTCTGCCGGTATATGACCCGCTGATCGAAAGCTCGATCCGACACATCCTCGTGCGCCATGAACAAGGCGCGGGGCATATGGCCGAAGGGTACGCGCACGCAACTGGTCGCCCGGGTGTTGCGATGGTGACCAGCGGTCCGGCGGCAACCAACATCGTGACGCCCCTTGCGGACGCGTATATGGACTCCATTCCGCTCGTGGTCGTGACTGGTCAGGTGCCGTATTCGGTGATCGGAACGGATGCGTTCCAAGAGTGCGACACGGTCGGGATCACGATGCCGATCACCAAGCACAACTGGTTGATTACGGACGCGCAAGATATTCCCCGCGTTATTCGTGAGGCATTCCATGTTGCAACTACTGGGCGCCCGGGCCCCGTCCTCGTCGACGTTCCCAAAGACATCTCTACCTCGATGATGGATTGGTACTGGCCTGACGCTGTCGACCTTCCGGGGTATAAGCCGTCGACGCACGGGCACGCGAAGCAAATTCGCGAGGCCGCGCGGCTGATTGCAACGGCTCAACGCCCGGTGCTCTACGTCGGGGGCGGGATCCTCAAAGCGCGGGCGGCGGAGGCGTTGCGCGAGTTGGCCGAGTACACCGGTATTCCGGTGGTCACAACCCTCATGGCGCGCGGTGCCTTTCCGGACGATCATGAGCTCTGTCTTGGTATGCCGGGTATGCACGGCAACTACACGGCAATCACTGCGATGCAGCAATCGGATCTGTTGATTGCGCTCGGCAGTCGCTTTGACGATCGCGTGACCGGAAAACTTGATGGGTTCGCTCCCGATGCCAAGATCATTCACGTCGATATTGACCCCGCCGAAGTCAGCAAGGTTCGACGCGCGGATGTTCCGATCGTCGGCGATTGTCGACTCGTCATCGAGGCGTTGATCCCGGCGATGCGACAAGCGTTCGACGACGGTGAGCGACCGAATCTGGATCCATGGCGAGCCCAGTTGCGCGCGTGGCAAACGCAGTTCCCATTGCGCTATGAGCAAATGGCCGACGGACCGCTCAAGCCCCAGTTCTGTCTCGAGCAGCTACGCGACAACACTCCCGACGACACGATCCTCGTGTCGGGGGTGGGGCAGCACCAGATGTGGTCCAGCCAATACTGGAAGTTCAACTATCCCTACACGTGGATTAACTCGGGTGGCCTCGGCACGATGGGCTTTTCGGTGCCTGCGGCAATCGGCGCAAAGGTCGGCAAGCCGGAGCGCATGGTGTGGGCCGTCGATGGCGATGGGTGTTTTCAGATGACGGCCCAAGAGCTCGTCACTGCCTCGGCTGAACGCATTCCGGTCAAAGTCGCAATTCTGAACAACGCCTACCTTGGGATGGTGCGTCAGTGGCAAGAGCTCTTCTACGAAGAGCGCTACAGCGAGGTGTATCTCTCGCCGGATCTGCCCGATTACGTGAAGTGGGCCGAGGCCATGGGATGCGTGGCGTTCCGGGTCGATACCCCCGAGGACGTGCAGCCGACGATCGAGAAAGCCAACGAAGTCGATGATCGCCCTGTCGTCATTGATTTTCGTGTCGACTATCGCGAGAAGGTCTATCCGATGGTCCCGGCCGGGCAAACGAACGACAACGTCATTCTTGGGGAAGGAAACGCGCAATGAACCAGCAGAGGCCACACCATGTGTTGTCGGTGCTCGTCGAAAACAAGTTTGGTGTGCTGACGCGTATCGCCGGATTATTTGCGCGCCGCGGGTTCAACATCTATTCGTTGGCCGTGAGCCCGACCGATGATCCGTGTGTGTCTCGTATGACGATTGTCGTCGATGCCGAATCCACACCGCTCGAGCAGGTAAGCAAGCAGTTGCACAAGCTCATCAACGTGCTCAAGATCAATGAGATCGAAGCCGGTCATGGGGTCGAGCAGGAACTCATGATGGTGACGGTGAAGGCGACACCGGAGACGCGCTCGCAAGTCACCGAGTTGGCCGCGATTTTCGACGCCAAGATCGTCGATGTTGGCCACGACGCAGTGACCGTGTCGGCGTCGGGCAGCCCGGATCAGCTTGATGCGCTCATGGACCTGCTGCAAACGTTCTCGATCGTGGACCTCCAGCGCACCGGACGCATTGCGTTGCCGAAGTTGACTCGCAAGTCGCCGAAGTTGCAGGCAGTCAGCACCAAGTCCGCATAGTCTTTCCCCCGATCGAATCGGTTCACTGCGAACTGTCATCACGCGAGGAGCATGCATGCCCGCAACGATTTATTACGACCAGGACGCCGACGTGGGACTCATCAAGTCCAAGAAGGTCGCCATTCTTGGCTACGGCTCGCAAGGACATGCGCACGCGCGCAACTTGTCGGAGTCGGGTGTTGACGTGGCGGTCGGGTTGCGGGCCGGCTCTGGCTCGCGTGCAAAAGCCGAAGCGGCCGGACTCGCGGTGATGGATGTCAGTGCTGCGGTGGCGTGGGCCGACGTGATCATGGTGTTGCTGCCCGACACCGAACAGGCACGGGTGTACCAGGCGGACATTGCGCCAAATCTCACGGCGGGTAAGAGCTTGGCGTTTGCGCACGGGTTCAACATCCACTTCGGGCAGATCACGCCGCCAGCAGATGTCGATGTGTGGATGATCGCGCCGAAAGGTCCGGGACACTTGGTGCGTCGCACCTACGCCGAAGGTGGTGGCGTTCCGTGTTTGGTCGCAGTACACCAAGACGCCACGGGTAGCGCGCGCGACATTGCGCTCAGCTATGCGTGCGGCATCGGCGGTGGCCGCGCCGGCATTCTCGAGACGGACTTCCGCGAAGAGACCGAGACTGATCTGTTTGGTGAGCAAGTCGTGTTGTGCGGCGGGCTCGTGGAGCTGATCAAGAACGGGTTCGAGACGCTCGTCGAGGCGGGCTACCAACCGGAGAGCGCGTACTTTGAGACGCTGCACGAAGTGAAGCTCATCGTGGACCTGATGTATGAGGGTGGCATTGAAGCGATGCACTACTCGATCTCCGACACCGCCGAGTACGGGGACTACACCCGGGGACCGCGGGTCGTGACCTCGACCACCAAGACCGAAATGAAGAAGATCCTCGGCGAGATCCAAAGCGGTGAGTTTGCGCGCGAGTGGATCGAAGAGAACGAAAAGGGTCGTCCGAACTTCGAGAACTACCGCAAAAAAACCGGCGATCACCCCATCGAGGCGGTTGGGGCACGCCTGCGCTCGATGATGCCGTGGATCAGTGCCGGCAAGCAGAAAGTCCAAGACGCGTCGGGCGGTTGAGCCGCCCCTGATACTGCGCTGCAATTCGGCCCCGACAAAATGTCGGGGCCGTTGCATGAGCGGCTGGCGTTATTGCGCCAAGTTTCCGTCATGGATTTCGACGCTGCGATCCGCGTAGGCGGCCATGCGGTGGTCGTGGGTCACGATGACCGCCGCGGTGTTGCGGGCCCGCACCTCGGAAACGATGAGTTCCATCACCTGTTCGCCGAGTTTTGTGTCGAGCGCACTGGTGGGTTCGTCAACCAGGATGAGCTTGGGTTGATTCATCAGCGCACGGCCGATTGCGACGCGTTGGCGCTCGCCGCCCGAGAGCTGACCCGGCAAGTTCTTCAGGCGATGCGCGAGACCGAGCTCGCCGAGCAAGAGATCCGCGCGTGCGCCCGCGTCGCGGCGCCGCTTCGCGAAGTCAGCAACGACGAGTAGGTTCTCGCGTGCGGTAAGGAACGGCACCAGGTTCACCTGTTGGAACACAAACCCGACGCTGGACCGGCGAAAGGCAGTGCGTTGTTTGTCGTTGAGCCTCGTGATGTCCTCGCCACCAACCAACACTTGCCCGGAAGTGGGTTCGAGGAGCGCGCCGGCGATCGAGAGGAGCGTGGTCTTGCCCGATCCTGAGGGTCCGACGAGCGCCAGGATTTCGTTGCTGCCGACGCGCAGCGATGCATCGTTGAGAGCGATCACCTCGGTGTCGCCGGTGCCGTAGATCTTGCGCACGTTGACCATTTCGAGGGCCGCAGTTTCGGGGTGCACTTCGGGAAGTGCCATACGAACTCCTTTACGCGCCGCCGCCGATGGCGGAAGCGGGATCGATCTTGATGACACGACGAATAGAGATGGCGGCACCAATGAGCGCAGCGACCTCGATAAGGAACAGTGTTTGGATGGTGCGGGTGGTTTCGACAATGAGCGGGAAACTCGGAGGAACCAGAGCTGCAAATCCGTAGGCGATACCCGCGCCGATTGTGAACGCGACCACTGCGGTGACGGTCGCCTGCGCGAATAGCCCGAACACGATTTGGCGTGACGATGCGCCGATGGCTTTGAAGACGCCATAGAGCGCAGTACGTTCGATGGTGATGAGCGCGAAGAACAAGCCCACGATCAGCACCGCAACCAAGATCGTGGTGTAGATGATGCCGTTGAAGGTGCTGGCTTGTTGTTTGATTCCGGGCGACGAGTAGATCGCATCGTGCACGGTGAGTGTGCTGGTGGTGTTGTTGGTCGCTTGACCAATCGCGGCGGCAACAGATGCTGGCTTGGCGCCGGGCGCGGTTTGGATCGTCAGGGCTTGGAACGTGCCGGGAGCGAGTGCAAGGTCCGGACGGTTGCCCACCAGGACGCGTCGCCACACTTCGGGCGCAACCCAAATGCCGCCTTGGAGGAGATACGAGGTGTCCTCGACCCATCCTTTTACGACGACGGGTTCGGCGCTGCGACCGAGCTGCAGCGTTTGGCCGAGCCGTACGCCGTTCGCTTCGAGGCGGCGATCGACGTAGGCCTCGCCTGCCGGTGGTGGCGCGGGAACGCCGCGCACATTTCCTTCGTAGCCGAACACTGCGCCGTCGGCGAGCGTTGATTGGTCGGGGACACGTACGCCGACAAGCGCCACGCCAATGCCCGAGGTCGTCGCCACACCGGGAACTGCTGCGACGATTGCGCGCGTCTTGGGGTCAATTTGCGAGCGCAGGAGTTGGTCACGGCTGTCGGCCGAGTACACGACAAGTTCGGCGTCTTGGGCGCGCAGTGCCCCGGTGGAGCCGAGAAACAGGCCGTCCAAGAGGCCGCCGAGCATCGTGATCAACAACACGATGAACGTCAGTACTGCAGTCGCAATAAGGAATCGGCCCGGACGACGCCGGAGTTCTTTGAGGGCGAGGCTCATGCAAGACCTCCGAGGGCCGGTGCGTTCGCAGCATTCTCCGGTCGGAACTTGCGAATGCGTGCCAATGCAAAGAGCGCCCCGAGGAAGCCAAGCACGCACAAGAAGATGCCGTATCCAAGTGCGGCATTCGGATTCACTGTGGCGGGGAAGATTTGATTGATGACGAGCACGCCAAGGGCAAGGAGCACAAACCCGCACAACAATCCGCCAGCAAGCACCACGACGACCTCAATGAGAATCGCGCGCCGCAAGTAGCCCTTTGATGCACCAGCAGCACGCAACAACGTGAACGCGTTTTGTTTTTGCACAGTCAGGATCAAGAAGAAGAACGCCATCACCATCACAACGACGATGACGGTGAGCAGGATCAACAAACCGAAGGATTGGTTCACCGACGCAACTCCCGGCTGTGCGGCCGCCGCCGCCGCGCGGCTCAGCGCATCGGTGCCGGTAACCGTTTGGGTAATCGTGCGGGCGAGTTGTTCGGGGCTGATCCCGGGATTGGGCGTCACGACGATTGCCGCCGGGAACACCGGTTGTTGTGCGGCTGCTGGGTTTGCGGTGCGACGGGCGGCGATGAAGGTGTTGTACGAAACAAACAGGGTGGTCTGCACCGAATACCGCAGATCTGTTGCTTCGCCGACGATAGTGATAGGGAGGGGATCCACTGCGTCGGAGCTGGGCACGATTTGCACGGTCTGGCCAAGCCCAAAACCGGGAACGTTCGCAGTGACCACGGCTTCATTCGCGGTTTGCGGGAGACGCCCGCGCGTCAGCGTCGTGGGTGCGCCGGGTTTGGTGAGTTCGTAGCCAAACAAGAACGCGTCAACGGGTTTGGGATTCGCACCCGCCGGGGTGACCGTGAACGCGCCGACGCCGAGCGGGCCGTAGCTCTGCACGCTGGGAACATCGTTGATTGCTGCTTGCTGTGCTGGTGTGATCACGCTGCCCGAGAGGTTCTTGCGCGCGTCTGCGCCAAATACCACCACCGTTCCGGATTGGTTGCGCAGGCCCCCCGTGAAGGAGTTCACCAGACTGGCGAACAGGGTCTGGAGAAACAGTGTCAAAAAAATCAGCAGGCCAACCGCCACGATCAGGAGGCCGAAGCGCACTTTGGACCGCCGCAGGTCACGCAGGGCAAGAAACATGGAGCGCAGGTTACAGGGAGCGTGATTGCGCGGCACGGCTTGTTTCTGAGAGCAATTCGTGGGGTGTCCTCACGCGGGCGGAACACGTTCCGATGAGACTGGCGTGCCGCGCGCAAATCTTTTGGTCGAAGAAATCGCCCAGCTCCCCGTCCACCCGGGAGTTGGAATGCGCATTCTCTCCGTGCTCGATAATCCCCGTTCATCCGCGCGGGACCTGGGGCGACTCATCGAGGCGGATCCCGCACTGACGACCCAAGTGATCCGATTGGCAAACACGGCGTTCTACGGCGTGAGCGGGCACATCGGGAGCGCATGGCGCGCCGTCACGGTATTGGGACACTCCACCGTGCGTGCGTTGGCTGCATCCGCTGCGTTTGGTTTGCTCTCCGGGCAAGGCGGCGAGGTACCCGATGATTTTTGGTCGCACGCGACAACCAGCGCGGCCGCAGCGCAGACGATTGCAGAAGTTGCAAACGTTTCGTCCGAAGACGCGTTCAGTGCCGGGATGTTGCTGGATCTCGGACAAGCGCTGATGTATCGCCGGTCACGCGCGCAATACAACGACGTTGTTGCCGTGTCAGTTGGCCATGACGTTTCCCTCGTGATTGCCGAGCGCGAGAAATACGGCGTCAGTCACGCCGAGGTCGGTGCCTACGCGCTGGCTTCGCTGGACTTCCCGGAGTCGGTCGTTGGAGCAGTGCGCGATCACCATGGCGACCCCGACCTCGATGACGCGCCGCTCACGCGCGTGATGATCGCCGCGGCGGCATTGGCGTATCACCTCGATGGTGGCACGCCGGAATCGCATATCCCAATTGAACGCGCGTTGGCTGCGCTCGATATTCCGATTGGTCAGCTTCCCGACTTGGCCGCGACAACGACGGCAGCGCTAGACGACCTCAGTGGGTTCTTGACGATCGCCCCGTGACCCCGTGACCCCGAGGCGCCGTTGTGCGTCGGGCTTACGCGAAAACGGGCGGAGTGCGATCTGCCCACGGACGTTCGTGTTCGAGCTGCGTTGCCAGTGCAAGCAACACATCTTCGCGTCCGGCGGCTGCAGCAAATTGAGTGCCGATCGGTAATCCGTTCGATACAAAGAGCGGCACCGACATCGCGGGTTGCCCGGTGACGTTGAACGGTGCAGTAAATGCAGCAAACGGGATCGTGCGCGCAATTGCCGGTCCCGGATCGGCCGGGTCCGCAACCATGTCCCCAAGGCGTGCGGGCGGCTCAGCCATGGTGGGCGTGAGCAGGAGATCGAAATCGTCGGCCCACCAACTCGCCATGTCGCGCGTCCAGGCCTGTAGTGCGCACAATGCTTCGACATATGCGGTAGCGGTGGTCATGCGGCCGAGTTCGGCGTAGAACCACGTTATGGGTTCGACGTCGTCGGCCCTTACGTCGCGCCCAAGCAGCGCCGCGAGGTGATCGCATTCCCGCGCCGTCCACACCGAAAGCACCGTGATGAACGCGCCAACCAGCGCGGGGTCATCGAGTGCCGCAGGCGACGCTTCCAGGACTTCGTGTCCGAGGGACTCGCATAACGCAGCTGCATCTTCGACCGCCGCGACGCACGCCGGATCGACATCGGCGAGCCCGCCGCCAACGGTGGTGCGGTACCCGATGCGCAACGGTGCGGGTGCAGCGAGACTCGAGCGTGAGTATGCATCTTGCGGCTCGGGCGCCCAATACGGGTCGCCAACGCCCGGGCCTGCTATGACATCGAGTGCGAGCGCGCTGTCACGAACGGTGCGCGACATCACGCCGCGCACGACATAGCCGCCCCACACTTCACCGTCGTCGGGACCAAGCGTGACGCGCCCACGCGTGGGCTTGAGGCCAAAAATTCCACACGCACTCGCAGGAATACGCAGCGATCCGCCACCGTCACCACCGTGGGCGAGCGGAACCATGCCCGACGCAATCGCCGCAGCCGATCCTCCGCTCGAACCGCCCGGAGAGCGATCGAGGTCCCACGGATTGTGCGTCGCGCCGTATGCGATTGGCTCAGTTGTGGGGACGAGTCCGAATTCCGGCGTATTGGTCTTACCGACAACGATGCAACCGGCGCGCCGCAAGCGCGCGACGAGTTCGCTGTCGTGATCGACGGTAACGCCGAGCTCTTTGAGGCGACGGTTCCCAAGATGGCGCGGATCGTTGGTCGTACTGCCGTCGAGGTCTTTGACCACGATGGGAACGCCGCGCAGTGGTCCATTGGGCAAGATGCCTTGGGCTTCGGCACGCGCTTGTTCGAAGCGCGGGTGGATGATCGCGTTGAGTGTTGGATTCACGCGCGCGATGCGTTCGATGGCCGCATCGACCAGCTCAAGGGGTGTGGCCCTGCCGGTGCGCACCAGTTCGGCCTGGGCGATTGCATCGAGGCCGCGGAAGTCATCGTGATTGGTCATGCGGGCAGCGTACGCCCGAGCCGGGTGCAACAATGACGCATGCCCATTCCGGCTGAAGCGCGACCACCAATCGAGCATGACGTGCATACCGAAGACCTGCCTGCACTCCCGCAGCGGGACGCGTGTATTCCGGTCGAACGCTGGATTGAAGCGCCCGAAGTGGCGCGCACGTTGGGCGCCGACCTTGGTGTCGCGCTCGTCGCGTACAAGCGTCGGATCGGTTCGTTCTTGTTGTGGCGGGCCGGGCCGGCCGCCGGGGCCGATGCGCGCTACCTCGCACTCGACGCCACCAACTTGGCGCGCACCTACACATTTCGTTTGTATCCCGACGGGAGCGGGAGCGGTATTGGTCCCGACGGGGTTTGTCATGAGCGCTTCCGCGCTTGGAAAGAAGCATTGCGCGACGGTTAGTGCCGCAGCGTTTCTGATCGGACGAATACGGGGACGATCCGTGGCGACTCCGATCGGGCTCCAGAGGGATGTACCCCTGCCCGGCGTTCCTTTGTCTCGGTCGGAGTCACAAGATTTGTGTGGCGTCGCGGAGCGCGCGTCGCAGGAGCTTTCCGCCCGCGGACCGTGGGATTTCGGTAACGAATCGCACTTCGCGTGGCAGCGCGGCTGCAGGCAGTGACGTTCGCAACGCGTCGCGAAGCGCATCGAGGGACGGTGGTGTCGTTTCGTCCCAGACCACGCACGCAACGACGCGTTCGCCCCACTCGGAATCGGCGACTCCGACGACGGCAGCGTCCCGACACCCGGGCAACGCGTGCAGCGCTGCGTCCACGAGGGCAGGGATAACCGTGACGCCGCCGGAGAGAATGACGTCTTTACGGCGATCGATGACGGAGAGGGTGCCGTCGGCATTCCACGCACCGATATCCCCGGTGCGCAACCATCCGTCTTCTGTGAAAGCGGCGCGGGTTGCGGTGTCATCACCGAGATAGCCGTGCATCACCGTGGGTGTGCGTACCTCGATGTCGTTTGCGTCGGGACCCGCGAGTCGCACCTCGACACCAGAGAGTGGGAGACCATCATGCATAATGCCGCCCCATGTCTCAGTCATTCCGTACGTCGTGTGCACGCGCGCGCCGCGTCCGTTCGCGCGAGTGACGAGCGCATGATTGATCGGTCCGCCGCCGAGCAAGATGCCGCGGAGTCGCTCAACGGGAACTTCGGCATCCAACAGACGCATCAACGCTGTCGAGACCACGGAGATGTATGCCACCGCGTCGTCGACGATCGCCGCACGCACCGCGTCAACGTCGAAGCGTTCGTGGACCACCACGGGTGCACCCAACGCCCACGCGCGTCCCACGACCGCGAGCCCGGCGACGTAATGCAGCGGCAAACAACACAACCACGGGTCGTCGGCGCGGGCACCCAGCGCATCCGCAACCATCGCGGCGGACGCATCGAGCCCGGCTCGCGTCAGCGCCACGAGACGCGGCGCGCCGGTGGTGCCCGAGGTCGCAACCACTACGGCGACGCCCGCGGGAACGGTGGTGGGGAGAACCGGGACCGGCCGATCTGGCGCAAGGACACACACCGCATCGCCGGCTTCCCAGCCCAGGCGAGCGGCGGTCGCGGCCGTCGGTCCGGTGGTGGTAATCGAGCGCAGGGTGGGTTCGTGCGCGGCGGTCATGGGCCACTACCGTAGCGGTCCATAGGAGCGATTGCTCCCACGATCGAGACTCACGAAATCGCCGGGCACTGCGGTGTTGCGCCGGCACATCCCAACAAAGGAGCAGCGGTGGACGCCAACCCGATTCGGCCTGGAGCGGACTGGAAACCCGGAGGGCGGGAGTACACCGACATTCGCTACGAGACTGCGGACGGTATCGGCAAGATCACGATCTGTCGGCCCGAAGTGCGCAACGCGTTTCGTCCCCAGACGCTCTTTGAATTGCAGGACGCATTCGAAGCAGCCCGTCAGGATCCCGAAATCGGCGTGATCATCTTTACCGGCGAAGGGCCCGACGCGTTTTGCTCCGGCGGCGACCAACGCGTGCGTGGGAGTGACGGGTACCAACACGACGATGGCATCGGTCGGCTCAACGTGCTCGATCTGCAGATCCAAATCCGTCGAACCCCAAAACCGGTCGTGGCGATGGTCGCCGGATACGCAATCGGTGGCGGTCATGTGTTGCACGTGGTGTGCGATCTCACCATCGCCGCCGACAACGCGCGCTTTGGCCAGACCGGGCCACGCGTCGGATCGTTTGATGGTGGATATGGATCGGGATTGTTGGCGCGCAGCGTGGGGCAGAAAAAAGCGCGTGAGATCTGGTTCTTGTGCGACCAGTACGACGCGCAACAGGCGCTCGACATGGGCTTGGTCAACACGGTTGTTCCGCTTTCCGAACTCGAAGTCGAAACCGTCGCGTGGTGTCGGCGCATGCTTGAGCACAGTCCGCTGGCGTTGCGCATGATCAAAGCCTCGATGAACGCGGTCGATGATGGACTGGCGGGCATTCAACAACTTGCCGGTGACGCAACGCTGCTCTATTACATGAGCGAGGAAGCGCAGGAAGGCAAGAACGCCTACCTGCAAAAGCGCCGCCCCGAATTCGAGAAGTTCCCCAAGCGGCCGTGACCCCCGCCGTGGAGTCCGCGAGCTGGCGCATCTGGATCATCGGCGCGCGACCGCGCACCCTTGGGGCCGCAATTGCTCCGGTGGTGCTCGGCACTGCCGCCGCTGCGCCGATCGCGTCCACCATTTGGTGGCGAGCCGTACTCGCGCTCGTCGTTGCGCTCGCGTTACAAGTGGGCGTGAACTACGCGAACGATTACTCCGACGGCGTGCGCGGGACCGACGACGCGCGCACCGGACCGGTTCGCCTCACCGCAACGGGACTCGCATCACCACGAGCGGTCAAGACCGCGGCGTGGTGCGCGTTCGGGGCCGCGGCGATTGCTGGCGGGACACTCGCAATTGCGGTGGACTGGCGACTGCTCGGCATCGGGGTGTTTTGCATCGCAGCCGCGTGGCTTTACACCGGTGGGCCGAAACCATACGGATACTCGGGGTTTGGCGAACTCATGGTGCTCGTGTGCTTCGGGTTTGTTGCCACGTGTGGGTCGGCGTATGTGCAGATCACCACCATTCCGTGGGCGGCATGGTGGGGGTCGCTCGTGGTGGGTTTGCAAGCCTGCGCGATTCTTTTAGCCAACAACATTCGCGATATCCCGACCGATACGGCTGTGGGGAAGCGCACGTTGGCGGTGCGCATTGGCGCGGCGCGTGCTCGCGCACTGTTTGTGGTTGCGCTCCTTGGTGCATTCGTAGGCGTGGCGCTCATTGGCCTCCGGTATCCCTGGGCGTTCCTCGGATTCGCTGCGGCACCACTGGTCATTGCGCCGATCCGTGCGGTTGTTTCCGGGCGTGAGCCCATTGCGCTGATCCGTGCGCTCGTCGGTGTGGGGCGCGCCGAACTGATCACTGCGGTGCTGTGCGCTATTGGGTTGTACCTGTCGTGACCGACGTGCGTTTGTATCTCGTCGTAATTCGCCTTGCGCATCCGGTGCGCGGGACTACCGAACGACCGGGCGTGCTTGTCGAAGGACCGCTCGGGTGGGGCGAATGGTCACCGGTGCCCGGCTTTCCGTGTGATCCGCAGCGTGCCTGGGATGCCGCGTACGAAGCGGCGACGGCGTCGTGGCCTACGGCCCAGACGGATGTCATCGATGTCGCCGCGCTCGTTGGTGATGACAGTGCGATCGACGCACTGGATCCGCAGACATCGTGTGTCAAAGTCAAAGTCGGCGACGACGGCGATATCGATCGCGTCGCTCAGGTTCGCGACCGGATCGGACCACACGCGCGCCTTCGCGTGGATGCCAACGGCGTCTGGGATATCGAAACCGCGTGCGCGCGGTTGCGCGCCATGGCGCGCTACGACCTGGAGTTTGCGGAACAACCCGTCGCAACACTCGAAGACCTGGCCATCGTTCGACGCCAAGTGTCAATGCCGATTGCGGCGGATGAATGTGTGCGGAGCATCGACGATGTGGTGCGGCTGCGCAGCCATGACGCGGCGGACATCCTGGTTGCCAAAGTGCAAGCGTGCGGTGGTGTGCGTGCGCTGTTGGACTGGGCGGAGCAGGCGGCACGGCCGGTCGTGGTGAGTTCGATGCTCGAGACCTCCGTCGGGTTGGCTGCGGGTGTGGCCGCGGCCGCAGCGCTCGGTGCACAACCGTTTGCGCACGGGCTCGGCACCGGCACGCTTGTGCTCGATGACGTGGTCGATGTGCCGCTACGCGCACACAACGGGCAGGTACGCGTTGCTCGCCCCGACGTGGTGCTCGCACGCGTCCACGCGATTGCGACGCCGACGTGGCCCGAATCGTTCCCGATCGTTCAGGAGCGCGCGTAATGCAGGAATGTTTCGATCGCGCGTGCCAAGGCCTCCGGTGCTTCGAGCGGTACGCAGTGTCCCGCATCAATGCGGACGTGCGTGGCGTGCGCAACGCCCGTGGCAAGTTCGGTTCCGATGGTGTCGAACTTTTCGTCGTGCGTTCCGGTGACCACCAAGACCGGGATGTCGAGCGCACCCAGTGCATCCCAGCACGAGGGCATCACGCCGGTGCCGAGCACTCGGAGCTGGTGGGCCAGCGCGTCGGGCGAAAGTGTCCGGCGGTCAGCGAGTCCGGGGGCATTCGCGGGCAGGCTGGCAAACATGGGTTGCGCCAACCACGCCTCGAGGAACGCCTCGGTCCCAATCGATTCGACCTCGTCAGCGCGAGCGGCGTCGGCGCGCACGCGGGCGGCACGGTCATCGGGGTCCGCCATGCCGGCAGTGGCGCTGACCAATACCAACGCGCGCACTGCTTCGGGGTGGCGCAGCGCGGCGCGCAACGCCAGACGACCCCCCATCGAGTATCCGATCCAACATCCCGCACCGTATTCATTGACCAACGCATCGACGGTGGCGTCGAAGGTTGGTGCGGACGGGATCTCCGCTACGACCGTTTCGGCGCGCAGGGGGAGTTGCGCGAGCACGCTGCTCCACGACGCCGCCGTCTGGGTAAATCCGGGCACGAATACCATGCGCATCCAAGGAGCCTTGCATGACTGTGGACGCAACAACTGCATTTGCGCGCGCCCTCGTTGATGAGTGGGTGCGTTGCGGCGTGCGCCACGCGGTGGTCGCACCGGGATCGCGCTCGACGCCGCTTGCCTTGGCGTTAGCGGAGCGATCCGAACTGACACTTTCCGTCGTCATCGACGAGCGCTCCGCGGCGTTTCGCGCGCTCGGGATCGGCAAGGCGACCGGAGTGCCGGCGGTGTTGTTGTGCACATCGGGCACCGCGGCGGCGCACTTTGCGCCCGCAGTGATCGAAGCTGATGCGGCGCGCGTTCCCATGATTGTTTGCACCGCCGATCGCCCGCCCGAACTGCACGATGTCGGTGCGGCCCAAACCATCGATCAACAGCATCTCTACGGGAATGCCGTGCGCTGGTTCGTCGATCCGGGAGTGCCGACCGATCTTCCGGATGCCAACGCAGTGTGGCGAACACTGGCATGCCGTTTGTTCACCACCGCGCGCGGCGATGCCACGCGCCCTGCCGGTCCGGTGCACTGCAACCTTGCGTTCCGCGAACCGTTGGTGCCGACTGGCGCTCCGCTAGTGCCAACGCCGGGTCGCGCGGATGGCGCGCCGTGGGTTACCACCGTGGCCAACGACATTGCGGTCGATGCCGCATCGGTGGATGCGGTGGTCGCATCGGTGCGCGCGCACGTCCGGGGCGTGGTGCTCGCGGGCTGGGGGGCATGGACGACCCCCGAAACCATGCGCCGCTTTGCGCGCGCCTCCGGATGGCCGCTGCTCGCCGATCCGATCTCGAACGTCCGCACCGGCGAACACGCAATCGGGACGTACGAAGCGTTGCTCCGTGCGCCGGGGTTCGCCGACGCGCACACGCCCACGATTGCGCTGCGGGTCGGAGCACCGCTCACGAGCAAGGTGACCAATCAGTGGTGTGACGCTCGCATGCCCCAAGTGCTCCTCGATCCGTTCGATGCCTGGCTCGATCCGCAACGCGCGGCAATGACGCGTATTACTGCGACACCCGATGCGGTGTTGGCGGCAGCAGCCGATGTGCTGGAGGCCGCACCGTGTGTGGATCAGGCCGAACGTGACGCATGGTTCCAACAGTGGCGCGACGCCGACCATCTCGCCCGCACTGCGATTACCAAGCTGCTCGAATCATGGGACGATCCGTTCGACGGGCGCGTGGCCCACGACCTTGTGGGCGGGCTTCCCGATGGTGTGGCGTTGTTCGTTGCGAGCAGCATGCCGGTACGTGACCTTGAATGGTTTGCCGGGGCGCGCACTGGCATCCACATGTATGCGAGCCGAGGAACCAATGGCATTGACGGGTTCGCGTCGACCGCCATGGGACTCGCCGACGGTGACGACATCCCGGTGATTGCCATCGGCGGCGACTTGGCGTTTTTGCACGACATCAATGGACTCCTCGGAGCCGATGCGCGTGCATCGCGCACGGTATGTTTTGTGGTCCTCGACAACAACGGTGGAGGCATCTTCTCGTTTCTCCCGCAGGCCGAGCTCCCGACGCACTTCGAGACGTTGTGGGGCACTCCGCACAATCGCGACTTGGCGGCAATCGCTCGCGCGTACGGCGCGAATGTCTGTGAAGTGGCGACGGCCGACGGCGTGCTCCCGGCGGTCGAAGATGCGCTTGCTGCCGGCGGCTGCAATGTGGTGGTCGTGCGCACGGATCGTGCAAAAAATGTCGAGCGGCATCGCCAAGTTTGGGATGTCGTCGCGGACGCACTCAACGGTGGTCAGTGATCGAGGACGCGCGCTTTGTGCGCCGCACTGAGGACTTTGCGTGCGTGCAGTGCGGCACGACAGTGCACGGAGACGGCTACACCAATCACTGTCCGCGCTGCTTATGGTCGTTACACGTTGACGTCAACCCGGGAGATCGCGCCGCGGATTGCGGAGGTCCGATGCAACCGGTAGGGATCGAACAACGCGGCGGCGAATGGCGAGTGGTGCAGCGCTGCACGCAGTGCGGACATCGCCGACCAAATCGCATTTCGGACGCTGACGATCCGCAGGTAGTTCGCGCCATCGCTGCGAACCCGCTGCTGGATTAGTTCGCGATGTCGCGTGCGATGAGCAACGCGACGGTCCGAACGCTAAGCGACCCAACCAAAAGTTGTTGATCGCGTGACGCGTATTTCGTCGTTCATTGTCAGCGCGCATCGGTATGGTGCTCGCAATGCATGCAACAACAGACTTTGCTCTTCCGGAAATGACGGCCGTGATGCGCACGGTTGCCGAGCAATGGTGCCCGGATACCCCGCCCAACGGTGATGACATAGCTGCGCTCTACGCGCACCTGCGCGCCACCCAATACGCGATTGCGCGTGCCGTCACGGTGGCCGATCAAACGGGCGTGTGGGATATTGCCGGGGCTGCGTCACCGGTCACGTGGCTGGCACACCACGGGCGCCTGACTCGCAGTGCCGCTGCCCGCGAGGTGCGGAACGCCCGAAAGACAGATCGGCACGAATCCATCGCAGCGGCACTCGCTTCCGACGCGATCACCCTCGAACAGGTCGGTGAACTGGCGCGTCTTGAACGGCATCGCAGCCAGCGCTTCACCCACGACGTCGCAGTATTGACCGAACACGCGCGGCGGTGCGATCCCGACAGCTTTCGGGTTGTAGCGCGCCATTGGCGCATCCTCGCCGACGACCTCCTCACGCCCGACGAACGAGACGAGCCCAACAGTCTCGATCTCGCCCAGGGCGTCGGCGGCACGTGGCTCTTGCGCGCCACTTTCGACACCACTCGCGGTGCAGTTCTGGCGAATGCGCTCTTAGAGCGCAGCGCACCGAGTGATGGGGACGATTACCGAACGGCATCCGAGCGGCGCGCGGACGCGTTTTTCGAACTGTTGACCGGCAATCAGCCCATTGTCCCGCGCGTCGATGTGGTCGTCGATCTCAACACCTTTATCAACACGCCTGCTTCGCTCGACGCGATGCGTTGCGAACTCCACGGGGCTGGCACCGTGAATCGATTACTCCTGGAGCAACTCGCCTGTACACCCGAGATTCGCCGTGTCCTGACTGTCGGCGGAAGCGAGATCCTCGATCTCGGTCAGACCGTTCGACTCGCTACCCCTGCGCAACGCCGCGCCATCCGTATACGCGATCGCGGGTGTGTCTGGCCCGATTGCAAACGGCCCTCGGCGATGTGTGAGATCCATCACATCATCCCGTGGCAAGGGGGCGGGCCGACCGACCTCTCGAACCTTGCGATGCTCTGCAACGCTCATCATCGCCGCATCCACAAGGGTTGGAAACTCGTCCATCTCGCCGACGGAAGCTGGGACGCCAGTCCGCCATAGGCGCGCAGCGAGGAGCGCTACGGACGAACGAGCGCGCGCAGCATCGGCTCGAGCTTGGCTTGGGTCTCCGCCCATTCGCTTTCGGGCTCTGACCCAGCGACGATTCCCGCGCCGGCGATCAGCCGCGCGGTGGTCCCGCGAATTTCGGCACACCGCAGCGCAACGGCGAACGCACCATCACCTTCGGAGTCCACCCATCCAACCGGGCCGGCGTAGCAATTGCGCGCAAATCCTTCGTGCGCCGCAATGAACGCAAGCGCCGCATTCGCAGGAGTCCCGCCGACCGCGGGCGTGGGGTGCAAGGCACGCGCCAGATCGAGTGCACTCACCGAATCGGTCGCCGTCCCGGTGACTGCGGTCGCGAGATGGGCGAGGGTGGGAAGGTGCACCACCTCCGGCGCGGCGGACTCGACGACAACACCCTCGGCGCGGAGCGCGGCACACACTGCGTCAACGACAAGTGCATGTTCATGTTCGTGCTTGAGGGTGCGCAGCGCTGCATCCATTGCGTCGTCGGCAGCAACGGATGTCGCGCGCGGAACCGTGCCGGCCATCGGGCGAGAAAACACCCGCGTCCCGGTCCGGGCCACGAGCAATTCAGGGCTCGCGCCGAGAAAGACGCCATCACTCGTTGCGTGGGCGAAGATCATGCACGCCGGGTTTTGGGCCTCAAGGCGCTGCAAGATTTGCGCAGCATCAAAGGGTGCGTCGGCGCCAACCATTGCTTCGCGCGCCAACACCACTTTGGTGATTTCGTCAGCGTCGATTGCTTGCAGCGCGCAACGCACGAGCGCGGTCCACGCATCGGGAGTCGTGGCGCGCTCCACCACAAAACGCCCGGGCTCGACTGAGAGGTCCTCTGGTTCGATGAGCGGTGTTACCTCGGCATTCGCGGGCGCAACCACCGTGTGGAACCACCGTCCGTCGGCAGTGCGCGTGATGGTGTGCGTGGGAATGTCGAGGGTGGCGGGCGCTCCGGGGAGAAACGGGAGTGCGCCGACTGCTCGTGGCCGTGCCCATACGCCCGCCTGATCGGGATCGCTGATGGCGATGCTTGCCAACATTGCCGCAACGTGGTCGACGGGGACCTGGGCGGTGACACCTTGGGTGACGAACGTGACGTCGCGGTCGCGCCAGACAAAACCGTGGGCACCAAGGAGCGCAAAGTAGTTGGGCAATGGTGCGCAGGCCGCAGTGCGAGCGACCAACGTGGTTTGCGTCGAGGTGATCTCGGCGCTCATGCGTTGGCTCGCGTTGCGGTGAGGAGAAACACGGAACCACCGAGGAACCGTGTGCGGCGCACGCCGACAAACCCCGCGTCTTTGCAGCGTTGGATGACTTCCGTCGGCGCGGGCAAATACGCCGTCGACTTGGCGAGGTAGGCATATGCCTCGGGATCGGATGCCGTGAGGCGACCGATCAGCGGCACGATCCGTTCGAACCAGAGCGAGTGTCCGAAGCGCATGAATACCGACTCGGGCGTTGACGCATCGAGGACAGCAAGACGACCACCCGGCCGCAATACTCGGGCGCATTCGGCAAAGAACGCATCGATTGAAACAACGTTGCGGAGCGCAAACCCGCACACCACGCCGTCGACTGCACCGTTGGGCACGGCGAGGCGCAAGATGTCGGCGCGAACGAGCGGCGCATCGGTGTTGGCCATGCCGAGCATGCCCGCAGAAATATCGATTCCGACCGGGTGCATTCCGGCGTTCGCCAAACCGCGACACAAGTCGCCGGTGCCGCACGCAAGATCGAGCACGGAGGACCCGCCCCGCAATCCCAATGAGGCAATGGCATGCCGGCGCCAGCGAGCATCAAGCCCGAGCGAGATCAGTCGGTTCGTGCGCTCATAACGGGGCGCCACCCGATCAAACATTGCTTCGACGACGCGTGCCTTTTCGTCGCCCTGCGGGAGCGCGCCGTCGGGTCCGAGCACGGTTGCACTCATCGTGCACCTCGGTCATGCTCGACAATGTCGAGATCGAGGCGGGTCTGGGCGATTTCGAGCAAGACGCGCGCGAAGTGATCGGCGATCAAACTGCTCACGGTAGGAAGCAGCGCTTGAAACGCGTCGACGAGTTGCGCAGCTTTCTCGGAATCTGAGCGTCCGGACGCCCGCACGGGTTGGCGTACATGCGTGTCGAACAGCGCAACAGCCTGTTCGGCGATGGTGTGCGTCATTGCGGAATGTTCACGAGCGATGGCGAGGAGGTCCTGCATCGGGATGCCGAACTCGAGGAGTCGCAAACCCTGGCGCACGAGCGTGACATCGGAGACGGCAAAGACGAGTTCGTTGTCGGTGCGTTGTGGAGTGAGGATCCCCTCGCGCACGATCGCCGTGATGACCTCGGTGGGCACGCCAACGGCATCGGCGAGCTCGGCCTCGGTCAGGGTGATGGCAGCAGCAGCACCGGCTTGCGTCGCGGTCAGCACGGCCTCGGCGAGCGGCGCGTCCGTGGGATCGATCTCGAGAAGTTGCCCGATGAGCGCGAGGGGTAGACCGCGGCCTTGCAGTTCGCGGATACGGGCCAAGCGATCGACGTGCGAGTCGTCGTACCAAGCGATGCGGCCCTCACGGGCGGGGGCGGGCAGCAGTCCGCGCTTTTGGTAGAAGCGGATCGTGTCGATCGAGGTGGCGGTGTGTTCGGCGAGCTCGTCGACTCGGTAGCGCTCGGCGGTGGTGGGCATCGGGCAAATTGTAGGAGTAACTACTCCCGCGGTTCTAAATCGGGCTGGCCGGATTGGGGAAATTTCCTGGATTCCCCGTGACATGGCCCCGGTTGGGGCAGACAATGCGGGAATTGAGGAGGTCGCCATGACCCAGCTCGCCCCGCCGGAATCCACCCCCGTCGAGTCTCCTACCGCACCCCCGCGCAGCGGCTTGTTCGCCCGCATCGAGGGCGCGGGAGCGTGCGCCGTGGGGGCGACGTGGTTCGTGGCGTATTTCATCGCCGGCGCGATCGAACCGGCACCCCGAGATCCCGCGGTAATGCACGCGTGGTACGTCGCGGTGATCAACACCGTGTTACTCGTTGCCCTCGCGGTGATGATCGTTGGTCTCGCGGCAGCGCGTCGCATCGGACTTGCGGCATCGGCCGTTGCCGCAACTGCGTTCACGGCGGCGGTGGTCGCATGTCCGATCACCGGTCACCACACGTTTGGTGCGTGGTGGTTCGGCGAGCTGGCGTGTGTCGGTGCCGTCTGGGCGGTGACTGGTGTCGCGCTGCATCGCTCGCATCAGGAGCACGGCGGAAACTAATCCGGGATTACTTCCGTGGGCATGTCGGTGCTCGGGACTTCGGTCCCGGGTGCGCCCATCACGAGGGGATCATCGAGACCGGGCGCAAAGCCGCCCTGAATCAGTGACAGCCCCGCGAGGAATACAAGCATCGCGCCGGCACCAAGCAGCGTGGTTGTACGCAGACCGATCTTGTCGCCGAGCCACCCTTGTGTGATGCTGCCGAGTGGGTAAAAGACGGCCAACGTCGAGGTAAAGAGCGACATCACGCGACCGCGCACTTCGCGAGTCGAACGTGTTTGTGCAACAGTCATCACTCCGGAGAATGTTCCCAGATACACCCCGCCGAGCAGCACGAGCGCTGCGGTCGCAAGCGCAAACGTGGGCGCAATCGCATACAGAGCCGTGGCAAACGGCACCCCAAAGAACGCGACGCGTAGGACGCGACGGATTCTGAAGCGATGCATGAGCGCACCGAGCGATACCGCCACGATGACGGCACCAACTCCTTGCGCGGTCGTCATAATCGACGTCCCAGGCTGTTCGAAATCAAAAATCTTGAGCGCGACCGCGGGGATAAGCGCAATAAATGGCGCAATGAGGAAGCAGTTAGCAGCGAAGAGCATGATGGCGACGCGTTCGCCGCGGTCGCGCCGCACGTAGCCGAGGCCGGCGCGTATGGAACGCAACACTCCGTGTTGTGGTGCTTTCGGTCGCGGAATGACGATGGGCAAGATCGCAATGATGACGGCGATAAAACTCAAGGCGTTAAACGCGAATGCCCACGTGTAGCCACCGATCGCAATCACGACACCGGCAACGATGGGTCCAATGATGCGCCCGAGGTTCCACTGGGCAGTGGACAATGCAATTGCGCTCGGTAACTGTTCCGCGGGTATCAGCTCCGGCAGAATTGTCGAGAACGTCGGCCATGCAACAACGCCCGCACATCCGGCGATGAACACGAGTGCGGTAATGGCAAGCGGCGTTGCGAGATCGAAGGCAATCAGCAACGCGAGTCCCGCAGCACTGATCGCTTCGATCAATGTGGTGATAATCAGCAGCGGTTTGCGGGCAATGCGATCCGCAAGCGCACCACCGAGTGGGCCGAGCACCGCTCCGGGAAGCAATCCGGCTGCGGCGACGATTCCGGTCCAACTCGCTTTCCCGGTGAGCTGCGTGATGTAGATCCCGCCAGCAACCGTTTCGACCCAGGTGCCGATGTTCGAGATGAACGAGCCGATCCACACATTGCGAAAGTTGCGCGATGCGAGGGGCTGAAGCCCGCGCGGCAACGTGCGGGGAGAGGAAGTTGCGCGGGCCATGCGGCCCGAGGCTAGGCGGAGGTGACCGGACCGAATTGCGGACCGAAGTCCGGGCCACTCATGGCCGGGCCCAGACCGCTGCCCTGCGGCGGCAGTGTGATGCCCATTTGTGCTGCTGCTTGGCGAGCGAGCTCGGCAGGACGTGGTTCGCCGGACGTGTTCGAAAAGTCAATGACGCGTTGGAGATGTTGTGCGGCACCGACGCGATCTCCGCGTCCGCCGAGTTGGCACGCCGCGAGGTAATCGACGAATGCGAGGTCGAGCGCACCTGCGGGGCGGCCTGCATAGATTGCGCGGTACGCCGAGGCGAGGGCGTCGGGGTTGTTACGGTTGAGTTCCGTGGAGAACTCGGGGTACGTCATTGTTTCCATGGCCCAGGCTCCGATCGGCGGCGTTCGGCGGATGGTACGAAAATGAACAAACGTTGTATAGGCCGCGAATCGCTCATCCGGATGGCGGGGACGTGGTTGCTGGGGGCCATGCTGCTGGCCGGGTGTTCCGGGGCCTCCGCTACTCGATCGGCAACGACGGCATCGGATTCGGCGGCGTCGGCCTCAACGGCAACTGCAACGACGGCAGCCAAGCCGGCAGAGGCCGCCACGGTTACTCGCGTTGTTGATGGCGACACGATCAAAGTGCGGATCGGGTCCACCGACGCCACCGTGCGCTTGATCGGAATCGACACACCCGAGACCGTGGACCCGCGTCGGCCCGTGCAATGTTTCGGCAAAGAAGCGTCAGCGCATACGAGTGCGCTGCTCCCAAAAGGAACTGCGGTGCAACTCGTTGCCGACGTGGAATCACGCGACAAGTACCAGCGGTTGTTGCGCTACGTGTATCGCAGCTCGGACGGTCTCTTTGTCAACGACGCGCTCGTGCGTGATGGATACGCGCGGGTCTATACGTACCCGCCCAATGTTGCGCACGCGAAGGAATTCGTTGCGGCCGAACGCGAGGCCCGTGCGAGTCAGCGCGGGTTGTGGTCGGCGTGCTGATCGATCGTTAGCCGGGGTACGGCGTTCCGGGTGGAAGCGAGATCGTTTTGTCTTCGAGGTAGGCGCCGAATCCTTCGACCCCGAGTTCGCGTCCAAGCCCGGATTGCTTAACGCCGCCAAACGGCGCTCGAAACTCCAGCGTCAATCCGTTGACGGTGTAGGTGCCGGTGCGCACTCCGCGAGCGATCTCTACACCGCGAGCAATGTCTTGGGTCCAGACGCTTCCGGAGAGTCCGAAGTCGGAATCATTCGCGATGCGGAGTGCATCGTCCTCGTTGTCGTACGGAATGACTCCGATGACTGGCCCGAAGATCTCTTCGCGCGCAATCCGCATGTGGTTGTCGACATTCGTAAAGACGGTTGGGGCTACAAACCATCCGTGCTCGGGCTCGGCTGGACGTGCGCCGCCGATCGCAACTGTTGCGCCTTCTTGAGTCCCGATCTCGAGATACGACTCGACGCGCTCACGTTGGCGGCGAGAAACCAGCGGCCCGATATTGGTGGTGTCGGATGCGGGATCCCCGACGACCAGCGCGCGCGTCTGTTCGACGATCGCGTCGACGACTTCGTCGTAGCGGGAACGAGGAGCCAGGATGCGGGTTTGGGCAATGCAGGCTTGTCCGTTGTTCATGAACGACGCGTACATAAGGTTTTGCGCCATCGCTTCCAGCGGGGCGTCGTCGAGCACCACGCACGCAGACTTGCCGCCAAGCTCGAGGGACACGCGTCGCAGGCGCTCGCCGCACAGCGCGGCGATGCGCCGTCCGGCTGCAGTGCTGCCGGTGAATGCGACTTTGTCCACGCCGGGATGGGTCACGAGGTACTCGCTCACTTCGCAGTCGGCGGGAACCACGTTCACAACGCCGGGCGGTAACCCGATTTGTTGTAACGCGTCGGCGAGGAGATACGCACTGAGCGGTGTTTCTGCTGCGGGCTTGAGCACGACCGTGCAGCCAGTAATTAGTGCCGGCGCGAGTTTGGTGAACGTGACAAACAGCGGGACGTTCCACGGCACGATCGCCGCAACGACGCCCACCGGCTCGCGGGTGATGAGTGTAGGACCGAACAGCCCCTCGCGGCGGTCCTCCAATACGAGTTCGCTGGCTAAATCGACGAACGTGTCGAGCATCACGATCGGCCCGAGTGCTTGGGCCATGCGCGAAAACTGCAGCGGCGAGCCCATTTCTGCGGTAACAGTCTGCGCAATTTCCTCAACGCGATTTTTGAGGTGCGCCGAGAGGTCGGTGACCAGTGCCGCGCGCGTTTTGAGATCCGTGTGCGCCCAGTCCGTGGTGTCGAATGCGCGGCGCGCGGCGGTGACTGCGCGATCGATGTCGGTGGTGTTGGCCGAGGGAACTGCTGCGATCGGCTCCTCGGTGTACGGCGAGATCACCTCGATGCGTTTGTCGCTGTCGGCGTTGACCCAAGCCCCATCGATGAACAGTGCGTCGCGCGTTTCCATCGCTACCTCCGTCACGTTGCCGTAACGGTAGTCGTCATTTCGGAGGTAGTTGTCGGAAGTGCAGGTCGTGGTTATGGAGTTGGTGTTGTCGGCTGAAGCCGACCGGGACGAAGCGCTTCACGTCGCGCGAGGATCCAGACCCCGATAATCATTGCGCACCCAAATGCTGTCACGATCGCGGCATCCACCCAGTTCGCGATGGCAACGTCTTCTTGATAGACCCACAGCCCGATTGCGCTGGCAAACACCGGAATCGCAACCGACATTGCGGGCAAGCTGGCGGGGAGATTCCCAGCTTGAAATGCGCTTTGGTTGAACAGCATGCCAACGATGGAGAATGCGATCAGTGCGTACAGCTCCCATGACTTCAGAATTGTCAGCAACGCACCGTCGCTGAGAAGCGTGACGATGGTTTTGGTGAGTGGCCCGGTCATGCCAAAGAGACACCCGGCAGCGAGACCCCAGGCAACTGCGCGAACGGTACTGCCGGACAAGCGACCGATGATTGCGCACACGACGGCTGCGCTTCCGAGACCTATCAGCCACGGAAGCCACGCTGCGAAACTTGGGCGATCGATACCGCCACTCGGATTCGCCGTCACCAAAAAGCCGGTGAGCCCAACGCACAACACGACCGCAGCGATCCAGTCCGGGCGATGCAGCCGTTCGTGAGTGCGGCGCGCTTCGATGAACAAGGCAAATAACAGCCCGGACTGCAGGAGCGGAATCACGATGACAATCGTGGCGAGCCCGAGGGCTATCGCCTCGGCCACGTACCCGGACCAGTCGAGGGCAAACGCACCGAGCCACTTCGGGTTGCGGATCAAGCGCACAAGCAGGCTTGGGCGAAGTGCCCGTTCTTGGGGTTGGGCAGCTGCCTCTTCCTGCTGATATACCGCGGAAATTGCGTAGAGAAAGGCGGCAACCATGGCGGCAAGGACCGCGAGAACCATCACAGTCGGTAGTCTCGCGGATCGCACGAGTGTGCGGTCCAATCCATGACTCAACGCATTCTCATCATTTCCGCCAGCATGGGCGCCGGCCACGACGGGGCCGCCCGAGAGCTGAAGCGCCGCCTCGAAGACGACGGCCACTTTGCCGAGATCATCGATTATCTCGAACAAGCGCCGCTACGCCTGTTGCACCTTGTGCGCCGGACGTACGAGGCCCAGCTGCGATTCGCTCCGTGGAGCTACCACCTCACCTATCAACTCTGGCTGTTCATGCCATTTCTCTACGGACCCCTTGTGGGCATTAACTCGCTGCTCGCTCGCCGTCGCATCAAGCGCGCGATCGATCGGGTGCAGCCAAGTGTGGTCGTCTCCACGTACTGCTTGGCGACCCTGGTACTGGGACGTATGCGCCGTAAACGTTGGCTGCGCGTTCCAGCGGTTACGTATCTCACCGACTTTGCAGTGCACCCGTTGTGTGTGCATCCCGGCATTGATCTCACGCTTGCCGTCAGTCCCCAGAGTGCAGTAGCGGCATTAGAGAACCGCGCCACCGCAGTGGCGTCGCCGGGACCACTCGTTCCGGAACGGTTTACGGCCGGTGCGGTGCATCGCACCGCGACTCGAGATCGGCACAACATCCCGGATCAAATCGTCGCGCTGGTCGTTGCGGGCTCGTGGGGCGTCGGTGAAGTCGTGGAGACCGTCGAAGCGTTGGCTGCTATCGACGGTGTACATCCGGTGACGGTGTGCGGCCGCGACGACGCACTACGCGACGAACTTGTCGCACGCGGTATCGGCACGGTGGTTGGTTGGACCAATGAGATGGATCAGCTCATGGGTGCGGCCGACATCGTGGTTGAGAACGCCGGCGGCTTGACGTGCATGGAAGCGTTCCGTGCCGGAGTACCCGTCATCACCTATCGCCCGATTCCGGGACATGGTCGTGACAATGCACAGCACATGATGCAAGCGGGAGTCACACGCTTCGTGGAGGACGATGAGTGCTTGGCATCCGTGATCCATGCGCTCCGCCCCGGCGGCATCGAGCGTGAGGAGCAAGTGGCGCGCGCGAGCGCGCTCTTTGCCGGAGACGCGGCAGCGGAAGTGTGCTCGGTGGCCCAGCGAGCGCCACATACGGTCGTGCAGTTCCGTCGCCCGCGTGGGCCTCGCATCGTGCGCGCTGTGGCAACTTTCGTGCTCATTGGCTACGGCGCGCTGACGTTGGGGGCACAGGCCGCCACCGCTCGCGGGATCGGCGTTGCTCGGCCGACACGCGGTGTGGGCAATGTTGCGTATGTTGGCGTCCGTCTCGATGGAGAACAGCTCAATGACCCGAAGGTCATTGCCGCAGTGAGCGCGGTGAATGCTACAGCCATCATTGATGCAAAGACCGCGGCTGCGAATGGCGCCGCACTTGAACGGTTGCGCGCCGCAGGTGTCGCGGTCGCAAACGGAGGCTGGGGTCGCGGCGATCGATTTCGCTGGAATCGCGCCCGGTCCGATGTGTCGCGCTCCGGAGCCGTATTGGCTACGAGCGCCACGCAAGTGCCGGAAGTTTTTGCGCCCGGGCGTCGAATCGATGGGTTTGATCTGTGGCTCTCGCGTCGCAATCACACCAGGGTCGTACGTGCTGATGACGTGATTCGTGCAAACGAAACCGACGCCACGTTGCGGGCCGGCAAGGTCTATATCGTGGACGGTCGAGGTGGTTCATGCGCTCAGCTGCTTGCGAACCTGCAAGAGCTACAAACCCGAGCACAGCCAGCCAACCTGCAACTTGCTCCGCTGCAGGACCTCTCATGAAAGCTGGGCAGTTTCTCATTGGAGCCGGTGTGGGCTTTGGCGCTGCCCTCGCCGTTCGTCATGCCGCTCCGGTGCTTGCGAGCGTCACGCCGATTGCTCGCCGCGTTGTACCGACGCTCTCTGGCGTTGGCCGTGGCGGTCACGTCGCATTGACGTTTGACGATGGCCCCGATCCGGCGTCGACGCCGAAGTTCCTTGAAGTGCTCGACGCGTACAACGTTTCGGCCACATTCTTCATGTTGGGCTCGATGACGCGACGTGCTCCATCGTTGGCGGCCGAGATCGCAGCGGCAGGTCACGAGATCGCCGTACACGGCGACGAACACATCAGCATGCTGCGACGTACCACGCGTGCGGCAATTGATGATGTTCGGCGGGCGCACAACGACATCGCCGAACTCACCGGAACGCAACCGCGTTTTTTCCGGCCGCCCTACGGGCAACTTTCCCGGGGTGCGCTCAAAGCGGCGGATGCGTGCGGATTGCAAACGGTGTTGTGGACTGCGTGGGGTCGCGATTGGCGTGCCGCTGCGACACCGGACACGGTGCTGGCGGATCTCGAACGCGGCACGCTCGATGGCGGCACGGTGCTGTTACATGACTCGGATTGCACATCCGCACCGCTGGCGTGGCGCAGTGCGCTCGGCGCCCTGCCCGATCTCATGACGATGTGTGCGCAGCGCGGCCTCGTCGTGGGGCCGCTACGCGATCACTTCGACGTCGTTGCGGTCGCTTCGTAACTCTGTGCCGCCAGTTCCGCTCGAGCAATCAGGGCTTTGTGGACCTCATCGGGTCCATCCACAATGCGCAATGCCCGAGCGTGCGCGTACATCTCCGCCAGCGGCCAGTCGTTGCTGAGTCCCGCACCACCGAAGACCTGTATCGCACGATCGATCACCTCGTTGGCCACGCGAGCCGCCGCAACTTTGATAGCCGCAATCTCGGTGCGCGCGGCGCGAGCATCCGCAGTGTCGATTTTCCACGCGGTGGAAAGCACCAGCAGGCGCGCTTGATCGATTGCGATGCGGCTTTCGGCAATCCAGTCTTGAATGACCCCTTGTGCAGCCAGTGGCTTTCCGAACGCAACGCGAGTCGCGGCACGTTGCGTCATGAGCCGTAGCGCTTTTTCGGCGAGCCCGATCGCCCGCATGCAGTGATGCACGCGACCCGGTCCGAGGCGCGACTGCGCAATAGCGAAGCCAGCCCCCTCTGCGCCGATGCGAGCACTGATCGGCACGCGCACCTCTTCAAAGAGCACTTCGGCGTGACCGCCTCCTTCATCGAATCCGAACACCGGAAGGGTGCGCACGACTCGCACGCCGGGTAAATCCATCGGCACCAGAACGATCGAGTGGCGAGCGTGGCGATCCGCATCAGGATCGGTGATCCCGAGCACCAACGCCACGCGACACCTCGACGAGGCGGCGCCACTCGTCCACCACTTGTGCGCGCGAACTACGTACTCGTCTCCGTCGCGTTCGATTCGACTCTCGATGTTCGTTGCGTCCGAACTCGCCACCCAAGGTTCGGACATGGCAAAACACGATCGGATCTCGCCGTGGAGGAGCGGCGTCAACCACTGGTCACGTTGCTCGGGCGTGCCGAACTCCGCCAGTACTTCCATGTTGCCGGTATCGGGCGCACTGCAGTTGGTGACCTCGGGGGCCAGGCGCGACATGCCCATGCATTCCGCTAACGGCGCATACTCGGTGACCGAAAGCCCCGGGCCGTATTGCGAGTCACGAAAGAACAAGTTCCACAGCCCGCGCTCGCGGGCTTCGGTCTTGAGTGTTTCGAGAATCGGCGGCGGAGCGTGCGGGTCCTCAAGTGTTCGCATCTCGGCGGCGTAGACGGATTCTGCCGGTTCGACCACGGTGGCGATGAACGCTTCGAGTTGGTCGCACAATGCAACGACTCGTGGGTTCGGGGTGAAATCCATGCCCGAACGCTACCGGCCCGGCGATGCAGTGCGGGTTCTACGATGCGAGCGTGAATTGGGACAGCGTGGTGTTGGCGTCGCAATGGGGTGTCGGCTGGTGGATCGGTGCTGGCATTCGCATGCTGCCACCCGCTTCCATGTCCGCCGAACGCGCGATTGCGGTTGTCATCCCCGCTCGCAACGAAGCACACCAGATCGCCACGCTGCTGCACTCCTTGGCGCAGCAAACCTGCACCATCACGGAGCTCGTGGTGGTGAACGACAACTCCACCGACGCCACTACCGACGTGGCGCACGCGCACGGGGCCCGCGTGGTGCACGGCACGTCGCTGCCCGAGGGCTGGCTCGGCAAAGCGTGGGCGTGTGCGCAGGGTGTTGCGGCCACGACTGCTCCAGTGCTCGTGTTTCTCGATGCAGATACAACGCTTGCGTGCGACGCGCTGGCACGAGTGGTCGCTCGAGTAACCGACGACAGCCTGGTGTCGGTGCAACCGTTTCATCGGGCACCGACGTTTGGTGAGGGGCTGAGTGCTGCGGGAAATCTACTTGCCGTGATGGGTGCCGGTGTCACGGGTTTACGCGCGTCCAACGACATGCGTATGGCATTCGGTCCGTGTCTGGCGCTCACCCGGGCGACGCTCGAAACGCTTGGCGGGTTTGCTGCAGTACGTGGCGCGGTACCAGAGGATCTCGCCTTGGCACAGCGCGCGCGTACGCGCGGAGTTCGTATCGAGACGTTTGCCGGACGATCGGAGCTGTCATTTCGTATGTACCCCGAGGGGTTTTCGACGATGCTCCGCGGATTTGCTCGCAACTTGGCAGCCGGCATGGGCGCAACTGCATGGCCGCGGCTATTCGCGATTGTGTGGTGGATGATCGGGCTCGTCACCGCAACCGGGGCATTGGTGCAAGCAGCGCTCCCTGCCGCGACGGTCAGTGCGCGCGGGATTGCGCTGGCATGGTTCCTGGCATTCTGCGCGCAATGGTTCGTGCTGACCCGAACGGTCGGTGCGTTCGGCTGGCTCAGTAGCTGGTGTTTTCCCATACCGTTGGCAGTATTTGCAGTCGCATTCGCGCGGTCCGTGTGGCTCCGGCTTCGCCGCGCACCTATGCGCTGGCGGGATCGCATCGTGCAGCACTCGGGTGCGGCGCGATGACGCTGCTGTTGCTGTGTATCGACCTGGCGATTTTCGGCGGGTGGTGTGTCGGCGCGGGCATCGTGGGTGCTCAACTCCCGAGCCGATGGTTTACCCGCGCCTATTGCCCCCCATGTACGGCAACGACACGCGTTGCGCTCCTGCTGGGGGTTCGACACTGGAAACGTTGGCTTCCTGATGCCGGGGGTTGGTTCGGTCCGGCGCGCAAAGACGCGCACGTGCGCCCTGGTTCGCTGTCGACGTTCGTGATCGAGTGTCGGCGTGCGATTGTTGTCCATTGGACTGCGATGTTGATTGTTCCGTTCATGGTGCTGTGGAACCCACAATGGATTGTCGCCGCGGTGGCGGGATTTGCCCTTCTGGTCAATGGCCCATGCCTCGTTGCGCTCACCTATAACCGGGATCGAGCAATCGCGGCGCTGCTCCGGTATCCGGTCGCGGCAACTCGCTAGCCTGCCTCCATGGACTCAGAACGCTTTGCCGCTACGCGTCGCGACTATCGCGGGCAACCGTTGGAGGAATCGCAACTGGTTGCGGACCCTATCGAGCAGTTTCAGCGTTGGTTTGACGAAGTGCTTGCGCTCGACACCCTTGAACCTGCCGCAGTTGCGTTGGCGACAACGGACGACGGTCAACCATCGTTGCGGTTCGTGTTGCTGCGGGGTGTTTCGGCAGAGGGATTCGACGTCTACACGAACCTTGAGAGTCGCAAGAGCCGAGAGCTTCTCGCTAACCCGCGTGCGGCGTTGGCCTGGTATTGGCCCGAACTGGATCGTCAGGTGCGCGCGGTGGGTGCCGTCACACCCGTTTCCGAGGATGTTGCCGATCGGTATTTTGCGACGCGACCGGTGGGTTCCCAGATCGGTGCGTGGGCATCGCCCCAGAGTGATCCGATTCCTGATCGCGCCGTGCTAGAAGCGCGCATCAACGAAGCCTGCGCGCGCTTTGGTGTGGCGGATCTCGATGCGCGCGTGGGCGCAGTACCGCGCCCACCGCATTGGGGTGGCTGGCGGCTACATCCGGTCGAGATGGAGTTCTGGCAAGGTCGTTCCAATCGGTTGCATGATCGCTTTCGGTACACGCGGGTTGGCGCAGGGTGGGAGCGCCAGCGACTCGCGCCGTAGCGCGCGTACGCGTTTCGCCGTATTGCGGATAGGGCGCGTACGAACTGGGTCAATTCCGGGCAGCGTTTCCCCGGAGGTGGCCCATGGAGCAATGTCGAGATTGCGGAAGCACCCACGATGTACAAGAAGGTCGCTGCGCGACCTGTCGACGGTCACATACGCCGCATGGCGAGGATCGGGCGGAGTCCCCGCACGAAGTTTCCCCCGAGCCGCCCCACGATCAGCCCTGGGTGCCGCGTAGCGCGTTTACGGATCGGCTCCGACGCAATCCTCGAAAGTAGGCGTACGTGGCAAAGACGAAAGCTGATTGGGAAATACAGCGAGAGGTGCGGGTTATCCGTGTCGTTCGTGGCGCGGTATCCGCGACCGATATTGCGTATGCCGAAGAGAAACTCGCACATGCGGCGCGCGTGGCGGGTGGACCAGTGCTCCAGCTCGAAGTGCGCATGACACAACACCAGGACCCGGCCCGCGCGTTGCACGCGTACGTAGAGATGAGTGCGGACATTAATGGTCGGCCGACTCGGGCACACTGGGCCGCGGCGACGATGCACGAAGCAATCGACGGGGCGGCCCAGCGATTGACGCTCCATATTGAGCGGCTTCGGGATCGTGCGCAAGCAACGCACGCGCGCTTGGCGGATCCGACGACCTGGCATCATGGTCAAGCGCTGACCGCTCGGGCATCCGGGATGTACGAACGCCCATTGGAGGAGCGCGAAATTCGCCGCCGCAAAGTCGTGGATTGGCCGACTGAGACAATTGACGAAGCAATTTTCGACCTTGAGATATTGGATCACGACTTCTTTGCATTCACGAATCTCGCGACCGGCGAAGCCAATGTTGTGGCACGCGAGCGGAATCGATACCGAGTCGTGCAACAACACCCCGATCCGGAGACGATCGCCGGAGTTGTCGCGTTGGTCGTTCTGGATCCGGGCACGGCGCCTGTCTGCAGCATTGCCGATGCGCGCCTGTTGCTCGAGATCGAAGCACCTTCGGCCAACGGGCACGCACATTTCGTGTTCTTTTTGGACGACGTTGATGGTCGGCCATCGGTGTTGTATCGCCGACGCGATGGACACGATGGACTGATTCAAGCGGGGTAGCGGGCCAGCGATTCCGACACCGATGTGGCACAGTGGCGTCGTGACCACCTTTGCACTCCCGGAAGCCTTGATCACGTCGCGGTTGGTGTTGCGCCGCTGGCGGCTCGAAGACCGGGAACCTTTTGCTGCCATGAATGCCGATCCGCGTGTCATGGAGTTCATGCCGGAGACGCTCTCCCGGGAAAAAAGTGATGCTCTCGCCGCGCGTGTCGACCAGATGTTCGACGTACGTGGGTACGGATTGTGGGCAGTCGAACTCCGGTCGACAAGCGAATTCATCGGTTGGACCGGGCTCTCGCAGCCGACGTGGAACGCCCACTTCACCCCGGCGGTCGAGGTCGGCTGGCGGATCGCTGCTGCACATTGGAATCAGGGGTATGCGACCGAAGCGGCGCGCGTTGCGCTCAGTGATGGTTTTGCGCGGGTGGGGCTCGACGGCGTGGTGTCGTTTACCACTTACGCCAATCATCGTTCGCGACGCGTTATGGAGAAACTCGGCATGCGGCACGAACCGCGCGAGGACTTCGCACACCCGGCGCTTCCGGTTGACCACCCACTTTGTCCGCACGTGCTGTACCGGCTGCGGGCTTCGGAGTTCGGGGACGTGCGCTAGGCATTCGTCCGAGGCGCCGGCGTTGCCGTTTTCCAGAGTCTTCGCAGTTCCGCGGGCAGCGTGGCGGCAACGTCGCGCGTCTCGTCGGGAACGAGTGTGCGTAAGGTGCCAATCACCGCTTCGGTGACGCGTGTCGCGTCCGAGAGGGGTAACCCGCTCACTACCTGTACAGTCCCGATCAACTGCGGAACAGTACGCGGTTTGGCTTCGCCCCGGCGATGCGGCACCGCGGCAAGGCCAACGACGTCTGCCGGGAGATGCGAAAACACGTGCTGTCGTTCGTCGTCGGGAATGCGGTCGGCGAACGTGGAGAGCACCGCGCGGACGGCGAGCCAGGTGCCGGTTGGCGGGGCGCCAGCGTTGCGTGCCGCGTCCAAAAGCTCACGGAGTTGATGCGACGGTG